>CAUJDL010000039.1 GCA_963169635.1 Bacteroidota bacterium
CAAAAAACAGCAGTAACGCGTTATTTTTCTTTAAAAGATCATGAGAGCATTACTTCTGTAAGTTATTTTAATGATATGTTTAAAACAAAAGCAGATGGTTATTTCTTAAGCTCTACAGCAGGTGCATTAAATTATTTAACAGCTACACCTTTAAATATTCCTAAACTTCAAGAGTTGTTAGAAGATAATTATTCTACTGCTACTTTTAGTTTTGAAAAAGGAAGTATAGATGTAGTAAGTACATTTTATGCCAACCCAATGTTAAGTAGTATTTTAAAGAAATATTCAGGAGCAAAAGTAAATACACATCTTGCAGAATTTTTTCCTAGTCAGCATTTAAATGGTACACTTTTATTTTCATTTAATCCTGAATTGTTCGATGGTTTATTAAAAGAATTAGAAATTAAAGGTTTATTAGAAAGTGTATTAACACAAGTAGGCTTAACAAGTGCAGATGTTTTTAAAGCATTAAAAGGAGAGATTAATATGGCTTTATCAGATTTTAGTATAACAACTAAAGAAGTAATCTATCCAAGTTACGATGGTTCATCGCCTTATAAATCTACAAAAACTACACCTGAGTTTAAATTTATTTTAACTGCACCTGTAGGCGATAAAGTAGCATTTAATAATTTAATGAATAAAGGTGTAGAGTATGGCTTTATTGCAAAAACAAGTACAGGCTATGGTGCAACAGATATGATGGCTTCTACTGGTTATTATTTCTCTGCTGATGAAAAAATAATTGTCATTGCAAGTAGCGAAGAAGTATATAAAGCTTATGTAGCTAATAAAACTAAATCAAATATTAGCTCTGATGTTTTATCAGAATTTTCTGGTAAAACTGCTGCTACATTCTTTGATATTAATAGCTTTTTAACAGGAATTATTAATAGTACTAAAGAAGTACAATTACAAAAAGTATTAACTAGTGTAAACAATACTTTTAAAAATGTAGTAGCTACAACTAATAACTTTTCTGGCAACAGTATAAAGAGCAATGTAAAAGTTAAAATGGCCAATGATAAAGACAATAGTTTAGTAAGTATTTTAAATATGATAACTGATGTTTATAATATTACTAAAGAAAATAAAAAAGCAAATGAAAGTATAGAAGAAGTAGCACCAAGCAGTGGTTACTAAAAAATAAAACATATTTGATAAACCTCAAACAGATAAATATTTTGTTTGAGGTTTTTTATTTTATATCATACACTTCATCAAACAGGTAAGTACTAATAAAAAATATCTTCTTACATTCGCTACCTAAATTAAAGCGATATGAAAAAATTATTATTTTTTGTTGCATCAATTTTATTAAGCTTTGGTATAGATGCACAAATAAAAATGCCTGCACCTAGTCCTTTACAAACTGTAAGTCAGCATTTTGGACTTGGTAAAATTGAATTAAGTTATTCTCGTCCATCAGTAAAAGGAAGAGAAGTATTTAAAGAAGGAAGTGAGTTAGTGCCTTTAAATAATGTTTGGCGTACTGGTGCTAATGGTGCTACAACATTATATTTTACAGATGAGGTAACTATTAATGGTGTAAATATTGCTCCTGGAAAATATGGTTTATTAACAATACCTGGCAGCGATGAATGGACTATTATTATTTCAAAAGATACAACTGTTACTTCTCCTGCAGCATATAAACAAGCAAACGATGTAGTAAGATATAATGCTAAAGTAATGAAGCTAAAAAATAAATTAGAAATGTTTACTATACAGTTTGCTAATATTAAAGCAGAAAGTTGTGAACTGCATTTAATGTGGAACAAAACTGCTGTAAGCCTACCAATTACTACTAATGTAAAAGATGTAGTAAGAGCAAAAACTGAACAAGCATTAGCTGCAGAAAAAGTTAGTACAGGTACTTATTATGCTGCTGCAAATTTTTATTATGAGTACGATAAAAATTATGCTAAAGCATTACAATGTGTAAGTAAAGCTATTGATGCTTCACCAAAATCTTTTTGGATGTATATGTTAAAAGCAAGAATTGAAAAAGATGCTGGCGATAAAGTAAGTGCAAAAAAATCTGCAGAAAAATGTATTGAAGTAGCAACAGAACAAAAGAGTGATGACTATGTAAGAATGGCTAATAAATTTATAAAATCTTTATAACCGCAACCAAAACTAACAAGCAAAGGCTGTCTTAACTTAAGCAGCCTTTTTTATTTTTTACAAAAAATCATTTTACATATTTTTTGATAAAAGCAATTATTTTATTGTGTGTATCTGTAAGGTTTGTGCCTGTCCAACCATGGCTTTCTCCTATATAAGTATAATACTCATAATTAACACCTGCTGTTGCTAATGCAGTTTGCAACTGATTACTTTCACTTATAGGTACTACTAAATCTGCTGTACCATGAAAAATAATTGTTGGAGGTACAGATGATGAAACAAAATTTATAGGGCTTGCATTAAAATAAGCAGTTGGGTTTGTTGTAGGTGTAAAACCAATAACATTTTGAATAATTGGTTGAGAAAAAGTAGGCATTGGATGATTGTTATACATCCACTCCATATTAGTTGGACCAAATAAATCTACTACAGCTTTAATTTTATTATCTGTATTATATTTATAAGCTTTTAATAAAGATAAATGTGCACCAGCACTTGCACCTACAATACCTATCTTAGAAGTATTAATTTGATATTCATTTGCTTTAGTATCAATAAAATTGATAGCAGCATTTATATCGTCAATTTGTTGTTGTACTAAAACTGATGTACCATTTGCTAATCGATAATTAATATTAAAAACTGCGTAATTATTTAAAGCTGCTTTTATGCTTGCAATATCAGCATCAAAATCTGTTTTATCTCCACCACTCCAACTACCTCCATGTACTAAAATAATAGGATAAGTTGTAGCTGTACTTCTATTAGCAGGTAAATAAACATCCATATTTTGTAATGCATTAGTTGATGCATATACTACATCTTTTAATACTTGCTCTGGTAATCCATTATCATCTGTTGTTTTTTTACAAGAAGTTACAAAAGCAATAATGGTTATATAGAGTAATATTTTTTTCATGGTATAATTATTAAATAAATGTAAGTTCAAAATAGTATCTTTAAAAAATATTTTAATTAGCTATTGTAAATTGATAGTAAATGTAATTTAAAATATTTCTATGCAAAAATTATTAAAATATGTTTTACTGATTGTTGGTTTAATTGTATTTTCTTTTTCATTTTCACATGCACAAACTGCTAAAAAATACATTCAAAAACATAGCAATACTGTAGCAGCACTTTCAGCTGAATATGGTATTCCTGTAAGTATTATTACTGCTGTAAGTATTATAGAATCTGGTGCAGGCAAAAGCAGAAATTGTAAATTATTAAAAAACCATTTTGGCGTAAAAGGAAAAAATAATTTACTAAAAACAAAAGGTATTAAAAGTGCTTACAAACAATATACAACTGATGAAGATTCTTTTAAAGACTTTTGCAGAATTATTAGCAGAAAAAAATATTATGCTAAATTAAAAGGCAATGAAGATTATCAACTTTGGATAAATGCAATGGCAAATGCAAAGTACAGTACCAAACCTACTCTTTGGAAAAAAGAAGTTTTAAAAGGAATTAACACTTACAAAAAATATAGTAAATCTACAACAGAAGAATAATACTCTTTAAGCACAAGTAACCAAGTAATAATGCTTCTTCCCTTTTTGTACTAATAAATATTTATTATGCAACAGCATACTTGCTTGAATAGTTTGTTGTATATCTTCTACTTTTTTTCTGTTAATACTAACACCACCATTTTGTAGCATTTTTCTTGCCTCTCCTTTACTTGGAAAAATTCCTGATTCTGCTAAAAAACTTATTGCATCTATAGCAGTATTAATTTTTGCTACATCAAAATTTATTTTTTGTACACCTTCCATATTTTCTAAATCATCTTCACTTAAACTTTCTGCAGGTGCATTGGCATTTGCAAATAATTTTTCTGTTGTTTCTACTGCTTTTAAATATTCATTTTCGTTATGTACAAAAATGGTAACTTCTTTTGCTAAGGTTTTTTGTAATAATCTGGCAGCAGGATTTTCTTTATGTGCAGTAATTAATTGTTCAATTACTTCTTTAGATAAGAAAGTAAAAATCTTTATCCATTTTTCTGCATCTGCATCACTTACATTTAACCAAAATTGATAAAACTGATAAGGTGTAGTTCTATCTGCACTTAACCATACATTGCCACTTTCTGTTTTACCAAATTTGCCACCATCTGCTTTTGTAATTAATGGGCAAGTAAAAACAAATGCTTCGCCACTACATTTTCTTCTTATTAATTCTGCACCTGTTGTCATATTTCCCCATTGATCGCTACCACCAAATTGTAATTTACAATTCATATTATTATACAACCAATAATAATCGTAGCCTTGCATAAGTTGATAAGCAAATTCAGTATAGCTGATACCTGTTTCTCCTTCTATACGTTTTTTTACACTATCTTTTGCCATCATATAATTTACAGTAATATGCTTACCTACATCTCTTAAAAAATCTATAAACGAAATAGATTTAAACCAATCGTAATTATTTACTAAAACAGCAGCATTAGGTTTATCTGTATCAAAAGATAAAAATTTAGATAACTGATTTTTAATACCAGTAATATTTTTTTGTAAAGTAGCTTCGTCTAATAAATTTCTTTCAGCACTTTTACCTGTTGGGTCTCCTATCATACCTGTAGCACCACCAATTAAAGCCATTGGTTTATGGCCTGCATTTTGTACATGCACTAATAAAATAATAGGTACAAGGCTACCAATATGTAAGCTTTCTGCAGTAGGGTCAAAACCTACATAGCCTGTAGTCATTTCTTTTAATAATTGTTCTTCTGTGCCAGGCATTATATCAGCTATCATACCACGCCAACGTAATTCTTCAATTAAATTCATTTAAAATAAAATTTGGGCAAATGTAAAAATTAAAACTACATACTGCTTTAATAGCAAATAATTAAGTAGTAAAAGTTAGATATTAATATTCTTCTTGTTGTCTTTTATCTTCTCTTTTTCTTTTATTATCATTTACTTTATAAGGGTTATCATCGTCTGTAGCTTTTTGTTTTTTCTTAGATGGTTTAGAGTCTGTTAAAGGTTTTGGTACAGGAGGATTTCCAATTATTGGGTCCACACCATTCAAATCTACTTTATAATCAAATAGTTTATTAATATGCACCCAATGAGCATCAACCCATTTAAAACCTTCAAAATCTCCATCAGGTATAAGCGTTTGTTTTTGTTCTGGTGTATTGCCTTCGCTAATTAAATGATCAAAAACAATGATACCCATTTCTTCATCATAAGTTACTCTTGCACGAGCATCTTTTTTATACTCTATACAAAATCTAAAAGCTGGTTGTTTAGGTTTTAATTCATCATTAGGATATTGAAAATATCTACCACCAAATTTTGGTGTACCATTATTATCAAAAGTTAATACATCAATCCATTTTTTATTACTCTTTTCATTGTTTTCATCAAAGCCTATTAAGGTATAATATTTTTTATTTTGATAAGTGGTTAAAATAATTTTATAATACAAAGCCCCAATCCATCTGTTTGTATTTCTAATAGAATCTACAGGATTTTCAGTATCATCAGAAGCATCAAAAAGTGGAATTAATTTTAAACTTCCATCATGAGTATTTAATTGTATAGCACCTTTTTGCCTAACAGAACTATAATCTTTTTCTAATTGCCAAGTAAAAATTTTAAATGTACTATCAGGTGCATAAAGTTTAGAAATGGTATTAATAGAATCGAAATTGTAATAAAAAGAATAAGGTGTTTTTAATGCTTTTACTAAACCTCTGGTAAAATTGCTATCTGCTCTATATCTATCTACAACATCATCTGCCATTACCATATTTCTAGCAAAAGGAATCATTTCTTTTTCTAAATTATTTAATAACTGTTTATTTTCTGTTGTAAGCTTTTGTGCTACTACAGTAAAAGAAATTATAGACAACAACCATGAAAAAAATATTTTCATACTACATAAAATTATTGCTCAAGTTACAAGATTAATTATTTATCAGCATCAAGCATCTAAACTATTAAAAATTTAAGATTTTATTAGATGAGTTTGCTTTTATAAATATGTCTTAACAACTGTTTTTCTATTAACGATGTTAATTACTGCATAAATTTGTTAATATAATACACAACCCTATTTTTACAAAGCCTTTAGCTATATTTTTGGGTTTATGAAGTTGAAAGTTTGGTCATTTACTTGTTTATTTTTTTTATTGAGTAGTACTATTATTGCACAAACTTCTTTTTTGGATTATCAAAAAAGATTTCCAAGAGTTGCTAAAGCATTAAAAGCAAAAGAAGATACATTAAAAAAGCAATTTGAACAGGCAAAATTACAATGGCCTCCTAAACAATTATACATACGTAGTTTTAAGTTCGACTCTCAATTAGAAGTTTGGGTACGCAATAGCAGTAAAGAAAAATATCAATTATTTAAAACTTATAAAGTTTGTGCATTAAGTGGTAATCTAGGACCTAAAAGAATGGAAGGAGATTATCAAGTGCCAGAAGGCTTTTATTATATCAATAACTTTAACCCAAATAGTGAATATCATTTAAGTTTAGGTATTAATTATCCTAATGCATCTGATTTATTATTAAGCGATTCTGCAAAACCCGGTAGCGATATTTATATTCATGGCAGTTGTACTACTGTTGGTTGTATTCCTGTAATGGATAAGCCTATGGAAGAAATTTATATTCTAAGTTCTTATGCCAAACATTTTGGCAATGATTTTATACCCATTCATATTTTTCCTATAAAATTTAATAATACCAAAAGTGCTCAAAAACTAAAACTTGTAACAGAAGATGATAGAGAGTATAAACTTTTTACTGAAAAGTTAAAAGAAGTTTTTGAATATTTTGAACTCCATAAACAACTACCTATTATTTCTATTAACGATAATGGAGATTATGTAATTTTATAATTGTAATTACTTAATATTGCTAAATAATTAATTAAACACTTAAAAAATGAAGAAGCTTTTTATTCCTTTAATAGTATCGTTTTGTACTATTTTATTTGCATTACCAGCAAATGCACAAACTAATTGGGTATTAAAAAAAATAGATAATAGAATATCTGTAAAATTTCCTGCAGAGCCTTCCCCAATTGCAGAAGGTGTAACTGGATATAAATTTTTATATACAGATAGTAGTTTAATAACTGCATCATTGGCAGATTTAGAGCAAATGGGTTTAGACTCTGCTACATTAGCTGGTTTAATAGAAACAGAAGAATTTTTTGAACAATTTAAAGTAGGCTTAACAGGCCAAACACCAGATGCTGAAATTACAAAATCTGTTATTGTAAAATGGAATAATTATGTAGCTTATGAAATTGAAGGAGTAGATAAATCGAAAAATCAAAAAATATTTTTCAAATGTATATTTATAGGTGCTAAGATGTATGTATTTTCTTGCATATTTAATTCAACAACAGATATACTGCAAAAAGAAACCTACTTTAAATCCATAGAACTAACAAAATAGTTATTTTCTAAAAAATTTATAGAAACCTCTTGTAAAAAAAGAGGTTTTTTTTATTTATTAATCTAAATAACTATAAAATATTTTGAAAATAGGGTGTATATTTGCCCTTTGCGATTAAATTATATTTATGCTAAGATTATCTAACCTTGCTATTATATTTTTTTTAATAGCTGTGCCATCAACACTATTGGCACAAAAAAAACAAACAACAACAACAGCCAGCCGAGATACCACCATTACAGATGAGGTAAAAGATGCCATGTCTGATAATATTGCTGTTGTTACTATTGATGAAGATGATAGAGGTGATGGTGGCACTCAAAATGTTTCTAGTGTTTTAACAGCAGGAAGAGATCCATACTTTTCTGTTATGTCTTTTAACTTTAATGCTTTTAGGTATAGATTAAGAGGCTATGATGGAGATATGAATACTACTTATTTAAATGGTATTCCTATGGATAATTTAGACAATGGTTTTACACCTTTTGGTTTATGGGGTGGATTAAATGATGTAATGAGAAACCGTGATGTTTCTTTAGGCTTAAGACCTAGTACTTTTAGCTTTGGCGATATTGGTACATCTAGTGCTATAGATGCCAGAGCAAGTAAACAAAGAAAACAAACCCAATTAGGTTATGCTTTAAGCAACAGAAATTATACACATCGTTTTACCTTTTATCATGGAACTGGTATTAGTAAAAAAGGTTGGGCATTTGTATTTGCAGGAAGCTTTAGAGGTGCAGATGAAGGTTATGTAAAAGGCAGCTATTATAATGGTTATAGCTATTATATTGGTATTGATAAAAGATTAGGGCAAAAGAATTTATTATCATTAGCAATATTTAATGCACCTACAGAAAATGGCAGACAAAGTGCTGCAACAGAAGAAATGAGAAAGATTGCTGGAGATAATTTTTATAATCCAACTTGGGGTTTGCAAAAAGGTAAAGTAAGAAATGCCAGTGTAGCAAAAAGTAATCAGCCTACATTTATTTTAAGCGATGAATATCGTTTTAATAATCGTACTACAATTAATACAGCTATTAGTGCTACATGGGGTAAAAGAAGTACCAGTGCATTAGATTGGTATAATGCACCTGACCCAAGACCAGATTATTACAGATATTTACCAAGCTATCAATTAGGTGGTGCTTTGCAACAAGCTGTATTAGAAGCAATGCAAAACGATGTAAATAAAAGACAAATTAATTGGGATGGTTTATATCAAGTAAACAGAAATAGTTTTGCTGCTATACAAGATGCTAATGGCATTATTGGTAATACAGTTTCTGGTAAAAGAAGCCGTTATATTGTAGAAGAAAGAGTAATTGAAACCAGACGTTTAAACTTTAACTCTACTTTTAATACAAGCATTGGTAAAAATACAGAGTTAACTGGTGGTGTTGCATTTCAAAGTCAAACAAATAATTATCATAAAGAAGTAGCCGATTTATTAGGTGGCGAATTTTATGTAAACTTAAATCAGTTTGCAGAAAGAGATTTCCCTAATAACAGTTCTGCTAATCAAAACGACTTAAATACACCTAACAGAATTTTATATAAAGGAGATAAGTTTGGTTACGATTATGATATTGTAATTCGTAAAGCATCTACTTGGTTACAAGGTGTATTTAAATTTAAAAAAGTAGATTTCTTTTTAGCAGGCGAACTTTCTAATACTAAATTTTGGAGAGTAGGCTATACACAAACAGGAATTTTCCCTAATAATTCTTTTGGGCAATCATCAGTAAATAATTTTAATAATTATGCAGTAAAAGCAGGTGTTACTTATAAAATTGATGGAAGAAATTATATTTATGCAAATGGTGCTGTATTAACCAGAGCTCCTTTATTTGATAATGTTTACATATCGCCAAGAACAAGAGATTTTATACAAAACAATACTACCAATGAAGATATACAAACTTTAGAAGCTGGTTATGTATTAAATGCTCCTAAACTTAAAGTTAGATTAACAGGTTATTATACACAATTAAATAACCAAATGAATGTATTAACTTTTTATCATGATGGATATAGAAACTTTGTAAACTATGCTATGAGTAATATAGATAAATTATTATTTGGTTTAGAGTTTGGTGCAGAAGCTAAAATTGTTAAAAATGTAACTTTAAATGTGGCAATTTCTGCTGGTAGATATTATTATAATAGCAGACAAAATGCAGCAATTACTGTAGATAATAATGCATCTGTTTTAACTAACGATTTAATTTATTCTCAGAATTATCGTTTACCAAGTTCTCCTCAAAATACTTATAGTGTTGGTTTATCTTATCGTAGCCCTAAGTTTTGGTTTGTTAGTTTAAGTGCTAATTATGCAGCTAACAGATGGTTAGACTTTAACCCAATTAGAAGAACTTATAGTGCAGTAGAAGGATTAGATATTACTAAACCAAATGAAGCTGCATTAAGAGAAGATATTTTAGCTCAAACAAAATTATCTGATGAATATACAGTAGATTTTTTTGGAGGTTGGAGTTGGAGACTTCCTAAAAACATGAGTATAGTAAAAGGAAAATCTAATTACTTAGTATTTAATTTAGGTATCAATAATTTATTAAATAATAAGAGTATTATATCTGGTGGTTTTGAACAATTACGTTTTGACTATACCGATAAAAACATAAATAAATTTCCTGCAAAATATTATTATGCTTATGGTTTAAATTATTTTGCAAGTGTAACATTTAGATTCTAATAACAATTAAATTAAACAATATTAAATTCTTTATCAAATGAGTATTATGAAATATAAACAATTCAATTGGTTGGCTACTTTATTTATAACGATCGCCACTATTACAATGATTGCTGCATGTAACAAAAAGTTCGATGAACCAGATGGAACTTTTGTTGACCCAAATTTGCCTGTAACAATGACTTTAAAAGAACTTAAAGCATTATTACCTACTGCAGGTACTGTAGTAGAAATTACAGACGATAAAATTATTGCTGGTATTGTAGTAGCAGATGATAGAAGTGGTAACTTTTATAAATCTATTGCTATACAAGATGCTTCAGGTGGTATAAGTATACGTTTAGATGGTACTAACACTTTTAACTCTTATCCTGTAGGTCGTAGAATTTATATTAAAGTAAAAGGTTTATGTATAGGTGAATATGGAGGAATGGTGCAATTAGGTGCTATAGATAATTCAAGCTCTACACTTAAACAAACTCCTATACCACAAAATTTATTTGATCAATATATTGTAAAAGGAAGTTTAGGCAATACAATTACCCCAAAAGTAATTACCAACTTTGGAGATTTAGTAACTACTTTACAAGATAGTGTTCAAAATACTTTAATACAGTTTAGCGATTTTCAAGTAATTGCTGCTGATACTAGTAAAACTTTTGGTGATCCTAATTTAACTACCTCTGCTGTAAATATTAATTTACAAAACTGCTCTGGTAATAGTATTATTTTAAGAAGTAGTAGTTACTCAAACTTTGCTGGTATTAATGTACCTAATGGCAAAGGAACTATTACTGCTATTTATACTTTCTTTAATGGCACTAAACAATTATTAATTCGTGATACATCTGATATACAATTTAAAGACCCAAGATGTGGTAGTGGTGTAAGTACAAGTTTAGTTTATAAAACTATTCAAGAAATTAGAGCTTTAGGTAGTGGTGCTACAATACCTGCAAGTACAGGTATTAAAGGAATTATTGTTTCTAATACTGCTAATGAAGCAAATGGTAATTATCGTATTCAAGATGCTAGTGGTTATGGCATACAATTAAGATTTCCTAGCATTAATCCAAACTTTGCTTTAAATGATAGTGTTAAAATAGATTTATCCAACTTAGCTATTTCTACTTTTAATGGAGATTTACAAATTAATAATGTAGTAAATTCAGAAAAAGCTGGTACAGGATCTGTAGTTCCAAGAGCTACAACTGTAACTCAAATTGGTACTAATATTAATAATTGGTCTTCTACAGTTGTTACTTTAAGTAATGTAACTATTGCACAAACTTCTACCAACTCTGCTGGTATTAATTATGATGTTACAGATGCAAGTGGTACAATAGTTTCTTTTGTAAGAACAGCATTAGGAGTAAGCTTACCTGCTACTGCAACTTCATTTACTGGTTATGTATCTTTATATAATGGTACTCCACAAATTACTATTAGAACAAGTGCAGATGTACCAGGAAGTGGTGGAGGTACAACACCAGGTGCAACTACAGAAAATTTTGAAACAGGTGCTAAAACAAATTATACAGATGTAGCTGTAACTTTAGGTAGTGGTTCTTGGTATTTTACAGATGCTTTAATAGGCGATAATGCTAGTGATTTAAAAAATGGTGCACAATCTGCCAGACTACGTGGTACTAATGCTAAAGAAGGTTCTATTAAAATGGAGTTTGATATTACGGGTATTCAGCAAGTGAAATTTAAATTTGGTGGTACTAACTTTAATGAAGGTTCTGATGATACACAAGAATATAGTGTACAATTAAAATACTCTAAAGATGGTGGTACTACTTGGACTGCTTTAACTAAAGTTGTTGGTGTTAGAGGTTCATTTACAAATGCAAGCTATACAATACCTGCAACACCTACAGAAAATGTACGTATATTAATTGAAAACACTTCTTTCTTAAGAAGTACTAATAACAGATTAAGAATTAATATAGATGATTTAGAAATTATAAAATAAATAAAGCGGATTAGTAAGTTAAAAAAAAGGTGTGAAAAATTTCACACCTTTTTTTTATTTTAAATTTTTCTTTAACTGCTGAATAGCTGAAGCAAACTGTTTAAACTCTTTTTTCTGTTGTGTAATAAAAGAATTTTGTTCTAACGAACCTAACACATTATTCATCTCTGTTGTAGTATCATACACCATTTTTCTAAAACTATTGGTATAATCTTTTTCTCTTGAAGTGTAAATACCTGCTGACATCCATTGTTGAGAAGTTAAAGCTTCATCTAACAATATTTTTAATGTAGCTAAATTAATATTACTCATTGTAATATTTTTTATAGCTAATAAAGAAGCAAGTGCATGATGCAGTTTTTGTTTTTCGTAACTTGCTGCTTGTGTTTTATAAAACTTATGTACTGCATCCCAAGAATTAATACTGCCTGTTTTAATTCTATTTTTTAAATTATCTACTACAGTTGTAGGCATTAATTGTCCACCAATATTTAACCACTCTGTAATAACTGGTTTTTTAGGTAGTGTAGCTTTAATACTTTTCCAAGAAGTAGTTTTTTGCTGTTGTATATAATTGATTAAAGTAGTAGTACCATAGTAAGTAATTAACTCTTTAAATAAATGATATGCTGTTATTACTTTTTTAATAACAACTTTACGTTTGCTATTTTCAAAATTATCTACAACAACATCTAGCTCTTGAACAGATTTATCTTTTGTATTTAATAATTCTTTTCCTTTTTGTATAAAATGCTCTTTCGTTTTTTTATTAATTAAATTATTTTTTACAAACCATGCTTTACCTGTAGCTTCTTCTAATATTGCTAAGGTTGTATGCATTTCATTAATTGTATCTGGTGCTAAATAACCATATTCAATATCTAAAGCTTTATCTGTTCTTTTATCTCTATCTACATATTTACCACTATTTCTTGCAAGTGCATACATATTGTATAAAAACCAATAACCTGGTAAAATATTTAATTCATTTTTATGAACCTCGTTACTTACAAGTGCAAACGGAATTTTAATATCTAACTCATATAAATAATCACTTTTAGCTAAAATAGTAAACGATGCAAATTTGCTATTGTGTTTTAAACTTACACACAAGCCAGGCCAAAAACCACGACCAGCAACAATTTCGCCATCTGCAGCTCTTGAGTTATGGTTAGAGCCTATTGTAGCACCTGCTGCAATATTACTTTGCCCCATTATTAATGCTGCACATAAAAATGAATTATTATGATGTTGTTCGTGTGCAGGATAAATTAAAGAGTTTAATACTTCGCAACAAGATATAGTAGCATTATTACCTAAATAAGAATTAATTAATCTGGCACCATATTTTAATTGAGAGTGAGAAGCCATAAAAAATCTTACAGCTTTTACACCATAAAAAATTCTGCAACCATAATCAATAATTCCATTAACAAGTTCACAGCCCTCTCCTATTTGTGTTTTACCTTCATCGCCAGAGTTGATAGTAAGATTTTTAAGTTTATTAGCACCTTTAATATAAGCATCATTACCTATCCAAGTATCTTTAATGATTGCTGTATTTTTTATAACAGTTCTATGTCCTACTTTTCCATAATAACCTCTTTTATTATTAAATCTGGCTTCTGTAAATTCTTTAAATTTATCTAATAACTTTTTATCATCTCTATACTTGCTCCATAAAAATGCATCAGCTGTAAGCATTCCATTAAAAGGCAAAATGCTTCTACCACCATTTTCATTACATATTTCTAACCAAATTCTTATGGCTTCTGGCTCATCTTGTTTTATAATACCATTACCAAATTTTGCAAAATTAGTAGTAGATAACTCATTAACATTTACAATAATTACTTCATTACCTAAAATATAATGAGAGAGATAGCGAACATTATCTATACAAACATTATCGCCTAAATCGCAGCTAATAATGGTAGAATTGTATAAACCAACTGGTACTTTTAAATCGCTATACTCTAAACAAAAAGATTCTAACTTACCTATTTTAACTAAGCCATATAATTTACAATTTTGTACAAGCTCTGGATTAAAAGCATCGCTAACAAAAATATTATTCCAATCATCGCTGGTATTTCTGTTGCGTACTAAAACTTCTATTTCGTAAGCAGTAAGATGACGATAGGCTATACCACTTTTATTTTGCATATTTCTGAGGTAATATTCATTTTTACCTTTAGGAATATGCTCTTTATTTATAAAATCGTAACCAAGCGATGATAAATGGCTTTTTTTAATATCGTTTTGTGGCATGAGGCTTATGTAATTTTTTTAATGATGAAATTTTAGCTTCAACATTAATGATGATGACGATAAAATAAATTACTCCACAGTTACACTCTTAGCCAAGTTTCTTGGTTTATCTACATCATATCCTTTTGCAACACCTACATAATAGCTAATTAATTGTAAAGGAATAACACTTAATAATGGTGCTATTACTTCGTCTGTATCTGGTACAAACATTACATCATTTGCCATATTAGGTATTACATTATCGCCTTGTGTAGCAACTGCAATTACTTGACCTTTTCTTGCTTTAATTTCTTGTACATTGCTTACTATTTTTTCATAGTAAGAATCTTTGGTAGCAACAAAAACAACAGGTAAAGTTTCATCAACTAATGCAATAGGACCATGTTTCATTTCTGCAGCAGGATAACCCTCTGCATGGATATAAGAAATTTCTTTTAGTTTTAATGCACCTTCTAATGCAACAGGGAAATTATATCCACGTCCTAAAAACAAAAAGTCTGAAGCATCTTTATATTTTTGAGCTACTTTTTGAATAGTAGTTGTGTCTGCTAATATTTCTTTTACTTTTTCTGGAATGTTATTAAGGTCTCTCATTAATTGTAAGTAGCGTTTTTCTTCTATAGTACCTTTTGCTTTAGCAATTTTTAATGCCATCATTGCTAAAACTGCTAACTGACCAGTAAAAGCTTTAGTACTTGCAACACCAATTTCTGGACCAGCATGTGTGTAAGCACCTGCATGACTAATACGTGCAATACTGCTACCTACAACATTTACAACACCAAAAATAAATGCACCTTGTTCTTTAGCTTTTTCAAGTGCTACAATTGTATCTGCTGTTTCGCCACTTTGCGAAATAGCAACAATTACATCTCCTTTATTTACAATTGGATTTCTGTATCTAAACTCACTTGCATATTCTACTTCTACAGGTATTCTGCATAATTCTTCTATCATATATTCTGCAATTAAACCTGCATGCCAGCTTGTACCACATGCAACCATTACAATACGATTAGCATTTTTCAATGCTTCTATATTATCTTCAATACCACTCATCATTATTTGTCCTGTATCTGGTAATAATCTGCCTCTTAAACAATCATAAATAGTATCGGGTTGTTCATGAATTTCTTTAAGCATGAAGTGTTCATAACCACCTTTTTCAATAGCAGCTAAATCCATATCTAATTTAGTAACAAAAGGAGTTTGCTTTTCGTTGCCTAAATTTTTTAATATTAATTCATCAGGTTTTACAATGGCTACTTCATAATCATTTACATACACTACTTCTTTTGTGTATTCAATGATAGGGCTTGCATCGCTGGCTAAAAAATGTTCTCCTTTACCAATACCAATTACTAATGGACTTCCTTTTCTTGCAGCAATAATTGTTTCAGGGTCGTCTTCGCTAATTATTAAAATACAATAAGCCCCTACAATACGTTTTAATGCTATACGTAAAGCTTCCTCTAAACCACAATTATTATTTTTTTGAATATCTTCTATAAAGTTTAATAAAACTTCTGTATCTGTATCGCTAGAAAAAGTATAACCTTTATTAATTAAATCTTGTTTTAATGGAGCATAGTTTTCTATAATACCATTATGTATCATAGCTAATTTTCCATTATTACTTTTATGAGGATGTGCATTTACATCATTAGGTTCGCCATGTGTAGCCCAACGTGTATGACCAATACCAATTGTAGCATTTACATCTTTACCTACTATTTCTTCTTCCATTTCGGTTACTCTGCCTTTCTTTTTGTAAATATGTAAGCCATTATCATTTCTTAAAGCCACACCTGAACTATCATAGCCTCTATATTCTAAACGCTTTAAACCTTTTAATACTACTGGGTAAGCTTGTCTTTTACCTGTATAACCAACAATTCCACACATAATTTATTATTATTAATTTTTTATATTTAATTTTTACACATTCTGCAAATTTAAGAATTTCTATAACGAAAAGTGCAATAGTTTATTATAACTATTTAGCTTGTTTAACATACCATTTCTTAGATTGCACTATTAAGAATACACCTGCTATCACTAAAATAAATGAAATAATTTCGGCTTGTGTTATTTGCATGCCCATTAATTGATAAGTAGCATTTACCCTTATTTTTTCTATTAAAAACCTTTCGCTACCATTAAAGATTAAATAAATACCCATTAGTTGCCCAGGTACTTTTAATTTTTTGCGTAAATACCATAGAATAAAAAATAGAATTAAGCAAGCTGTTATTTCATAAAAAGGTGTAGGAAAAACAGGCATAGGCAAATAGTTACAATACATACCTGTACAATTAGCTAAAGCTACACCATCGCCTACAACATTATGAGGAAAAGTGTAAGCAAACATCCAATTTGGTAAGCCTAAAATAGGTTCAAGATGTGCAGTATGTATTTGTTGTAATGAACCAAATTTGCTTACTAAATAATTACTATGGGTTTGTAATGCAGTATTAAACTGCTCTGCAGTTGCTACAATACTTTGCCCATGCTCGTTACTAATAAATGCACTATTAATAATACCCCAATCTCCATCACCTGAAACCTGACAACCAATTCTACCAACAGCATAAGCCAACATCATAGCAGGTGCAAAAGCATCTACTAAATGTATAATAGGTATTTTATATTTTTTGGCATAAAATATAATAGCAATTCCTGCAACAATTAAACCTCCATAAAAAGTTAGTCCACTAAACAGTAATGAACCAATATCTTGCTTACCTTCTTTTACAGCTTGCCACATATTAAAAAATGTAGCAGGTGCTTCTAAAATATCAAAAAGTTTAGCCCCTGCAAAGCCAAATACTGCAGCATAAATTACTATATCGCCTACTCTATCATGTGGCCAAATTCTAAAAATTCTTTTTTCGGGTGTTGGTAATTTTTGTTTGTTTTTTTCTTTCCATTTTAGCCAAGTAAAAAATGCACCTGCTAATAAACCAAATAACCAATTGCCTTGAGATGAAAATAAAAATGCTTGTGGGTCGTTAAAAGCATTTGCCATAAAAAAACCACCAATTATTTTAAATCCAAATACAAAACCTAATAAAAAATGAATAATTAATTCTGCTATAGATGCAGGTTTGCCAACAATAATTTCTTGTTCAGTATAAGTAAATAAGCCTTGTTGTTGTTTTCTTTTTAACTCACTGGTTAATGCCCAAGCTCCTGCAATAAAAGCCATAGCTACAAAAAAACCAAATGAGTTAATAATTTTTAATCCATCTATTTCTATACCAAATACATCTTTAAAAAAATAAAATAAATTAGGATACATAATATTTGTTTGTACTGCAATGTTAACTAGAAAAAATTAATCATCCATCAATGGTTGATTACTTAAGAAAGAATAGTTTATAGAAGAAATATAATACTTTAATAGCTACTGAATAATGGTAAAGGTTATTTTTGCTTTGTATCAAAAAAAAATTAGTATGAAAAATATTTCAGTGATAGGTGCAGGCACAATGGGTAATGGTATTGCACATGTATTTGCTCAAGCAGGTTTTACAGTAAATTTAATAGATGTAAATGCTACACAATTAGAAAGAGCTTTGAATACTATTAGTAAAAATTTAGACAGACAAGTAGCTAAAGGCAGTTTAACAGAAGAACAAAAAAAACAAACATTAACAAATCTTACTACAAACACTTCTTTAGCAGAAGGTGTAGCTAATGCAGATTTAGTGGTAGAAGCTGCAACAGAAAATGTAGAACTTAAATTAAAAATATTTAAACAAATAGATGAGTTTGCACCTAAGCATTGCATATTAGCTAGTAACACTTCTTCTATTTCTATTACAAAAATTGCAGCAGCCACTAACAGAGCTAATGCTGTAATTGGTATGCACTTTATGAACCCTGTACCTGTAATGAAATTAGTAGAAATTATTAATGGCTATGCTACTGATAAAACTGTTACTGATACTATTGTTGGTTTAAGTAAGCAATTAGGCAAAGTACCTTGTGTAGTTAATGATTATCCTGGTTTTATTGCTAATAAAATTTTAATGCCAATGATTAATGAAGCTATTTATAGTTTATACGAAGGCATTGCTGGTGTAGAAGAAATAGATACTATTATGAAATTAGGTATGGCACACCCTATGGGTCCTTTACAATTAGCAGATTTTATTGGTTTAGATGTTTGTTTAAGTATATTAAATGTATTGTATCAAGGATATGGCAATACAAAATATGCTCCTTGTCCTTTATTAGTAAATATGGTAACAGCAGGAAAATTAGGTGTAAAATCTGGTGAAGGATTTTATATACACACTGCTGGTAGCAAAGAATTAATTGTAAGCAGTCAATTTAAATAAACTTATTCATTTTTAATTGCTGCTGTACGTTGCTGTTTTCTTCTTTTATACTCTAAGCTTACAGCAATAGCAATTAGTACAGAAGTGCCACCATCTAAAGGAATATCTTCAGGATCTTCTGGTAATGGTGGTGGCTCTCCTGCTGCATCGCTACTTACTTCTCCATTTACATTATTTTGGTTTTGCTGATTATCTATATAACCTATATCGCTTTGGGCACTTGGTACTACACCCCAATTTTTATCTAAAATTGGTTTTGTAACACCATTTGGTGCAATAGGCGACTCTCCAAAAACTTCGCTTCCAATAATTAATTGTGCATTTGTTTTATTGAATGATATATATAAAATAAATGTTAGTACTATTTTAATAAATATGCTTGTTCTCATAAGTTAGGCAGTTTCTTTCTCTTTAATTAACAATTATATACTTTGCTGTTTACTCTTTTACTAATTTTTTAACTTCTTTATTTCCTTTATTATCAGTAATGGTAACTAAATAAATTCCTGTAGTTAGTTTACTTAAATTTATTTGTGCAGTAGTGGTATTTATTTTTTGTTGTATCACTATTTTTCCTGCTAAATCTGCAATTTGTAATTGATAGTTAGTATTAGTGTTTTGTGGAAACTCAATAGTAACTTGTTTATTAGCAGGGTTAGGATACATTTTTATTTCATTACTGGTATATACAGCATCTAAAGATTTTTTAAATTGTACACTAAATCTTGCAGAGCCTTTTGTTGCTGCAATATCTTTATCTATTGTAAAGTGATAATTTGCATTATGTATTATGTTTTGCTCTGTTTGTGTATAATGGTCTTTTAATATTATACTTACACCTGCAAAATTTTCAAAATCGCTAAAGTTTAATTGATAGTTGCCACTATTAGTTGCTGCAATATTTAACCAAACTTCATCGGTAGATAATGATGGTAAATTTCTTGTGTTGATGACTAAGTTTTTATTTGCTTTTAAACTACTAATAAATGTACCACTATTCATACTTGGTATATCTAAACTGTTGATAGTAGTATTTTGTATTGTAGCATCATCAGCAAAACGTATAATAGCTTCATCTACTTTTATATTATTTTGCAGATAACTAATTTTTAATCTTTCATCAAAGCTTTGTGTTTTAAAGTAACCTGTATGTTGGTTATTTATTTTTTGGTCTTCTGTAAATTGTAAGTTTATATCAGTTGCTGGTATGGCTTGTACAAAAAATGCTTGTCCACTTACAATGGTATTGCCTGCACTATTATTATAACCTAAGCCACCTGTAAAGCTTTGTGTAGCACCATCCCAATAAGTATAAATACCTGCATTGTTTTGAGGTATATATATTGCATAATTATTAGCCATACTGCTGTTATTGGCTGTTTGCAATGCACTAAAGCTAATACTTGCAGGATAAGGATTACCAATTAATACATAATTATTAGCTGTAGCATTTGCATAGTTGATACTAAAGTTTCCTGCATTTTTATTTTCTACATTAATACTACCTGTTGATTTTAATACTACTGCTAAAGCATTTGTGATAGTGCCATCTAATAAATTACAACCAATATTTCTATCGCCTCTAATATTTACTCTAAATCCTTTACCTGCTTGTAAAGTTTCTGTAAGAGTGTTAGTTAAAGGCAACCAACGTTGTCCACTTTGTTGAGCAGCATTGTAACTATACATATTTGGTGCATTGCTTAATGTAGCATCAAATCCATTGGTATGTGGTGTTAATGAAGGACAAACTGTACCACCTGTACCTGCACCTGTAATATGTATTTGTTGTTGCCAACCTTTTGCAATTGTTTGTGTAATTGGGCTTGTAATTAAGCTCCATTTTCTGCTGTCTTTTGCAGGTATATATCTTTCAATAGTTACTGCACCACGTAAATAATTTCCTGCACTATTACCTGTACCAATACTTGCTGTATTAGTTTCATTGCTTAATAATACTAATTGATTATTTGTGTTTAATACACCATTGCTTGGTTGATAATTTTGTAAAATTGTTAATTTACTTTCTGCTGCAATTGTAGCACCTGCACTATTATTTAATGTTAAATTACTAATGCTACCTGTACCACTAATTATTTGTTTAATAATACCATTTAATGTAGTAATACCTGCACCTGTAATTGTACCATTATTATCTATATTTAAACTTAAATTTAGATTGCCTGTATTATTAATAATTGCATTATTTTCTAATTGTATATAACCATTTGTTATGTTTAATGTATTGCTAAGGTTTAATGTATGTGCTGCTTGTACTACAAACAAAGCATCTTCATTAAAAGATGATGGTGCATTACCTGTACCATCTTTTGTACTACTCCAACTATTTACATCATCAGCAGATAAGTTATTGGCTTTGCTATAATATGCTTGTCTTTTTGCAAATACAATTTTAAATCTGTCATTTGCTTTTGATGCTGCAATATTGCTTACTGTAAATTGTATAGTAGTAGTATCAGATAAATTAATAGCTGTATTTGTACCTGTATAATTATCTACTAAATAAGCTTGTAATCTAAATGCTTCAAAATTTTGAGGTGCTATTATCCATCTGTAATTTGCTTGAGATGCTTTAAGATTGGCTATGTGCAAATACATAGTATCTTTTTCTGTAATAGTGCTTCTGCTTTCTAAACTTAATTTTTTGGTATTGCTTACAATGGCAATATCTTCATCCATATTAGTCATTTGTACTGCATCATTATCGTCTAAAGTGTTTTGATAATTATTTGCATATCTTGCTAAAACACCATCTGCTAAAACATCTTTAGCATTAGCAGTAAATCTTAATAATACACTTAATTTTTCTACTGCATTTGCCGAACGATAAATATCTAAACTATTATTACCTGTTAGTTTATCATCTTCTGTAATAGTTAATGTTTTATCTGCACCTGTAAGTGTATTTACAAAAAATGCCTGACCACTTTGTAAGTATTGTGTTAGTGTAGATGAAGGTGAAGTAGTACCATCATTTTCTATAGATACATAACCTCCTCTTGTACCAATATTAGGGTCCCACACATAAACATATTTGGTAAATGATGCTGCATTATTGGTATAAATGCTACCCCAATTAATGGCTGCTGCATAAGGGTTGGTTACAAAATGAAAATCATCGGCTACTAAGCTTGCAAAAGTTTGTGTGCCTTGTAATAGTGTGCCTGTAGCTCTTAAAGTAGTATTGCTACTTCCTGTAGTTGTATTTATTGTATTTATATTATCTCTGCTACCTCTGATAAAAATTAAATATCCTTTTTTAGCATCTAATAATGGTGTTGTATTTGATGCTGCAGTCCATGTACCACTTATTAAAGTAAATAATGATGGTTGATTATTTTGTGTAGGATCAAAGCCATTACTTGCACCACCAACACCTGTAATATGTGTACCATAACCAGGATTAGGGTTTGAGTTTGTTGCTACATCTGCATTATTTACACCTTCCATCCAATTGGCTTTAATAGAAGTAGAAGTATTAACAGTTGGTGTTAGCATTCTATAAGCTCTGTTGCTATTGGCAGAAATATATCTTTCTACAGTAACATTTGTTGCATCATTTAATATACCTGTTATTTTACCAATAGAGCCTGTACCTGTAGCATTAGATTGTATGGTTACATGCTGATTATTTAAGTTTACTAAACCCTCTATAGTTAATGTATTAGATGGTGCTATTTTTAATGTACTGGTTGCTTCTAAAGTTAAATCTCTTGCAGTATAATTGGTATCTAAAATTACATTTTTACCATTAGGTATCATTACTTTATTATTACTGGTAGGTACTTTACCACAATTACAACTCCAATTGGCTGCATCTTTCCAACTGCTGCCATCACCTGCACCTGTAAAAGTAAAAGTTGATGGCTGCCCCTGAATGTTTACATTATCTATTCTATTAGTACCAGCTTCTGCAACAGTTCCACCACTAATACTTACATCATCTTCTTGTATCATTCTAATATATACAATTGGCTGATTGTTGATAGCTGTAATACTACTTAAATCAAAAATTTTACGATGTACATCATAAAAAGTACCACTACTCCAACTTGGCGAACCAGTTAAAGAATAACTTCCTTCACTAATATCTGTAAAGCTGCTACCATCGGTACTATAACTTAATTTAAAATTTTTAGGGCCTGAACTACTTCCTGTTTGATCGAAGATTAATAATATACTATCATATCCACTGGTACTGGTTGTAAACTGAAAATAATCTCCCACAGTCCATGTATTTGCACTAAAAGATTCTGATGAACCATTACCTACAGGATTGGTAAAAGCTGTACCATCATCTGCATGATAAGCTGTAGCTGTATCATTAACACCACCATATTCTGCTACATGAGGACCTTTATTTGTTGGTACACTTGTTTCAAAAGTCCAAAGAGAAAGTGTATCAAAAATTCTTGTAACATTAAATGCACTACTGGTATCTGTAGTTAAGCCTGTAGATGTTGCAAATAATTTTATACCCTCTTCAGGTACAAAAAATTCAAGGTTGGTAAACTTAACATTTCCTGCTACTGCCGATTGAGATAATGGTGCATTTTTTAATACAGAACCTGTACTCTGTAAATTAACTGTAGCAGTAAAGCCTGCATCTAAATTTCCATTAACATCTGTTGCATTTACTTTTACACTATCTATTTTATTTGGCGATGCAGCTACATTGGTAGGTTGTAATGTAAATAATAATTTAGTAGCTACTACATCTATTACATTTTCTGTATTGTTGGCAGTTTGTATTACTGAAAAATTGGTTATAGCAGAGCTTGTACCATCATTAGCTGTAGTAATATTTGTATTAGATAATTGAAACTGAAAATCGTCGCCATCATCATTACCTGAACCTAAAGATTCGTTTAATGAAATTCTTAACGAGTAGGTTTTACTACTATTATCAGCTACTTCTATACTTAAACTTGTAAATTCAATTTGAGTAGCAGTAATAGATGATGCAGTGGCAACTAAAGTACTACCATCAAATAAGGCAGCAGTTTTAATAGCTGTATTCCATGCTACAGCATTACCACTACCTGCAGTAAAGGTTATTGCATTTACTTTAGTAGGTAAAGCATCTGCATCATTCATACTTGCACCACCATCTCTAATAGTTATTTGCCATACTTGTACACCAGTACTTGAAGTTAGTGGTGCAGCATCGTTAATAATAGATGATATAGTAGCAGGTGATGATGATGCTACAGCTATTACATCTGATAATTTAGAAGATGTAGTAGCATTTGCTGTAGGTATAGTAGGGTCTGTATAATAATTTCTTGTAACACCATTAGAGCCATTCCAATTAAATGGTACTAATAAAAAATACCATGTTTCATCTGCATTGGCTGTATAAGATGCTGTAGTAATACCATCTGAACTTATAATAGCATTTACTTTTGCACCATTAGGACCTACATCTGCACCAACATTTGGTGCTTCACCATCTGTAGGATAATCTGCTGCAACAAATGCACTGGCTTTTCTTAATATTAAATAGCCATTAGCAGGTATAGTACTTGCTGCAGAAAAAGCTAAATTAATATTAGTAGCTGATGTTGCTGTAGCTGTAAAACTTGCTGCATGTGCTGTTGGTGAGTTAGATATTGTATAAGTAGTATCTGCTGTTGGAGAAGGAGAAGTTTTATAATTATAAGTACCTGTACCTGCACCATTATATGCATACACTCTATAACGATATTGTGTACCTGCACTTAAACTATTATCTGTAAAACTGGTACCTGTACCTACATACACTACAGTACTGCTACTTATGGCACTACCTACAGTATAAGATGTACCATCTGTAGGTGCTTCTGGTTGTGCTGCTACTTTTCTGGTAACAATATAACCATTGGCTGTAACACTACTCCAACTTACATCTATAGCACTGGTGGGTGAACTACTATTTACAACACCACTAATAGTAGGATTTTCTGTTGGCTCTTGATATAATATTTTTATACTAAAACTATTAGATGTAGCACTGGTAAGCCCTGTAGCTGTAAAACTAATAGAAGCTGCATTAGTAATATCTGCACCATTGGTATTAGTAGCTGTAAGATTGGTAAAGCTACCTGAACTATTACCTGCTGTAATATTGATACTATTAGTACCTCCTAAACTCCAAGTACCCTCTACAGCAGCAGCATTTACAGTAATGGTAGATACTGCATTAGTAACATTGCCATATTGGTCTTGTACTTGTATTACAGGTTGTGTAGCTAATGTAGTAGCATTATAAGTAGCATTGCCAACAGGCTGTGTTTGTACACTTAATTTATTAGGAGCACCAGCACCAATTGCTTGGCTTACTGTAGCATCTGAATAGCCTGTAGCTTGTACACTAATAGATTTTGTACCTGCTGTTTGTAATAAACTTGCAGGGGTAGATGCACTTGGTGTAAATGTAATTTTACCACTACTTACACTATAACCTGCAGTAAGTGTAGTAGCATCTACTTTTACACTTGTAATAGCTGCTCTCCATGTAGCATCATCTGTAAAAGTAACATCAAAAGCAGCATCTACTGTAGCACTGCCTGCTGCTGTAAGTGTTGGTGGTGTACCACCTGCAGCAGACCACTCTGCATAAAGTTCTGTATCTGAAGATATAGAAAAAGTACCTGTACCATCATCGTAATGTGTACCTGAACCATCAGCTGCTGTATTCCATCCATTAAAAGTATAACCAGATTTTACCAAACTACCACTATTTGTTTTTGCAGTTATAGTTTCTGTAGAAAAGTAATAATCATTATCTGTGGGTACTGTACCTCCTGTATTGCCATTGCCATTATAAGTAACTTTAAATGCTTTTCTAAATACGTAAACCTTACTCTGACTGGCAGAAGCATAACATGCAATTAAATCACTTGATGTATTATATTGCATATATTTTCTTGAAAAGCTACCTTGTGCTATTATACTTGCATCATCACTTGTAGGAAAAGTAATAGCCCATTCTCCATTAGCATTGTTGCTACCTTGTGTTCTCAAATAGTTATTACTACTACTTGCAGCATGTAAATAACCAGTATTTAAGGGGTCGTAAAATGTCCAATTACCAGTACTACCACCTAAGGTTAATTCATATACTTTATTTGTTTCTCCACTAGAGGTAGCAATAGGTAAACTTAATAAATACCCAGAAGAGTCTGATTTATTATAACCAGCATTTCTATTATTACCAGTTTGATTGGTTAAAATATAATATTTAGATGATTTATAACCTGCTAAAATATATTTTTCACCAGCAGTTAAATTGCTTGTAGAAGTTACCTTTTTAAAATTTTGCCCATTTACTTGTTGGGTAAATAAGTAAGCAAATACCACAATAACTGCTAATAAAAATTTGGGTAAATAAAAAGAATAATGCTTTACTGCCTTCGTCATAATCAGTGTGTTTTTATAAGTTTAGTTGGTATTAATAAATAAAATGCTGCTTTATTATTTATTAGTTTGTAAAACTATAAAAATAGTATATATACTTATAAAAAACAATATTACCTTATTATTAATAAAATAATATTTTCCACAGCTATTTATTAGCTATTTTTTAATGTATAAAAAATTGGCAGGTAGTAAAATTTGTAGGCTATTAATTAGCCCCAAAAACCTTTTTAAGTATTTGTGTAGTTTGTGCTACGGGGTCTTTTCTTATTTTTTGTTCTTCTAAAGCTACCTGATAAAATATACCATACAATGCTTTATCTGTAACATAAGCAGCTAAATCGGGGTTTACTTTTTTAAAGGCAAATTTATTATAGGCAGAGAATATAGTATTCCAATGTTGGGTAGCATTTACTTTTTGTAAAGATTGCTCAATAATAGGTTTAAAAGCATTGGTTAATGAAGTACTTGTTTGGCTTCTTAAATATTGTGTAGCAGCAGTATCGCTGCCTTTTAAAATGTTCCAAGCATCGTTAATGGTCATATTTTTAATAGCTTGTAAAAAAATAGGAGCAGCACTTTTAGCAGCATCTTCTGCAGCTCTGTTAATAGATAATATAGCATCGTCTATCATTTGCTTGCCACCAGGTATATTACTTACAGTCTCTTGTACTTTTTGAGCTTCGGGTGGTAATAAAATTTTAATAGCAGCATTTTTAAAAAATCCATCTACATTGGCTAATTGTTGTGCACTTTTTTCTGTACCTACACTTAATGCTTCTTTTAAGCCTTGTACTACATCATCTGTACTTAAACCATTTTTAGTAGTTTTATCGTTACCCTTTACTTTTTTAATAACATCTTTTAAAATTTGGGCTTGTGTAGTAGTTACAGCAAAACATATTATCAATAGTGTCAATAATTTTTTCATGTAATGATTATTTTAAGTGGTGAATATCTAATTTTTAGTTGAATATAAATGTTTAAAATAAGATAAATTTTACATTAGTAAAAGCATAAATAATGCCATACTATTTTTAGCCTTAAAACTTAACTACACCAGAAATAGATTTCTTTTACATTTGTACACTGATAGTATGATAACGCCACAAACCATAGAGCAAATAAAAAACCATATAGATATTATAGATATTATTGGTGATTATGTAAAGCTTAAAAAGCGTGGCAGTAATTATCTTGGCTTATGTCCGTTTCATAACGAAAAAACACCTTCATTTACTGTATCTGCCAGTAAAGAATTATATAAATGTTTTGGTTGTGGTAAAAGTGGCAATGCTATTACTTTTTTAATGGAGCATGATAAACTTAGCTATGTAGAAGCATTAAAATGGTTGGCTGCAAGATATCAAATAACCATAGAAGAAACAGCTACTACACCAGAACAAAAAATAGTAGCCCAAACAGCCGATAGCTTATACATCATCAACAAATTTGCTGTAGATTTTTTTGAAAATAATTTATGGCAACATGATGAAGGCAAACAAATAGCACTAACCTATTTACAAGAAAGAGGGTTTAGAGAAGATACTATTAAAAAATTTGGCTTAGGCTATAATACCAACGAAAAAGATGCTTTAGCCAATGCCTTAATAACCCAACAATTTAATAAAGAACTTTTGCCCAAAACTGGTTTAGTAGTTTTAAAAAACAATACTACTTGGGTAGATAATTATAGAGGCAGAATAATTTTTCCTATTCACCAAATTACAGGTAAAATAATTGGTTTTGGTGCAAGAATAATTGGCAATGCAGCTAATGCACCTAAATATATTAATACACCAGAAAATGAAATTTATGTAAAAAGCAAAATTTTATATGGTTTATATTTTGCCAAAACAGTTATAAGCAAAGAAAATGAATGTTTGTTAGTAGAAGGTTATACCGATGTAATTAGTTTGCACCAAGCAGGTATAGAAAATGTAGTAGCCAGTGGTGGTACATCTTTAACTACAGAACAATTAAGACTAATAAAAAAATATACACCTAACCTTACCATTATTTATGATGGAGATATGGCAGGTGTAAAAGCTGCATTACGTGGGTTAGATATGGCTATTGAAGAAGGCTTAAATGTAAAGCTTGTATTAATACCAGATAATGAAGACCCTGATAGTTATGTAAATAAAACAGGAGCTACAGCATTTAAACAATTTATTGCAGAGCATAAAAAAGATTTTATCATTTTTCAGTTAGAAGCTATGCTGAAAGATGCAGGTAATGATATTAATCTAAAAAATAATGTTGTAAATACTATTGCAGAAACTTTAAGTAAAATAACGAGAGCAGAAGATTTTACTAAACTACATGAGTATATAAAACAATGTGCTACCTTATTAAAAATAGATGAAGCAGGGCTTACCAATTTAGTGAATAAAATAAGGCAGGATAAACTACAAAAAGATAATAAAAAAGCTGCTTTAGCAGATGCTTTAGAAGATATTAATACAACTGCACAACAACAAGATTTTGCTACAGATAATTTTATTTTGCCTGATGATGATGCTTACGAAAAAAATATTTTAAGAGTATTACTTGAATATGGCTTAAACCCTTGGAACGAAACACAAAGCATTGCATCATATATTTTTGAAGCACTGAGTAATTATAGTATTGATAATACTTTGTATCATCAAATTTATCAGCAATATCAAACATTATATCATACAGGCAAACAGCCAGATACTAAAACATTTTTATATCATACAGACGAGGCTATCAGAAATGTAATTATTAATTTAAGTGCAAAACCTTATGAGTTAAGTGCCAGATGGGACGAAAAAATTCAAGGTTTAAATATTGCTACAAGAGATGTATCGTTATTAGATGTAGCATTAAGTATTAATTATTTTAAGCTGAGAAAAATAAAAAAGATGTTTCAAGAAAATCAGCAAGACCTTGAAGCAGCTACTACCATAGAAGAGCAATTAAAACTAATAGAAGTACATAAATATTTAAAGGAAGAAGAAATAGCTATTACTAAAAGTTTGGGTACAGTTATTTTAAAATAAATTAATGTTATAGCAGAGTCTCTGATAAGGACTCTGCGTAAAGCATATTAACATAAAAACGCAGAGTTCACAAGTGAAACTCTGCGAAGACATTCAACGTTACAGCAGAGTCTCTGATAAGGACTCTGCGTAAAACATATTAACATAAAATCGCAGAGTTCACAAGTGAGACTCTGCGAAGACAGCTAAACGTTATAGCAGAGTCTCTAATAAGGACTCTGCGTAAAGCATATTAACATAAAAACGCAGAGTTCACAAGTGAAACTCTGCGAAGACAAGATGTTATAGCAGAGTCTCTGACAAGGACTCTGCGTAAAACATTGAAACATGAAAACGCAGAGTTCACAAGTGAAACTCTGCGAAGACAGTGAGACTCTGCGATTACAGCTAAACGACAGCTAATTATAATTTTTGAATACGGAAAGTTTGTTGTTTTTCTCCATCAAATACATTGAGCAAATAAATACCTGCTGCATATTTACTCATATCTAACTGTGTTTGTGCAGTAAAGTTTTGAGTAAATAATAATTGTCCAAAACTATTATATAGTTTAAGCATAGCAGTTGTATTATTACTATGTTGTACTGCTATTTGTAAAGTTTTTGCAGTAGGATTAGGATAAACATTTACTGTAACATTTTTTGTAAAGTTTACTAATCTTATAGTAGAGTAAGTAATACTTGCATCTTGATTAATGATACTTAATCTATAATAATTTTTGCCCATTACAGGGTTACTATGATGATAGAAATAATTATTACTACCCTTAGCTTCTACAGTACCAATTGGTTTAAAGTTTATAGCATTAGTGCTATGCTCTATTTGGTATTGTTGTACATTAATTTCATCTGCAGTTTGCCAAGTAATATCTGTACCTGTACCATTAGCTTTAGCAGTAAAGTTGATGAGTTTTACAGGTACAATTTGTCCTGTTTTAAAGTAAATATATTTATACAAATAATTATTAAATAAAAATTGCTCTGGTTGTGCTGCATTTTCATTTACAACTATAAATAAATTATACTCATCTTGTGGCATTAGTGCAGCATCTAATTCAAAATTTATATGTACAGTATCACCTGCAATTAATGCTTTTGTTTTAGGCAAATGATAAGTATATACAGTACCTAATCTTAAATTAGTTAATACTACTTTTACTGTTAAGCTATCAAAATTTTCTTTGCTTACATTTTTAAATGCTACACTGGCTTTTAAAGTATCACTTGCATAAGAGGTAAGTAAGCCAATAGAATCTGGTATATTAAAATGTAAGTTAGGAGCAATAGCACCTTCAGGTGCACCAACATACTCTACACTCCAATTATTTAATGTATAAGGCACTGCATGAACAGAGTCTTGATTTTTCATATTTAATTTTACATAAGGATACTGAGCAGCATTTATACTAGTAATATTAAAGCTTGTTTGTAAAGTATCTATACCATTGTATAAAGTAGTTTCTGTACCATTAGTATCTATACCAATAATATTCATTAGTGCATAGTTTGTACCATTACCTGCACCATTCCATTTAGCATTTTTCCAAGATTTTGCAGGGCCAAATTTTGGTGAAGTAGCAAAACCTATTGTATCATTTATATTAAAGTCGGCACTAAAAATAATTCTGTCATAAAGTCCATCGCTAAACATATAATGAGGAGAGAAATGAGCAGAATCGTTTTTCTTAAATATAAAACCAAAGGTTCTTGGTTTGTAAAAAGAATCAATTGGTAATCCTTGATTTTTTAAGAAATGATATAAGGTATTATTAGCACCATAAATAGCTGTATCAGCTTTCCAATCATCAGCCCAAATACTTGCACCATCATATACCATACGTACAGCAACAATAGTTCCATCTGGTATTGATTCTAAAAATTGTTTAGCATTATTTCTTGTATTTGAATATATATATTCATACTCAAAATTATATTTTCTTGTTTCTAAACAAGTAGGTGCAGCACCAAAAGGATTTGTAGTATTTATCCAAGGTGTAAATTTTAATGTATCAAAAACATTGATGAGTAAAGAATTACCAACACAAGCACTTGCAATAATACCAGCACCATTTACTTTAATACTAAAATGCTGATCTTCTGTACCACTATAAGGATAAATAGATTGAGTAAGAAATAAGTTATTGAGTTTATGTCCATATTTTAATTTTCTGCTACTGCTATCTAATGTCATACCATCGTAAGATGAAGCAGTATGCTGATAAAAATGTCTTTGTTCAAACCCAATATCAGGAGAGTTTTTGTAAGTAAAAGAAGCTACATTCCAATATGTGCTACCTTGAGCAGCCACTCTCCAAAAATATGTTGTATTAGTATCTAAGCTAATGCCATAATCAAAAGCTACCACACCACCTGTAGAAGATTTTGTAGTTGTATATTTTAAAGGAGAATTAAATAATGCAGTTGTATCTACTTCTATTACATAAGTTTTTAAAGTATCTAAAGGATTAGCAGTAGATGCAGTAAGTTTAAAACTTGTATCATTTACAATAGCATAGTTATAAGGATAAATAGGTACAATTTCATCGTCGCCAATTTCTACAGTTATGATAGCAGTATTATTATTTTCGTCTAACTCGTTTACATTATTTAAGTAATCAATTTCAGCAGTTAAAACAGTAGTCCCTTTATCTCTGTTGGCAACAATGGGTAATGCTACAGTAAATGTTTCTGAAAAAGAAACAGGAGGTAACATTTTTGTAATAACAATAGCAGAGCTGCCATCAGGAAATTGTCTTGTTAATTTAAAACTGATTGAGTCGTTTACTTTTTTTCCAATATTATAAAATTTAATATTAGCATAAAAAGAGTCTTTAGCTACCGTAATATGCTGAGGAGATAAATTAATATAAGCTGGTTTAATAAAAAAGTCTGGAGCATCGAAGCCATTAATTTTAATAGCAGGGTCGCCATGTAAAATAAATTGTTCAGAATGATATCTGGCAAAGAAATCGTTATTGCCTGTAATGTTTAATATATCTGTGATACCTTGTTTTACAGATTCGCCAAAAGGTTTATTATAATTTGTAGTGCTTAGAGATTGATAAAATGCAGTAGTAAAACTATCTAAATAATTTACAGCACCATAACCTGTAGTAGCTAAATAACCAATTGCACCACCTTCGGGTTGTAAAACAAATTTTTCTGAGATAGTAGTTTTTAAACTTAGTCTTTGAGGTTCGTAAATAAAGAAATTACCTGCATCGCAACCATTAACAATAAACATAGGATATCTATATTTATTATTATAAGCAGATGGATTAGCTAAATTAAAATCTAAATTAGTAGCAGATGAATGGCCAAAATATGTTACTAAAGAAGCACCAGCCTCGTACATATTTTTAAAGTCTGCCATAGATTGTGCATAGCCAGATGGATTAGCTAATTTGTTATAATTTTTTACTAAAGCACCAAATGCAGTATCTTGAATAATGTTAGTATATTTTGCTAAATATTGTTTTAGAATATCATCAATATTAAAATCGCCAGCACCTGCTACTTGCAATACATTTTTCATCCATAATTTATCTTCAGCATTATTAGCTGGTGCATGTTGTACAGAATCGTATTGTTTTATTTTGGTTAAATAATCACCAACTTCTGTAGCAGAAATAGCACTTAATCTGCCAATAGGCGTTATAGGTATAGCACTTGAGTTATTTGCAGCACTTAATAAATTATCAGATGCAGGATGCCCCCAAGTTGGTACTAAATTTTGATAAGCAATATCAGGTTCTCCTTCATTTTCTCTAAAGTCGATATAGTTTAAACCTTTACCAATAATAAAAACATATTTAGGTACACTATCAAAATTAGCTCTTGCATATCTTAAAAAATTTCTGATAGATAAAGGATGTTTGTTAATGCCAAAAGCAAACTGATCAGTAATATCATTAATATCTACCACAATAGCATGATAATTGCCACCAATTGCACTACTTCTATATTGCTTATATTGCTCTACATAATTATTAGCACCACTACCATAAATTAAAGGATTAGAAATAATAATATAATTACCTTGATTAGCAGTTAATGCATAGTTAGTAAAATTTCTTTGTTCTAAATTAGTAATTACTAAAGCATTGGCTACATCATCATTTACTAAAACAAGTTTACTTTTTACAGCAGATGGTAATGTTACAAATTGTAAAGTATCTGCAATGGTAGTATCTGCTAAATATCTTTTACCATTTGTTATATCATATAAATAAGGTACTGAAGACCCACTATTAAAATGATAAAACTTTAAATAATGACCAGATGTAGAAGCAGGTAAATATACTTCTAAACTTACTCTATTATCGCCATCTAATGTTCTTGGATAAATTAATTCATCTCTTGATAATCTAAACTCATCGCAATCGACAGGGCTTTGATTAATATGTTTAAGAACAGCAGTACCAGACGAAATTTTATTTACACTAATACCAGTTTCTTCTACTTTAGCATAGTTAAAATAATCCATTTGAAAATTACTTACATCATCTCCATTTAATTTTACTAAAATAGTTCTTGGATTATTGGCACTACCAACTGTATTAACTTTTAATGTCATTGGTGGGCCAGCTAAATAAGGTTTTAAATCTGTAAAAGTGATGGTAAATGATACTTGACCACATGAACTATATAATGGTCTGATGGGTCTTGTACTATAACCTTCTCCTTTATCGTAAGATGATGAGTGTAATAATTGTGTAGAAGCAACTGCATAACCTTCGTATCTTCTTTGACGTTGCGTATAAAAAGCAGTATCCATAAAATACATAGTAGGAGGCAATACATTACCTGCTACATTATTAGCAGTATTTACTAATCTTTTATTTGCATTGGTTGTATTTACAGTTAAAAAGTAAGTACCATTATCTTCTTGTAAACTCCAAATATCAGTAAGCTGATCATTAGGATTTCTGTATAAATCTCTGTCTAATTTTCCATCATTAATTTCTCCCCAAAACTCTATATAATCTGTAGCAGTTAATACACCAGAATCTTTAGAAATATATATAGGCACTTCTACCCCATTTCTAAATAATTGAAAATATTCTGCTAATGTAGTAGCTAAACCTGCAGCTGCTAATTGTGGCTGATTAATGCGTACTAATTTTTTTCTGATAGGTTGTATAGTTACAGGATGAATACCAAAATCTACTTTAAACTTGTAATAAGTTTTATTATAATCAATCCACTCATTTCTTAAAGATTGAGAATTAGCTGACAAACCAAAAAATGCTGCAAAAACAAAAAGTAAC
>CAUJDL010000040.1 GCA_963169635.1 Bacteroidota bacterium
AATCTACAGGGCCACCATTATTGCCTGCAGATGAATTATTTATACCTACAAAAGTAACATTGGTTATATGCTCAAATGATGCATTCCCAAAATTAGAACTACAATATTGAGCCATACCCGTTATTGACAAAAAGAGTATGCCAATTGTTAAAAATAAAAGTTTCTTCATAACAATTAATTTTTAGTTAAGGCTTTAAAGATAGGAATATCATTAAAATGAAAAAATAAATTACATGAAAATGTTAAAATTTTTCATATAGTATTTTATTTATATGTACAATAAGCCTTAAAGAATACTATCTGTAACCATTATATAGCTATCTGGCTGAATTTTGTAAAAAGTAATATCATGCAGGTTTTGGTCTGATCTTATACCTATACTATGAATATATTTATTATTATATTCTCTTTTAACCTTTACAGGTTTATCAGTAAAAAATTCTTGTTTATTTTGATCCCAATAAAGTTCAGATGTCCATAAAGTATCGCCAGTTCTATTAAACACAATTACACTATCTTTTAAAAGCACTTCATTTTTAGATTCGTAATACTCACCAAATTTTGCAAATAACTGTGTTTCTATAGCTAAAGTATCATCATAAAAATCTACATGCAAGCTTTTGGTAAATGCTATTTTAGGTGTATCTAATAAATATCTTAACATAATGGGTGCTGTTAGCTTTGCTTTCATTCTTCCAGATTGGCTAATATAGCTTTCAATATTTAACCCTTCTTCTACCCCTAATGTTGTAGAATCAAAATTTTGTAAAACCTCCATTTTATTTTCGCAAGACACAACAAAAAAGCAGCCTATCATACAGACTGCTATTTTTTTAATGATATGTAAAATGTAATTAATCATATTTACGTTTAATAAACCAAATATCGCTTAAACATAAACTTACAGAAACTTTAAAATACTTTTCAGTGATATTATTTACAGCACTACCTCTTTTACCAAATTCAAATGCTGTATTAATTGTAGTATATTGATAACTAAATCTTGCAGGGCGTACAGGTAAGCCAAAACCTAATGTTAAGCCATAAGTTTTTAATTCGTTACCATCAACATTTACATAATCTTTACCAATATTAAAACCAGCACGATAAGCTACACGACTAAAAAAATTATTACTATTTTTTGCATCAGGTGTCCACTGACCTCCCATTTTAAATTGCCAACTATTTACAGTAGCATCTTGTTGATTAAAGTATCTATAATCTTTCCAATTAGCAATAGTAAAATCTGCACCAACTAACCATCTATCATAAAAACCAAAAGCATCTAATTTAGTTTTATGAATTAAAAAACCAAAAGTATAGGTAGCAGGTATATTAATTTTTCCTTTAGTTACACTACCAGCATCTATACTATCTAAAGTATAAGTACCACCAGCAAAATCATAATCGTAAGTTTCTTTATAATTAGTTTGCTCTGCATTTAATTTATGAGCAATAGAAACAGTTCCACCAAGTTTTAAATTATAATAATCTCTTGCAGCATTTTGCTTATGCTTAGAAGTATCATTTAATAAAATTTGGTATTGAAAACCACCTGTTAAAAATCCACCTCTAAAGGTTGTTGTAGTATTATAATTTCCTTTATTATAAACCACTGTATCATTTATCATTGCTCTTTTAGATGCAGTTTGTCTTTTACCAAAGTGAAAACCTGTTGATAAGCCTATTGAAAAGTTTTTCCATTTTTTACCAACACCAATAAATGCTTCATTTAAACCACCAGAACCTTCAAATAATGTTTGAATACTATCAATATTTGTTAATCTTTCTGATTTTACTAAGCTATAATTAATTCTGGTAATTGGTCTAAAACCTATTGCTAAACCAATAGATTTTTTGGTACTAATAGGTAATGCAGTTGTTAAGTATAAAGGTGAAAAGTTGGTAGAATTATATTTGCCTACAGGTGTTTTTCTGCTTAATGTTCTAGCATCTATGGTAATACCTAAATCGTAAGTAACAATTTTTGCATTAGCAAAAGATGCAGGGTTAGAAAAGTTTACAGTTTGAAGATCAGCATAAGCTACAGCAATGCCTCCCATACCTCTGTTAAGTATATTTTGAGCATTGGTTAAATCTCCTAAACCATAACGAGAAAAGGGAGAATTCTCTTGAGAAAAAGCAGTTGATGTAAACATCCAACTCAATAAAACTACTATTCCAAATCTATTTATTATTAATCTCACTGATTGCATATAATCCTTTAAATATTAAATAAGGGTCGGCAAATATCTTGTTTTTAATGTGAGAGACAAAAAAAGCCATATCTCCTCCTGTTATTAGCACGTTAAAGTTGTCATATTTTTCCTGATAAGCCTCAATAATTCCATCTATTTCTTTTGCCATACCTAATAAAACGCCACTTAATAAATTAGTTTTTGTATCGTAACCTATTAATGGAAAATTATGTTCAGGATTTATATGGGGTAATAAAGCTGTTTGCTGATGCATAGCTTCAAATCGCATGTGCATACCAGGAGAAATACTACCTCCTAAAAATTCATGAAATTTATTAATGAAATTATAAGTAATACAAGTACCTAAACCTATAGCTAAATTATGACTCTTAGGATATACATGTACTGCTGCAGCACAAATAGCTAATCTATCTGCACCAACAGTTTCAGGTTTGCCTACAGGTATATTAAAAGGTAATTTACTTTGATGATTTAGTAAATGAAACTTTGAATGTTGTTGTAATAAATCTTCAATAGATGTTGAATGTTTTATAACAGAAGATAAAATTGTTTTGGTTGGTTGATATTTTTCTAAAATTAATTTTATAGCAGCAGCATCTGCACTATCCATTATAACAACATCTGCTAAATCTGCATTTTTAAAAACAGCAAATTTTAAACGTGTATTACCAAAATCAAAACAAATGGTTGTTTGCATAAAACAATATTAGTGTTTTATCTATAAAAATTGTTGTAAAAAAAATTATTCATTTTTCATAGGTATTAATCTTCCACCTTCATCTTCTCCTCTTTCGCCACTTTCGTGATAAGCTGCATCTTGATTTACGTTCCAAACATCATACAATTCATTTCCTGCAATAATATTTTTTGCTGCAAGCATTGCTGTCATCATACTATGGTCTTGATTATTATATTTATGCATACCATTACGACCTATTAAATATAAGCCATGATAATTTTTTAATGCTTTACGTATCGTATTAATATGCTCTTTATATTCTTTATCATATACAGGATAAGCTTTTGCTTGTCTTACTACATATCCATCTACAACAAGATTTGCATCTTCCAAACCAATTTGTTGCATTTCTGTTTTGGCAAGTGTAATTAAATCTTCATCTTTCATTTGCCACATACCATCTCCTTCAAAACAAAAATATTCTAATCCATAACAAGCCATTGAAGCATCTGGCACCATATAAGGACTCCAACTTTTAAAATTTTGTATTCTGCCAACTTTTACATTAGGGTCGTGTATATAAATCCAATTATCTGTAAAACTATCTTTGTCTTTACAAATTAAAACTACTGTTATAAAATCTCTATAATTTAATTGTGTTGCTGCTTCTTTAACATCTAAAGCAACAGAAGGATGAATATGGGGTACAATATCTCTTATAGCTGCAGATGATAATACAAAATCAAAATTATTTTCTATTGTACCATTTGCAAGTGTTACAGCCCATTGATTATTTTGAAAACTCAGTGCTTTAACACCTGCATTCATTTTTACTTGTACACCCATTTGCAAACATTTATCTCTACAAACTTCCCACATCATACCTGGTCCTTTTTTAGGATAACGAAATGAATCAATCAATGTTTTTATAATAGCATCTTTATCTATATTTTTTGGTTTTATAAAAGCATTTTTTATGGCAGATGATAATGATAAACCTTTAATACGCTGTGCAGCCCAATCTGCAGAAATATCTTTACAACTAATGCCCCAAACTTTTTCTGTATATGTTTTAAAAAATATGCTGTATAATCTTTTACCAAATTGGTTGCTTACCCAATCTTCTACATTTTGAGGATTTTTAATAGGATTAATTTTTGCTTTTGCATAACTTAATACACATAAAAAAGATTGCCAAACGCCTAATTTTTTTAAAGCTTCAAAAGCCATTAATGGATAAGCATAAAATTGATTGTTATAAAAAATTCTGCTGCTACGTGGTCGCTCTAAAAGTTCATCTCCTAAAATTTCTGTCCAAAAATCTTCTACTTCTTTACTCTTACTAAAAAATCTATGACCACCAATATCAAAAGAATAACCTTTATAATTTTCTGTTCTTGAAATACCACCAACATATTGCTTATCTTGTTCAAAAACTACTGTATCAATATTTGCTTTGCCTAATAAATATGCAGCAGTTAAGCCTGCTGGTCCTGCACCAATTATAGCAACACGTTTACTCATGCTTAGATGAAAATAATTTATAAAGCCGTGAAAGTATTACTTAGCATTTAATTAATAAAAAGAAAATATACAAATAACCAAAAAGTAAAACAAATCTTAAATTAAAAACCTTTAACGCTTCTTTTATATAGCCATATACATTGTAACCTTAGTTTTGCTGTATGAGATTGAAATTTACACTTACTTTCAATTTACTGCTTCTTTTAGTGTTGCTTTCAATAGCTGAAAATGCTTTTGCACAAAGCAAAACAAAACACTCTAAGAAAAATAATACCAATATTACTGGTATTTGGAGAGGATATTTTTTACAACAAGATAAATACTACGATTTTGAAAAAGGAAGATTTGTACAAGATAAATATAAATATGAAGTACAAATTAATAATTTACCTACCAATAATTTAGAAGGTGTTACTTATTCTTATTTAAATACTACATTTTATGGTAAAACTTCTTTACAAGGCATTTTTACTACAGCTACTAACAATTTAATAATTAAAGAAAATAAAATGTTAGAGCTAAAAATGTCTGCTGGTAGTGATGCTTGTTTAATGACATGCTATTTAAGTTATTATAAAGATGGTGATAAAGAATATTTAAAAGGTGAATATTCTAGTGAAAACATGAAAACAAAAAAACCTTGCGATGGTGGTACAGTATATTTAGAAAAAGTATCAACCACCGATTTTGTAAAAGAAGATTTTTTAATAAAAAAACCTAAGTCAACTACTACTAATAATACATCTAAAAGAATTGCTCTAAACAATAATACATCTTCAATAATTGCAAAAAACAAAACTGTAAAATTAAAGTATAAACCAGGTGCCGAAGATGCTTTAATTACTAACAATAAAAAAGAAACTGTTTTACAAAAAGACACTACAACCATTGTTGCTAATACAACAACTGAACAAGTAAATAATACTCCAGAACAAAAAACAAAACAACCTATTGAATTACCTAAAGTACTTACAGAAAGAAAAAATAATCATATCAAAACATTTTTTGTAAATGAAGGTGATATTACTATAGAATTATATGATAATGGCACAATAGATAATGATATAGTTTCTGTTTTTCATAATGGTAAGCCTATTATTTTACATGAACGTTTAAGTAGTATTCCTTTAACTGCTAAAATTCATGTATCTGCTAATGAGCCAATACATGAATTAATTATGGTGGCTGATAATTTAGGCGAAATTCCTCCTAATACTTCTTTAATGAAAGTTACTGCAGGGAAAAAAAATTATCAAGTTTTTCTTACTTCTGATTTACAAAAAAATGCAAAAATAATTTTTGAATACTCTCCTCAAAATGGGGCTTTGAATAACAAAAAATAATTGTACTTGCAACCCTATTTCCTATAACAATAATAAACATTGAAATGAAATTTGTTGTCCATCTTTTTTTCAAATAAAAATTCATTTTCATTAAGCCATTTTTCTGTACTTGTTTTTATGTTAGATACAATTATA
>CAUJDL010000041.1 GCA_963169635.1 Bacteroidota bacterium
ATACTTATCACTTTACGATGAAAGAAGCTACGAATTTTCTAACTCTATTAAACACATAAATAAAGTAGATATAGATAAACAAATAGATTTTGTAGAAAATCAACACCAAATACAGTTATTAGAAAATGAAAATATTGCAAATCACAAATACATTAAAGCTACAGTAACAATTGCTATATTAGTTTTTATTTTGTTTTTAACAATACTACTTTTTTGGTTTAGATCTAAAAAGGCATTAAGAAAAATTAAACAACTTTATGCAACCATTCAAGCCCAAAACTCAATATTAGAAAAAGCCTTAGAAGAGTCTGAAGAAAAAACCAGAGAAAAAGAAAAAATTGTACATATTGTAGCACATGATTTAAGAACACCTGTAGCATCTATATCTTCTTTAACAGATATGATAATTGAAGAAAAAGATGAAAAAAGTAAAAACGAATTATTATATGTAATTAAAGAAGCTTGTAATAATGCTATTTCATTAATTAGCGATATTTTAAAATCTTCTGCTACATCATCAGATGCATTAACAAAATGCGATGTTCCTATTAATGAATGTTTATTAAGTTGTGCTTCATTCTTACATGCTACAGCAGCAGAAAAAAATCAACTACTAAAAACAGAATTATTAATAAACGATGTTGTTGTAAACTTAGATAAAGATAAAATGAAAAGGGTTTTTTATAACCTTGTTGTTAATGCTATAAAATTCAGCTACCCAAATAGTGTTATTAAAATTAAGGCTCAAATAAAAAATCAATCCCTAATAATTTCTATTCAAGATGCTGGTATTGGTATTCCTGCAAACTTGCATCAAGATATTTTTAAAGCTAATAGTAAAGCAAAAAGAGAAGGTACTAATGGTGAGCCATCTTATGGCTTAGGACTTTCTATTTGCAAACAAATTGTAGAAGCACATCAAGGAAAAATTTGGGTAGAAAGTGAAGAAAATAAAGGCAGTACTTTTTATATGGAATTACCCATACAATAATTTAATTTGTTTTTACCTGCAAAGCATCTCTTAAACCATTTCCTAATATATTAAAAGCAAGTACCAATAACATAATTGCCAACCCTGGAATTAATGCTAACATTGGATTATTGGTAATAATAAAATTATAATTTTCTTTTATCATTAAACCCCAACTTGGTTGAGGTGGTTGTACACCAACACCTAAAAAGCTTAAACCTGCTTCTATAATGATAGCTCCTGCAAAATTAGCTGCTGCTAATACAATAATAGGACCTATAATATTCGGCAAAATATGTTTTATAATAATTCTACTATTACTAAAACCTAAAACTTTTGCTGCTTCTATAAATTCTAATTCTTTTGCAGCCATTACTTGTCCACGTACTAATCTTGCTACATTTACCCACATGGTTAAACCTACTGCAATAAAAACCTGCCAAAATCCTTTACCTAAAACTAAGGTTATAGCAAATACTAATAATAAAGAAGGAATACTCCAAACTACATTAATTAACCACATTATAATATCATCAACTTTACCTCTAAAATATCCTGCTATTGCACCTAAAAAAACACCAATAGTTAATGATATAATTACAGCAATTAAGCCTACACTTAAACTAACTCTTATACCAATTATTAATCTGCTTAAAATATCTCTTCCAAATTTATCTGTACCTAAATAAAATGTTTGTTGTACAATAAATTGTTGTTTAAACTTTTCTTGTGTAATTGTGTTGGGCAATATTTTTGTTTGTGTTTCTGTAACTCCTTCATCTAAATATTTTGTATAAACTAAACTATCTTTTTTAAAATAATATGCTGTAATTGGTGTGTAAGAAAATTGCTCAGTTTTACCACTCATTAAAATTTTAAAAAAACTTTCTTGTTGTAGTGTAGCTCTTGACTCTTTTAATAAAAGAATTGTAAACCCTGGTTTTTTACTACCAATTTCAGGAATCATTCTATTTGCATTAGGACTATTATCTGGTGCAATAAAATATCCAAAAACGCCTATCATCAAAGCAAATACAATAAACAATAATGCAATTACAGCAGCTTTATTTTTAAAGAAGCGTTGCTTAAATTGATTATTTAATATACCATTAGCCATGCTAAATGTTATAATAATATTTTTAATTTATTTTACATTTCTTCCTTTCCAGTGATAGCTACCAAATTTTCCTAACCAACCACTTACTACAATATAAGTAATATGTAAAGGTTGTAAAAAAGGAAACCACCAAACAAATGGTTGTTCAAAAAATTTGGCTACAGGCAATGCAAATGCAAGTTCTGATAATGTTTTCAGCATTATAAATACAACCCAAAATATTAAACAATAACTATTAAAAAAACTTAACCAAGGAAGTATAAATAATGATGCATTAAAAAAGTACAATAAAATTAATACTATAAAAATACTGGTATCTTTTGTTTTAAATTGTTCTGCTTTACTTGCCCATCTTATACGCTGATTATAAAAAGCATTCCACGAAGGCATAGGATATGTAGCTACAATAGCATCTTTAGAAAATAAAAAAGATACTTTATCGGAGTGTTGTTTTTTTATTTTATTCATTAACAACATATCATCGCCACTGGCAATTGAGTCTATATCTTTAAAGCCATTTACACTTTTAAAAATATCTTTTCTATAAGCAAGGTTTGCACCATTACACATATTATGAAATCCTGCATTTACAGATGCTGCTGTTATACCTTGCATACTCATAAAATCTATATACTGAAAAGTTTGTAACAGTGTGCCATTATTAGTAAATGCTACAGGTGCTGCAATAAATACTGTATTGTTTTGCTGTATCCATGCATCATAAGTAATTAACCATTTTTGTGGTGTTATACAATCTGCATCTGTAGTAATAATCCAATCTCCTTTTGCATAATCAATAGCATTTTCTATTGCTTTCTTTTTATAAGAGTTTAAAACTTTACCCTCTAAAGTATCTTGTAACTTTATAAGTTGCACATTATTATATTGCTGTTGTATTTCTTCTACTACAGCAGATGTATTGTCTGTACTATGATCATCAATTACAATAATCTCGAATAATGTTGTTGGATAATTTTGTTGTAAAATAGATAATAAACAATTTTTTATAACAGTAGCTTCGTTACGAGCAGGTATAATAATGCTAAAAGATGTTGTAGGCTTTATGGTATCTATTGCTACAAAGGGTTTTAATTGCAAAAACCACTTTCTATACAATAGTAATATAATAGTATAACCTATATATAATATTGCTATAAAAATCAATAATAGTATTAACCACATTGTCACAAAGAAACAATTTGTTGCAATATAAGCATAGCTTTTTTCTTATCACAATTGTTTTAGATTTGAAGATTAATTAAACATACAGGTTTTATAAAACTTTCTGTAATCTTGTTTGTAAATGAAGCTTAGGTTGTTGAAATATTATTGTTGTTTTTTTATTATTTGCTTTTTAGTAAAAAATACATTTGCTCAAAGTGTAGATTTATACATTTATTCAACCGATAATAAAGCTGCTATTTTAAAAGAAACTTTTTCTTTTAAACAACAATTTGCCGATAGTATTTCTTGCAAAAAATATATTATACAACTACCTTCTATATTACATGCTAAAGGTTATATCAGTGCATCTATTGATAGCTTGGAGAAAGAAAAAAATATTTATACAGCATATCTTTTTGTTGGTGAAAAATATGTATGGAAAAATTTATTTATTAAAGAACAAGACAAGCCTTTATTAAATGTTGTAGGTATTCAATCTACTATTTTTTTACAAAAACCTTTTAACCCTAATACTGTAATTCAAGTTCAAGAAAAGCTGTTAGATTATTTTGAAAAAAATGGTTATCCTTTTGCTGTTGTTGGTTTTGATAGTTTACAAATAGATAATAATGAAGTAAGTGCACAGCTTATCATCAATAAAGGTATTTTATATAAAATGGATAGCTTACAAATTATTGGTAATGCTAAACTCAATAAAAAATTTTTATACCATTATTTATCTATGCCAATAGGTAGTGTGTATAATATTGAAAAACTTAATGCTGTAGAAAAAAAATTAGCAGCACTACCTTTTATTACACAAACAAATCCTTTACAATTAACCATGTTGGGTAGTAGTTTTTTTACACAATTATTTATAGATAATAAAAAAAGTAATCAGGTAGATGCTTTAATAGGTTTAATGCCAGAAAATCAACAAAATGGTGGGGCATTATTATTAACTGTAGATGCTAAAATAAAATTACAAAATGCTTTTGCTGCTGGAGAAAATATTGAATTATTGTGGCAACAAATTCAGCCTAAATCTCCCAGATTAAATTTACAGTTTCAGTATCCATATATTTTAAATAGCAATTTTGGATTTACTTTTTTGTTCGATTTGTATAAAAAAGATACAGCCTATCTTACTATTCAATCTGCTGTTGGTGCTGAGTATGCACCAAACAATCATCAATATTTTAAGGTTTTGCTACAATCTAACAGAACTAATTTATTAGATGTAGATACAAGTACCATAAAATTTACTAAACAATTGCCTGATATTATTGATGTATCTATTAATAGTATTGTTGTTGCTTGGGGATTTAATAATACCAATTATACTTTTAATCCTCGTACTGGCAACGAAATAGTTTTTACAACTGCTGTTGGTAATAGAAAAATAAGAAAGAACAATACTATTACTCAGTTAAAAGATATCAATTTTAATTACAATAATTTATATAATAATATTTCATTAAATAGTTATCAACTAAAACTACAATTAAATGCTGCACATTATTTTGGTTTAGGAAAACATAGCACTTTAAAAACAGCCATACAAAGTGGATTAATTAATAGTCCAACAATTTTTAAAAATGAAATGTTTAGAATTGGAGGCTCAAAAATTTTAAGAGGGTTTGATGAAGAAAATATTTTTACAGATAAATATATTGTTGGCACTGCAGAGTATAGATATTTACATGGTAAAAATGCTTATTTCTGTGGTTTTACAGATTGGGGTTATACTTATAATTCTCTTACAAAAAATAATTATACTTATTTAGGTTTAGGTGCAGGTATTTCTTTTGAAACTAAACAAGGAATTTTTAATATTATGTTGGCTACTGGTAAAAGAAACGATTTATCTTTTAATTTAAAACAAAGTAAAATACATATAGGCTTTGTTAGCATATTTTAAAATCTTTCGTTGTAAAAAGCTTAGTTTTACACCTTTAAAATGTTATATTAATATGAGTTTAGAAACACAAATAATGGCAGAAATGAAAGATGCCATGAAGTCTAAAGACGAAGCAGCATTACGTGGTTTACGTGCTATTAAAGCAGAAATTATTAAAGCAAAAACAGAGCCTGGTGCTAATGGACAAATTTCTGAAGAAGGAGAATTAAAGCTATTACAAAAATTAGTAAAACAAAGAAAAGATAGTTTAGAAATATATACACAACAAAATCGTAGCGACCTTGCACAAAAAGAACAAGAAGAAATTAATATCATTGAAAAGTTTTTACCCAAACAATTAAGTGAAGCAGAACTTGAAGATGCTCTAAAAGCAATTATTGCTACTACAGGTGCAAGCACTGCTGCAGATATGGGAAAAGTAATGGGTATTGCAACCAAACAATTAGCAGGTAAAGCAGATGGTAAAACAATAAGTGCAACAGTAAAAAAACTATTAGGCTAATAGCTAAATAGTTTTACTTAATAACTTATGCTCATAGATTCTATTTTTATTGTATTGCTGGTAATGGCATTTATTAAAGGTTATACTCGTGGCTTTATTTTAGCAGTATTTTCTACATTGGCAATATTAATTGGACTTGTTGCTGCAGTAAAATTAAGTGCAGTAACTGCTAATTATTTACATAATAAAGCAAACTTATCTATGCAATGGTTGCCATTACTTTCATTTGCATTGGTAATGTTTGTAACAATTCTTTTAGTAAGGTTAGTAGCAAAAATTATAGAAAAAACTATTGACCTTGCTTTACTGGGTTGGGCAAATAAATTAGCTGGTATAGCTTTATACATTTTATTATATGCTACTGTATTTAGTGTAATATTATTTTATGCTGTAGAAATGAAGATAATTGAAGCCTCTACCATTCAAGCATCTAAAGCATATCATTATATACAACCCTTAGGGCCTAAAGCTGTTAATAGTATTGGTTTTATTATACCTACGTTTAAAAATCTTTTTTTACAATTAGAAAATTTTTTTACTTCAATTGCTGAACATGCAAATAAAGTGTAAGCAATTTTTATAGTAATATTTTTTTGTAATAGCTAATAAAAAAATATTTTTTCTTTCATAAAATATTTTTGTTGTTATGTTTTATAACAACCATCTTTTAAAAATTTATTAGCTATTTTTTTATGAGAAAATACTAAAAATAAAAAGTGCCGCACAAGCGACACTTTATATATGGATGGGTTAGTAAGTACTGGGAAATAAATTTCCCACCACAATAATAAAAATACTTTTCACTGTAACAAAAAATATTTTCTAGAATTTTATTAACATTTTTAAATTAATTGTGAATAGACAAAGAAATATTTAGTTACATCATTCCATTTAAAAATGAATTTTTCTTTTATACCATCTTTAAATTAAAAATATAAATCTTGTGTAAGTATGATGTACAAAGCATTTTATTGAATTTTATTTTTTAGTTGTTTAATAACTCAACATAAAAACTTACTACTTATTTATTTTAAAACTAACTCACAATACCATCTTCTTCTTTTTAAAAAATTTTTTTAATCAACTACTTTAAATAACAGTTACTAACCATAAAATGATTGTTGCTGTTTTTATTTTTACAAATTTTTCAACTTGTATTGTACACATAAAAAAAGTCTGATGTATAAAAACACCAGACTCCTTTTAAAAAATAATACTAAAAAAATTATTTCATTTCATCATAAAATTTATGAAAGTATGGAATAGTTTCAATGCCTTTATAAAAATTAAAGATGTCGTATTTTTCATTAGGGCTATGCAAATTATCGCTATCTAAACCAAAGCCCATGAATACTGTTTTTAATCCTAATACACTTTCAAATAAAGCAGTAATAGGAATACTACCACCACCACGAACAGGAATAGGAGCTTTACCAAAAGTTGCCTCTATTGCTTTTGCAGCAGCTTTATATTCTACACTATTTACAGGTGTCATATAAGGGTCGCCACCATGATGTACACTTGCTTTTAATTGTATATAATCTGGTGCTATTTTTTGTAGATGATCTATTAATAATTTTTCTGTTTTTGCAGTTGTTTGATTAGGTACTAATCTACAACTAATTTTTGCATAAGCTTTACTTGGTAATACAGTTTTTGCTCCTTCACCTGTATAACCTCCCCAAATTCCATTTACCTCAAGAGTAGGACGAATACCTGTACGTTCATTTGTGCTAAAACTTTTTTCGCCCCATAATGCATTTACACCTAAATCATTTTTATATTCTACTTCACTGTAAGGAGCAATAGCTAATTGTTTTCTTTCAGCATCGCTACATTCTACAACATCATCATAAAAACCAGGAATGGTTATATGATTATTTTCATCGTGCAACGAAGCTATTAGTTTAGCTAAAATAGTAATTGGATTTGCAACAGCACCACCATATACACCACTATGCAAATCTCTGTTTGGTCCTGTAACTTCTACTTCAATATAAGTTAATCCTCTAACACCAACATCAATACTTGGGTTTTCCATGCTAAGCATTGCAGTATCGCTAATTAAAATTACATCTGCTTTTAAAAGTTCTTTTTGGTCTTCTAAAAACTTGCCTAAGTTGATACTGCCTACTTCTTCTTCTCCTTCAATTAAAAATTTTATGTTTACTGGTAATGTATTTGTTTTTACCATAGTTTCTAATGCTTTTACATGCATATAGAATTGTCCTTTATCATCACATGCACCTCTTGCATAAATTTTTCCATCTTTAATTACAGGATTAAAAGGGTCGTTGTGCCAAAGGTTTAATGGATCTGCAGGTTGCACATCATAATGTCCATAAACTAAAACAGTAGGCTTTGTTGCATCAATAATTTTTTCGCCATAAACAACAGGATGACCTGGTGTTGGATAAATTGTTACTTTATCTGCACCAGCTTCTAATAAACGTTGTTTTACAGACTCTGCACATTTAAGCATATCTTCTTTATGTTCGCTTCTTGCACTAACACTTGGTATGCGTAATAAATCTAAAAGTTCATTTAAAAAACGATCTTTATTTTGTTCTTGATAATCTTTCCAAACTTGCATAGGAGTAATGTTTTATTGAGAAACGAATGTAAGCATGTTTTTTTTAAAGTATAGTAATTGCAATAATATTCTTCTCAATTTTTCACTGAAAAATATTTTATATTAATTTTTGCTTATTAGCAAGATATACACCAATTAATATAATACACAAAGCAGCAATATGCAACCAAGTAATATACTCTTGATAATAAAAACCCCAAGCAATTGCAATAAATGGCATACCATAAGTAACTAACGATGCAAATAATGCTCCTGTTCTTTTTACTAATACATAAAATATAACTGTAGATATTGAAGTACCCAATATGCCTAATAAACTACTAGCTCCTGTACTTATTAAATAACTTTTTTCGGTAAGTGGTAATTTAAAATATCCTGTAAATAATAAAACAATTAATGAAGGAATAATAAGGCTGGTAAATGCTACTGTTGCTATTGATGTAGCACTAATGCCTTTAAATTTATGATGTACTAAGTTTACATTTACCCCATAAAATAAAGTAGCTACAATTACAAAACCACTATAAGCAATATACTCAAATGGTTTTGTATAGTTGGCATACGTAAGAAAAAAGCAACCTATTAAACCAATAATTACTCCTATAATTTTTTGATTACTACTTTTAACTCCCCAAAATATAGAAGCAGATATAATAACAAATATGGGTGTTAGTGCATTTAAACTTCCTGCAAGTGAGCCATCAATTTTTGTTTCTGCAATACAAAATAAATAAGCAGGTATAAAACTACCTAACAATCCACTTAATATTACTAAGCCTCTTTGAGATGTTGGAATATTTTTTAAAGCCTTGGGTAAAAATGGAAGCATAACAACACCTGCAGATAATAATCTTAATGCAGCAACATCAAAAGGGTGTAGTGTTGCTTGATGATTAGCATCAAACATACCCCACTTCATTAACATAAAAGAGCTACCCCAAATAATACTTAATACTAAAAAGATGCTCCACTTTAAATAGGTATTCACAAAAAAATTTGAGCAAAGGAAATATTTTATCATCATACTTCAGAAAATATAATTTAGATTTGTTGTAACTGCTTTGTTAACCCTATCAGAAAAATATCAATTCATCATTTAACGAAAATTAAAAAGAAAGGAATTATTGATATGTCTCATCAACACTTAACAGGTCATTCATTAAGCGATGTACACGAAACAATAGATACTACAAAGCCTCGTAAAGGAATTAAAAGAGTTTTAGCATATATAGGACCAGCATATTTAGTTAGTGTAGGTTATATGGACCCAGGAAATTGGGCTACAGATTTACAAGGTGGTGCAAAATTTGGTTATCAACTTATTTGGGTTTTATTAATGAGCAATATCATGGCATTGCTTTTACAAAGTTTAAGTGCCAGATTAGGTATTGTAAGAAGAAGAGATTTAGCTCAAGCAAATAGAGAAACTTATTCTCCAGTTGTAAATTTTTGTTTATACATTTTAGCAGAAATAGCTATTGCAGCTTGCGATTTAGCAGAAGTTTTAGGTATGGCATTAGGTATTTATTTACTTACTGGCTTACCATTAATTTGGGGGGTTGGTATTACTGTTTTAGATACATTTTTATTGCTGTGGCTACAACGCTTTGGAATGAGAAAATTAGAAGCATTTATTTTAGCCCTTATTATTGTTATTGGTGCTTCTTTTCTTATTCAACTTTTTTTAGCACAGCCCAATGTTTCAGCGTTAGCAAAAGGTTTTATTCCTACACCACTTAATAACGAAGCTTTATATATAGCTGTTGGTATTATTGGTGCTACTGTAATGCCACACAATTTATATTTACACAGTGCTTTGGTACAAACCAGAAAAATTGGTAGCGATGTAAAGAGTATTAAAAAAGCAATTAAATATAATAATATTGATAGCACCATTGCTCTTAATGCTGCATTTTTGGTTAATGCAGGTATTTTAGTTTTAGCTGCTTCTACATTTTTTTCTACAGGGCATCAAGATGTTGCAAAAATTGAAGATGCTCATCAATTATTAGCTCCATTATTAGGTACTAATCTTGCTCCTTTTCTTTTTGCAATTGCTTTAATTGCAGCAGGACAAAGTAGTACTGTTACAGGTACATTAGCAGGACAAATAGTAATGGAAGGATATTTAAAACTGCGTATTAACCCAATACTAAGAAGATTAATAACAAGATTAATTGCTGTAATACCTGCAGTATTAGTAATACTTATTTATGGAGAAGATGAAGTAGATGCTTTGTTGGTATTTAGCCAAGTAATTCTTAGTGTACAATTAGGCTTTGCAGTAATACCTTTAATACATTTTGTAAGCGATAAAAAAACAATGGGTGAGTTTGCTATTAAACCAATCACTAAAATTGCTGCATGGCTTATTGCTGCAATACTTATCTACTTAAATGTACAAATGGTTATTGGCGAGTGTATTAGTTTTTTTAATGAAGAGGGCAACTTATTTTGGAAAATAATTATTATACTTTTTGCTCTGTTTTTTGTTTGGCTTTTTGTAATGATGACTATTATGCCATTAATGAAAAAACACGAACACAAATCTTCTGTAAGAATTCATGCACAAGAAAAATTATTAAATAATTTAACTATTCATCCGCCAAAAATTATTGCTATTGCATTAGATTTTGGTACTGGCGATGAAAAATTAATTGCAAATGCTTTAGCTCAAGGAACTACCAACACACAATATATTTTAATACATATTGTAGAGAGTGCTTCTACAAAATATTTAGGAAATTATACAGATGACGATGAAGCAAGAAAAGATAAAGAACGTTTAGAAAATTATTGCTCTCAACTACAAGCATTGGGCTATACTGCTTATGCAAAAATTGGTTATAGAAGTAGGGTAAAAGAAATTCAACGATTAGTACAAGAGTCTAACGCTAATTTATTAGTAATGGGTGCACATAGACACAGTGGATTAAAAGATTATCTTTTTGGCGAAACCATCGATTCTGTAAGACACAAAATAGATATTCCTGTTTTAATTGTTAATATGTAAATCAATTTATTTTACCATTCATTAAGTTTAAAAAATGTTTGAGGTCTTATACCTCTATCTGTTTGTTGCAGTGTACAACACTCATTGGTTACATCATGCTCAAACATTAAAATATAATCTTCTGTAATAGCCTCTTGTAAAAAAGATTTTTTTTCATTTAAAGTAGTTAAAGGAAACATATCGTAAGCCATTACATAAGGCAATGGTATATGTGCAGCACTTGGTAATAAATCTGCCATATAAATAATTGTTTTGCCTTTATATTTTATTTGTGGCAACATCATCATATCTGTATGACCACTAACAAATCTTACAGAAATATTTTCCGAAAAATTAGCAGTTGCCAACTTACCTGTTTGCTCTAACTGTTGCTCAGGTAAATCAATAAATTTTAATTGCCCATGTTCTTGAATTGGTAAAATATTTTCTTTTAAGAAAGAGGCTTTTTCTCTGTCATTGGGCTGTGTAGCCCATTGCCAATGCTTTTCATTGCTCCAGTAAGTTGCATTTTTAAAAGCAGGTACTAATTGATCATTTATTTTTTCTACACTACCACCACAGTGGTCAAAATGTAAGTGAGTAAGTATTACATCTGTAATATCCTTTTTACTAAATCCATATTTAGCTAAAGATTTTTCTAATGTATTTTCTCCATGTAAATAATAGTGCGAAAAAAATTTAGCATCTTGTTTATTACCTATACCATTATCTACTAAAATTAATTTGTTGCCATCTTCTATTAACAAACAACGCATTGCCCAGCTGCACAAATTATTTTCATCGGCAGGGTTTAGTTTGTTCCAAATACTTTTAGGCACTACACCAAACATAGCACCTCCATCTAACTTAAAATTTTCTGTTTCTATACTATATAATTGCATGTTTAATTTTATTTTGTTTTTTAATTGTAAGAAGTAAAATAATTAATCCTGTAATAAATAAAATGGCTAACCACAATACAGCATTTCTTTGAGAACCTCCTGCTAATTCTGTAATATATCCATAGCCAAACATACCTATTACAATGGCAATTTTTTCTGTAACATCATAAAAGCTAAAGAACGATGTTGTTTCTTTTATATCTGGCATTAGCTTAGCGTAAGTAGAGCGACTTAAACTTTGTATGCCACCCATTACAAAACCTACTACTGCACCTATGCAATAAAAAGCAGTAATATTTCCTTTAGGTAAAAAATATGCAGCAATACAAATACCTATCCAAACTGTAACAGCTACAACCAATGCTTGCATATTACCAATTTTGCCAGATAATTTAGATAGAAATGTTGCACCAAAAATTGCTACCAACTGTATAATAAGAATTACTATAATTAAATTAGTTGTAGGTATTGCTAATTCGCTTTTACCATAAAGAGTTGCTGCAAGCATAACAGTTTGTACACCCATATTATAAAAAAAGAAAGCAGCTAAATAATATTTTAAAACGGGTAATTGTTTTATTTTTTGCCAAACAATTTTTAATTCTATAAATCCATTTACAAAAATATTTTTCTCTGGTCTGTTGGCAGCTGGACTACTTTTTGGCAAAACAAATAACGTTTTTTGTGCAAAAGCAAACCACCATATACCCACTAATAAAAATGAAATTTGTAATGCCTGACTATCTGATTTAATACCAAACCATTCTTGTTTAAATAACATTATAAAACAAAATATTTGCAATAAAACGCTACCAATATAGCCCATAACAAAACCTTTGGCACTTACACTGTCTCTATCTTTTTCTGCTGCAATTTCTGGCAAATAAGCATTATAAAAAACAAGGCTAGCCCAATAACCAATACAAGCTAAAATTATCAGTATAATTCCTAAGCCAATATTATTTTCATTAAAGAAAAACAAACCGCTACAAGCTATGCTACCTAAAGTACAAAAAAATCTTAAAAAAGATTTTTTATTGCCTTTGTAATCTGCAATTGACGATAAAATAGGCGATAAAATAGCAACAACTAAAAATGCAAAACCTAAAGCATAATTGTATAAAGCTGTATTTACAAAAGTTCGTCCTAATAAATTTACTTCATGATTATTTGCTGCAGTTACAGCTTCATAATAAGCAGGAAACATGGTAGATGTAATTACAAGATTATAAGCACTATTTGCCCAATCGTACATTGCCCATGCATTGATAGTTTTTTTTGAAGCAGTTTGCATGAATGCTATTTTTGAATTTTTAAAGATAAGCATTCAGAAAATAATAAAGCACTGTAAATACTTACAGTACTTTTTTTTATTTTTTTTAATTTTATGTTTCATGAAACGAGGCTGTGGTAGTAGGGAACATTATTAACAATAGTAGTTTATCATTCTACTATCAATTTTTTAGTTTGCACATTTCCTTTTACATCAACAACTTTTAATAAGTAAATTCCTTTACTTAAATTTTCAACATTCAATTTTATGTTATTGGTTTTATTAAAATTTTGCTGAATTAAAATTCTTCCTGTAAAATCAATAATGCTTATTTGTTGTATTGAATGATATTGAATATTAATAAAATTTTTTGTCGGGTTAGGATAAAAGTTTAATGTTTCAGGTTTAATGTTTAAAGTTGTTTGCAGTGTTTTACTGTATGTTGTTTTTCCGTCTTTATCCACTGCTTCCAAACGATAAAAATTCTTTCCATTCAAAGGTTGCAAATCCGTAAAACTATATTCATTGTAGCTTTCATTTTTTGCAGCTACTTTTTGTATGGTATAAAAATCTGTTGCATTACTGCTTCTTTGTACATTAAAATGTGATACATTGATTTCATTGGCTGTTGTCCACCTCACCCCTAACCCCTCTTCTAAGGAGAGGGGAACGAGTGTGAACTCTAAAAACTTTAATGGTACTACTCCTACTGTTATATACACTGTATCTGTACTATACTGCCCACATACGGTTTGCTCTATTATATAGTAGGTGCTTGTTGCAGGTTGTACATATAAACCACTAACATTGGCAGCTATTGCATTGCCTGTACTGTTGTACCATGTTACATTGGTTAAGCCTGTGGTAAAACTGCCTATGAAAGTGCTGTCTCCTGCCGATATGGTTTTATCCTCTCCTGCATCTGCTTGTAGGGTTATGCTGTCTAAGGGCAGTACACTTACGTCTTCTATATAATAAACTGCACCATTATAACCTGTGGTTTGTATTATTTGAGAAGATGTTTGTACATTGTTTTTAAAGTTGCCCAACGTTAAATATTTTTCCCCGCCCTGTGCCGTAAATACACCTGCTACCTTTACCCAATTAAGGGTATCTGTAACTATATAGGGGTTTTGTATTTGGGGGTTGGCGGGTAATACTCCATTAGGTGTTGTAACTGTGTCCACATACACAGGATTATTAGTGAATAATATAGATTGGTTATTGCAACCTAATCTATAAGTATTCAAAAGACTTACATAGTATTCTGCATAATAGCATTTGCCCTGCTGTAAACTATCTAATAATTCTACTTGCACATAATTTCTTGAATCCATACCATTGTAATAGAACATAGCCATATAAGCATACCCTGTTCTTGCATATTGAAAGCTATACCCCCCCCCCTCCAAAATTTACGGGAACATCGCTGAAATTATTGCCGGCACAGGCATTCATATAGTTAGCATTCCTTAAATCTGGTTTATACCACAAATCAGGCTTATAGCTTTTTACTTCATTTAATGTCATACCGGTAGGGCAGATTGTATATTGTTCAAAACTCGGATTGGGTACAAGGTTAAATGGGCTGAATTGAGCAGTAGCAGGCATTGTAACAATAATCAAGTAAAGCAGCACAATATTTTTACTGCTCCGCTTTACACATTGTATTATTCCATTTACAGGCTGTTTCATTGTATTAATAATTTACCCATATTATTATTCCCTTTTGTATCTATTACTTACACAAAAAATATGCCCTTGCCAATATTACTAACATTAATTTGTACTGCATTTACTAGTTTACTTAATACTGTTCTGCCTATAACATCTGTTACAGATACTTGTTGCAGGATTAAGATATAACGATAATTTGCCCTTTATTTTGCTGTATCACTTACAGCTGGCTCTACTGGTTCAGTACTTGTTTCTTCTTTATAAGTTTTAAATGGCTTAAACTGATTATCGGTAAGTACTAAATTTACTTTTGCTTCTGGAAAAACATTCATTGCAATTAATAATCTTAATGCCATAAAACTAACATCTAATGTGGGGTCATCTTTTAATGCTTTTTCATCTATCACCATGTGTACAAGATATACACCATTTTCTTTGGTTAATTGAAAAGATCTTTTGTTGTCTAATTCTTTCCATGTAGTATCTAAATAAGTACCTAGTTTTTTACCAGCTTCTTCTGTTACACTATCTCCTTTTATATATACTTCTACTTTATCGCTAATGGTTATTTTTTTTCCATACGAATTAAAAAAGTTACATGCTGTTACAAATAAAACAGTAGTTATTACTAATAAGTTTACAATCTTTTTCATAGTTGTTAATTTATGTGAATAGATAGCACGAACTTAAGCAATAAATTTAATAATCTAATCCGTTATGTTGGGTATTTTACTGCTTAGTTAATGTAAGTAGCCACTTAAAAAAAGTATTAGTAATAATGCTCCTATAACAATTCTGTACCAGCCCCAAACTTTAAAACCAAATTTATTTAACATAGCAATAAAAGATTTAATAGCTATTAATGCTACTATAAAAGCTACAATATTGCCTAAGAAAAAGTTTGTAAGATTAATACTGTTGGCTGTAATCATTTCGTAACCTTTAGCTTGATGTGCAGTGCCCTCTGCCCAGGTTTTTATAAATACAGCATATAAGGTAACTGCCAACATAGTTGGTACTGCTAAAAAAAATGAAAACTCTGCAGCTACTTTTCTGCTTAAACCTAAAGCCATGCCACCAATAATAGAAGCTGCACTTCTGCTTGTACCAGGCATCATAGCTAAGCATTGAAAAAAGCCAATAGCTATTGCCGATTTTTTAGTTATTTGTTCTTCTGCAATTACTTTAGGTTGTTTAAACCAATTATCTACAAACAATAAAATAATACCACCAACAATTAATGTTATAGTAATAGCAATTTGATTGCCTAAAACAGCTTCAATTTTATCATCAAATAATTTTCCTAAAACCAATGCAGGTATTACAGCTATAAAAAGTTTTAAATAAAAATGAAGGTTTTTAAAGTTGAAGAATTTTTTCCAGTAGGCTACAACAACAGCTAATATTGCTCCAAATTGTATGCTTACCTGATACATTTTTAAATATTCATCATTTCCATTCATACCTAAAAGATGAGCTACAAAACCCATGTGAGCTGTAGAAGAAATTGGTAAAAACTCTGTAAGTCCTTCTACAATCGCAATAATAATAGCTTGAAATATATTCATTTTAAAAATTTATGTATAAACGATTAATAGCAAAGAAAATAGTGTTTGCCAATAATGCAAAATGTTTATTCATTAATTAAAAAGATATTTAACGATAACATTTGAAAACTTTATAAAAACTTAGCGTAAAAAAACTACTTTTGAACAGTTCTAAAATTAAAAAGATAGTGGCAGATATAATAACCCTTTTACCAGATAGTATAGCAAACCAAATAGCAGCAGGCGAAGTAATTCAGCGTCCTGCAAGTGCTGTAAAAGAGTTGTTAGAAAATGCTGTAGATGCAGGAGCAACATCAATAAAACTAATTATTGCCGATGCTGGTAAAAGCCTTATTACAGTAATTGATAATGGAAAAGGAATGAGTGAAACAGATGCTCGTATGGCATTTGAAAGACATGCTACCAGTAAAATAAAAAAGATTGATGACCTATTTACTATTAAAACAATGGGTTTTAGAGGAGAGGCTTTAGCCAGTATTGCTGCAGTAGCACAAGTAACATTAAAAACAAAAAGACAAGATGATGAAGTTGGTACTTTAATAGAAGTAGAAAATAGCCAAGTAATAAAACAAGAACCTTGTGCTTGCAATGTAGGTACAACTATTACCATGAAAAATTTATTTTTTAATGTACCTGCTCGTAGAAATTTTTTAAAAAGTAATGCTGCTGAATTAAAGCATATTATAGATGAGTTTATAAGAGTAGCTATGTCTTTTCCTGAAATATTTTTTTCGCTAACAAGTAATGAGCAACAAGTATTTCATTTAGAAACTGGTAGTATAAAGCAAAGGGTTTTACAAATTTTGGGCAATCATTACAATGCAAAATTAGTAGCAGTAAATGAACAAACAGATTATATGAATATTTTTGGTTTTGTAGGCAAGCCAGAAGCTGCAAAAAAAACCAGAGGCGATCAATATTTTTTTATTAATAACAGATTTATTAAAAGTGCCTACTTAAATCATGCTGTAAATAGTGCATTTGATAATATGTTGGCAAAAGACAGTTTTCCCAGCTATGTATTATTTATAGATTTAGACCCCTCTCAAATAGATATTAATGTACACCCTACTAAACAAGAAATAAAATTTGAAGACGAAAAAATTGTTTATGCTTTTGTACAAGCAGCTGTAAAACATGCACTGGCACAATTTAGTATTGCCCCAAGTTTAGACTTTACTTTAAATGCAGAAATACAAAGTTTAGATGCTGTAGCAAAACCATTTACTACAGCTAAAAAAGAAGCTACTACTACATCGCCTATTTTTAAAACATTTACAGGAAAACATCAGGCACATAAAATAGAACCTAATGAAAAAAGCGAATTAAGCCACTGGAAAGATTTCTTTACTAAAAAAGAAACTACTACAGAGCAAGTAATAGAACAAAAAACTATTACACAAGACCCCTCTTTACTGCATAGCTTACCTAAGTTTGCTAATACTTATATTCAAATACACAACACATATATTATTGCAGCAAATAATAATGGTTTTATGTTAGTGCATCAGCAACATGCACATGAAAGAGTTTTATACGAAAAATATACTGCACAATCGCACAGCAAACAACCTGCTACACAAAAAAGTTTATTTCCTATTACATTATCATTAGCAACTGCAGATGCTATTTTGTTAGAAGATTTATTACCAGAAATTATTGCTATAGGTTATCAAATAGAACCTTTTGGCAACAATACTTTTATTATACAAGGAATACCAGCAGATATTACAGCAGGAAATGAAAAACATTCTATAGAGCTTTTATTAGAACAGTTTAAGCACTTTAGCTCAGAAATAAAATATAGTAAAAGAGAAAAAATTGTTCGTTGCTTAAGCAGACAACATGCTATAAAAGCAGGTACATATTTAACACAAAAAGAAATGCAGGTATTAATAGAATCGTTATTTATGTGTAGCACACCTAATATTACACCTACAGGGCATCCTACTTATATAGAGTATAAAGAAAATTATTTAGCAAGCTTATTCGGAAAAGTGTAAGTGTATTGAATTATACTTTTTCTCTTTGTAATAAACTACTTATTAAGGCACTTTTTGTTTCGTTGTATTTTTTGGCTGCTGCTATAAAATGTATAAATAATGGTGCTGGCTCTTCTACTGTACTTTTTAATTCAGGATGATATTGTACACCAATAAAAAATGGATGTTGTGGCAATTCTACAATTTCTACTAAACCAGTTTCAGGATTTTTACCACTTGCTATCATTCCTGCTTTTTCATAAATATCTAAATAATCATTATTAAACTCATAACGATGACGATGACGTTCAGTAATATTTAATTGTCCATAAATTTGATGTGCAAGTGTATTTTCTTTTATATCGCAAGGATAAGAGCCCAAACGCATAGTACCTCCCATCATTTTTATTTTCTTTTGTTCTTCCATTAAATTAATTACAGGATTAGTAGTATTAGCATCCATCTCTGTACTATGAGCATCTTTTAAGCCTATCACATTTCTGCCATATTCTATTACTGCCATTTGCATACCTAAACAAATTCCAAAAAAAGGCAATCCTTGTTCACGAGCATATTTTACAGCAATAATTTTTCCTTCAATACCTCTTGAGCCAAAACCTGGTGCTACTAAAAGTCCATCTAAACCTTCTAATTTTTCTGCTACATTTTCTTCTGTTATAAATTCGCTATGAATATTAATTACCTGTACTTTAGCTTCATTCACAGCACCTGCATGTATAAAGCTTTCTAATATACTTTTATAAGCATCTTGCAACTCTAAATATTTACCTATTAAGCCAATAGTAACTTTAGTTTTTGGATATTTTAATTTATCTAAAAATGCTTTCCATTTATCTAGCTTAGGTTCGTTATACTCTTTAATATTTAATTTTTTTAAACAAAAGATATCTAACTTTTCTCTAAGCATTAATAATGGCACTTCATAAATAGTACTTGCATCCATTGCTTCTATTACTGCCTCTTGTTTTACATTGCAGAATAAGGCAATTTTTCTTTTAATATCATTTCCTAAAGGTTCTTCAGTTCTACATACAATTACATCTGGATGAACACCAGTTTCGCTAAGCATTTTTACACTATGTTGTGTAGGTTTTGTTTTTAATTCTTTGGCTGCTTTTAAAAATGGTATTAAGGTTAAATGTACAACAACTACATCTTCGTCTGGCAGCTCCCATTGTAATTGACGAACAGCTTCTATAAAAGGTAAGCTTTCAATATCGCCTACTGTACCACCTAATTCAGTAATTACAATATCATATTCACCGGTTTTGCCAATTAATTGCATTCTTCTTTTAATCTCATCAGTAATATGTGGTACTACTTGAACAGTTTTTCCCAAAAACTCTCCTGCTCTTTCTTTATTAATGACTGTTTGATAAATACGTCCTGTAGTTACGTTGTTAGATTGTGAAGTAAAAATATTTAAGAATCGTTCGTAATGGCCAAGATCTAAATCTGTTTCAGCACCATCTTCTGTTACAAAACATTCGCCATGTTCATAAGGATTAAGTGTACCAGGATCTACATTAATATAAGGATCAAATTTTTGTATAGTAACTTTAAAACCTCTTGCTTGTAATAGTTTAGCAAGACTTGCTGCTATTATACCTTTTCCTAAACTACTTGTAACACCTCCTGTAACAAAAATGTACTTTGTCATAAAAAAAATTTGTCTTGCCTGTTTTAACAAACAAGTTTAATGGATAAATAATTTTTTGTGACCTTGGAAAATATAAAGAGAGAAAAACTTTCAGCGGTCGTACAAAAGTACAATAAAAAATAAGATATAAAAGAGAATATGCTTTATTTAATTTATAAAGTAAGCTTTTTATTTACATTGGCTTTATCCATAGTTTTTTAATAAACATAAATAAGACAATTCCACTTATTAATAGCCAAACATAAAATACTATATTTCCAATAATTGTTTGATTGCTCCAAAAAGCATAATTAAACTTAATACCTGCAGTAACATTAATAAGCATCCATAAAAAAACAGCAAAAGAGCCAGCAATAATTCTTTTAAAGAATACTCTTATATCTGGCTCTTTCATATTATTATATTTTTAAAAAGGAAGAATTTAATTTAAAGTTTCTACACTTTTTTCTATTTCAAGTTTATCGGCAAGGTCTTTTATTTTATTCCAGCCACCTAAAATATTTCTTAAATTATGAATACCTTGTTTTTTTATTAAAGATGCAGCAATTACACTTCTATAACCTCCTGCACAATGAATATAAATGTTTTGATTATCTTCTAAATTAACCATGCTTGCAGGGTCTGTTAAATCTGATAAAGGAATATTGATAGCAACTTTTAAATGTCCATTTACATATTCCATTTCTTTTCTTACATCTACTATTAATAAATTTTCATCAAACGGAATATCCATAGCTAATTCATCTGCTTCAACATCTATAATCATATCAATTTTTTCTCCTGCATTTTTCCATGCTTCAAAACCACCTTTCAGACAACCAAGAAATTTATCAAACCCCACTCTTGCTAATCTAATAACACTTTCTTTTTCTTTACCTACTTCAGTTACTAAAGCTATTTGTTTATCAAAAGGTAATAAGCTACCAGCCCATTCTGCAAATCTGCCTTCTAAACCTATAGAAATACTATTAGGTACAAAGCCTTGTGTAAATATTGTTGCGTTTCTTGTATCTAAAATAATTACATCATTATTATTGATGAATTGTTTAAAATCGTCTGTACTTAATGGTTGTATTCCTTTATTAATAATGTTGTCTATATTATCGTAGCCTTCTTTATTAATAGTAGCATTAATAGGAAAATAATTTGGTGGAGCAGCTAAGCCATCTGTTACTGCTTTAATAAATTCATCTCTTGTTTGTGGCTGTAAAGCATAATTATATTTTTTTTGATTGCCTATTGTACTAAAAGTTTCTGAACCTAAATTTTTACCACAACTACTACCAGCACCATGTGCAGGATAAACAATTATTTCATCGTTTAATGGCATTATTTTATTTTGTAAACTATCGTACATCATTCCAGCTAAATCGTCCATGGTTAAGTCTTTTCCTTTTTGTGCTAAATCAGGGCGACCAACATCGCCAACAAATAATGTATCGCCAGTAAAAATTGTATGGTCTTTTTGGTTTTCATCTTTAAGTAAAAAACAACTGCTTTCTAAAGTATGCCCTGGAGTATGAAGTACTTCAATACTTAATTTACCTATAGAAAATTTTTCGTTGTCTTTTGCTATATAAACAGGAAGTTTAGTAACAGTATCTGGACCATAAACAATTGTAGCACCTGTAGCAGCAGCAAGGTCTAAATGGCCACTAACAAAATCTGCATGAAAATGTGTTTCAAAAATATATTTAATAGTTACTTTATGCTCATTAGCTAAAGCTAAGTATTCATCAATATCTCTTAAAGGGTCTATTACTGCAGCTTCTCCATTGCTGGCTATAAAATATGCTGCTTCACTTAAACATCCTGTATATAATTGTTTAATAATCATGTTTATTGTTTTTTACAAAAATAAAGTTATCGTAAGAGTATTTGCTATTTAGCTTTTATTTTAACATTCAAATTATTCTTCTTTTCTTTTAACTATCATATACCAATTATTTTCTAATTGCTTATAACCATAATCGAAACAGTAATAATAAATTTCTCCTTGTTTGTTGGTATAAGTATGTGTATGATATTTAAAAATAAATCCTTCTTGTATTAGCTTTTCAAAAGGATAATTAATGGTTTGTTTTTCTGCTGGTAATAATGAGGCTAAAATTTTTCTGTTTTTTAATAAAATATTGGAGATATTTCTTACATAAGGGCTATGGCTACCCTTGCTTTTTTGTTGATTATTATAATTATTTCTACAATAATCGTCACAAAATTTTTTATCTGTTCTGCCTTTTACAGGTTTGCCACAAGCAAAACATTTTTTAGCTTCAAATGTAGTCATAGCAATAGTTTTAGAGTAGCAATATACAACTTATTATTCGTGTACAAACGTTTAAAAATATTTATCATCAGGAGTAAACGCTTAAAAACCGACTTAATTTTTGGTGCAATAACAATTTTGCCTTGTCAAACCAACAATGTTTAAGACGTCTAAACAAAAATGGTTTGGTTGAAATAAATTAAATAATCGTTCTAACAAAAGAACACAAAACTTAACACTATGTACGCATTAAAAAACAAAGTTCAGTTAATTGGTAACTTAGGTATTAATCCAGAAGTTAAAACATTAGACAATGGTAAAAAAATGGCTCGTTTTAGTATGGCAACAAACGAAACTTACCGAAATGCAAAAGGCGAAAAAGTAGTAGAAACTCAATGGCACAATTTAGTAGCTTGGGGCAAAGTAGCAGAAATTGCAGAAAAGTATTTACAAAAAGGTAGTGAAATAGCTTTAGAAGGAAAACTAATAAATAGAAGCTATACTGATAAAGAAGGTAATAAAAAGTTTATTACAGAAATTCAGGTAAATGAACTATTAATGTTGGGAAAAGAAAATGCCCAAGCATCATAAATAGTTAAAAAAATAAGCACCCTAAAAATGCTTATTATACGGATGCAACAGAAAATATTATTTTTAATAAAGCCTGTTGCATCCTTTTGCATTTGTACAATGCAACTATTTTTTACAAGTAATAATAAATAAAATTATTCTTTTACTCTTTCTACGTAATCGCCTGTTTTGGTATTAATTCTAATTAATTCTCCTTCATCTACAAATAAAGGAACATTAACAGTAGCACCAGTATCTACAGTAGCAGGTTTAGTAGCTCTTGTTGCAGTATCGCCACGTACACCTGGTTCGCAATAAGTTACTAAAACAACAATTTTTTCAGGAAGCTCAGCACCAATTGCTTGTTCTGTTTCTGTATTAATTAATACAAATACTTCGCCGCCATCTTTTAAAAATTGTGGAGCATCAATCATATTTTCTGCTAAAACTATTTGTTCAAAAGTTTCATTGTTCATTAAGTTATAGCCAGTATCATCTTTATACAAAAACTGGAAAGCTGTTTTTTCTACTCTAACAGGATAAATGTTTTCTCCACTATTCCATGTTTTTTCTAAACTACGATTGTTATCTACACCTTTTAATTTTGCCCAAACTTTTGCAGCGGCTCTGGCAGTTTTGTTTTCTCCAAATTCTACTACACTGTATAAATTGCCATCTAACTTTAAAATCATACCACGACTAATGTCTGATGTTGTTGCCATATAAAAAATTTTTGAGTGGCAAAAGTAAGGATTGCCTACAAAAAATTAGTGGGTATTATTAAAAAACTATTGTAGTAAAGTATTTTTTTAAAAGATTAATTTTCCCAATTAAGCAATTTCTACCATAAATTACATGCAGCTTTTGCAATACATTTACAACCTTATTGACAATAGTAAAAATGAGTAAAAATTTAGATAATACAGCAAATACTATTGATGTTTTTGGAGCTAGAGAACATAATTTAAAAAACATAGACCTCTCTATACCTAAAAATAAAATGGTAGTATTTACAGGTGTAAGTGGTAGTGGAAAAAGCTCTTTAGCATTTGATACAATTTATAATGAAGGGCAACGCAGATATATGGAAAGCTTTAGTGCTTATGCAAGACAGTTTTTAGGCGATATGGAGCGGCCAGATGTAGATAAAATTACTGGGCTTTCTCCTGTAATTTCTATTGAACAAAAAACTACTAACAAAAACCCAAGAAGCACTGTTGGCACAGTAACAGAAATTTACGATTTTTTACGATTGCTTTATGCAAGAATTGGTGAAGCATACAGCTATCATACAGGAAAAAAAATGGTTAAGTTTAGTGAAGAAGAAATTGTAGAAGCCATCTTTCAAAAATTTAATAATGAAAAAATAATTTTATTAGCTCCTTTAGTTCGTGGAAGAAAAGGACATTATAGAGAACTGTTTGAAGAAACCAGAAAAAAAGGATTTTTAAAAGTTAGAATTGATGGAGAAATAAAAGACTTAACACCCAAACTTCAAGTAGATAGATATAAAGTACATGATATTGAAGTAGTAGTAGATAGACTTGCCTTAACAAATGATATAAAAGTAAGACTTAGCCAAAGTGTGCAACAAACTTTAAAAATTGGTAAGGGTTTAATGTTTGTTGTAACAGCACAAGCAAATGCTACACCTGTAATTTTTAGTAAACAATTAATGTGTGTAGATACAGGTTTATCTTACGAAGAACCATCGCCAAATGCATTTTCTTTTAACTCGCCTTATGGTGCATGTGTTACTTGTAAAGGTTTAGGATTTGTTTATACAATAGATATTCAAGAAATATTGCCAGATAAATCTAAGTCTGTAAACGAAGGTGGTATTGCACCTTTAGGAGAAGAGAGAGAAGCAAGTGTATTTAAACAAGTGGTGGCTTTTGCCAAAAAATATGCTATAAGCTTAACTACACCTATTGAAAAATTAAGTAAAGAACATTTAGACTTATTACTCTTTGGCGATAAAAATATTACTGCCGATTTTGAGCTTAACTTAAATGATGAAAATATTCCTGATGCTTATACAGGTAGCTACGAAGGAATAATTCCTATGCTTAAAAGATGGTTTATGTCATCTAATAGTTCAGACTTTTTAAAGTCGTGGGTAGAGAAGTTTACAACACAATGTGTTTGTAATAACTGCCATGGAACTAGATTAAAAAAAGAAAGTATTTGGTTTAAGATAAATGAAAAAAATATTAGTGAGCTATGCTCTTTAAACTTAGATAAATTAATGCTTTGGTTTACTAATATTGAAGAAAGATTAAGCCATAAACAAAACCAAATAGCTAAAGATATTTTAAAAGAAATAAGAGAAAGATTACAGTTTTTATTAGATGTTGGTTTATCTTATTTATCGCTTAACAGAAGTAGTAAATCTTTAAGTGGTGGCGAAAGTCAGCGAATAAGATTAGCTACACAAATTGGTAGTCAACTACAAGGTATTACCTATATTTTAGATGAGCCAAGTATTGGCTTACACCAAAGAGATAATCATAAACTAATTAATGCACTAAAAAATTTAAGAGATATTGGCAATAATATTTTAGTGGTAGAGCATGATAAAGATATTATGCTTGCAAGTGATTTTTTAGTTGATATAGGCCCCAAAGCAGGAAAGTTTGGAGGAAAAATTGTAGCCAGTGGTAGCCCAAAAGAAGTTTTAAAATCTAACACAGAAACTGCACAATATTTATCGGGCAAAAAAAATATTGAAATACCTAATGAAAGAAGAAAAGGTAATAATAAGTTTATTGAATTGGTGGGTGCAAAAGGAAATAATTTAAAAAATGTTTCTATAAAATTTCCTTTAGGAAAATTAATTGTAGTAACAGGTGTAAGTGGTAGTGGAAAAAGTACATTAATAAATGAAACACTTTATCCTTTGCTTAGTAAATATTGCTATAATAGTAAAGCTGCTCCTCAAACATATTCAAGTATTAATGGTTTAGAGCATATAGATAAAGTAATAGAAATAGATCAAAGCCCAATTGGTAGAACGCCAAGAAGCAACCCTGCTACTTATTGTGGATTTTTTACAGATATAAGAACACTTTTTGCTAATATACCTGAAGCAAAAATTAGAGGATATAATGCTGGCAGATTTTCATTTAATGTAAAAACAGGAAGATGCGATGTTTGTGAAGGTGGTGGAATGAAAGTTATTGAAATGAATTTTTTACCAGATGTATATGTACTCTGCGAAAAATGTAATGGCAAACGCTATAACAGAGAAACTTTAGAAATTAGGTATAAAGGAAAATCTATTAGCGATGTACTAAACATGTCGGTAGATGAAGCTTGTGAATTTTTTAGTGCTATCCCTTGGCTATATAGAAAAATTAAAGTTTTACAAGAAGTAGGTTTGGGATATATTACTTTAGGACAAAGTGCTGTAACACTCAGTGGTGGAGAAGCACAACGTATAAAACTATCTACAGAATTAGGCAAAAGAGATACAGGAAAAACATTTTATATTTTAGATGAACCTACAACAGGTTTGCACTTTCAGGATATAAAAATGTTAATGGATGTTTTAAATAAAATAACAGATAGGGGTAATACTGTTTTAATTATAGAGCATAATATGGATGTAATAAAAATGGCTGATCATATAATAGATTTAGGTCCTGAAGGAGGTGATGGTGGAGGAAAAATTTTATTTGAAGGCACGCCAGAAGAAATGATAAAAATTTCATCTAACCACACAGCAAAATATTTACAAATAGAAATGCAATAAGTATTATTTTTTCTCTAATAACCACCAAAGTTTTTTTCGTGGCTTAACTTTGTAATTACTTTTTATATAGGTTTTAATATGTGTCATTGCTTCATCATGGCTATCTGTAAAAAGCACTAATTTTAAATCATCGGCATTAATAGTTTTTTGTTCTTTCATATCTTCTATATAATCTATTAATGGCTGATAATATTTTTTTCCAAATAACACTAGCGGAAAATCATTAATTGTTTTGGTTTGTATAAGCGTTAGCGTTTCAAAAAATTCATCCATTGTACCAAAGCCACCTGGTAAAATTATAAATGCATAAGAGTATTTTACCAACACTACTTTTCTTGTAAAAAAATGATTAAATGTAAAACCCTTGTGTAAGTATGGATTTTCTTTTTGCTCAAAAGGCAATTTTATATTGCAACCAACACTATTACCTCCATTTTCAAAAGCACCTCTATTTGCAGCTTCCATAATACCTGGTCCACCGCCTGTAAGTGTTGTAAAACCCATGGTAGCTATACGTTTGCCAAATTCTCTGGCAGCAATATAATATTCATTATCTTCTTTAAATCTTGCACTACCAAATACAGTAATACAAGGACCCACAAAATGTAGAGAACGAAATGCTTTGATAAATTCTATAAAAATTTTAAAACCCCAAATTAATTCATTTACTCTTGGCTTAGGGCCATCTAAATAATAATGTGTAGCTGTTGGTATTATTCTTTCTTTATTTTTCATTGTACTAAGGTACAAAAACGAAAAATGATTTTTTGAAAGTAGTAGTAATGTTTAACGCTTTATTATTGTAAAACTATATTGATTAATTTTCTGCTGTACCTTCTTCTTGCATAATATGTTTTTCTTTCTTCCACCAATAAAATCCTATAAAGCCCATAATAATTAAAGGTATCATCATTAAATAAACAATAGCACTATTTAATGCACTTGCTGGACCTTCGCCTAATTGTTCTGCTGTTTTAGTACATACAGAGCATTGTGCACTTACTTGATTAGAAAAGATAATTATGCAGATTATAAAAGCAATTAAATATTTTTGTTTAGTCATCATTTTCATCATTGCACAAAGATAGTTATAACAACTTTGTATTAATCTAAGTTATACTACCAATTTTTATTAAACTACTTTTTTATGAATAAAGATTTTTCGTTTTCAGGAATTAGCTCTGTAGCATTACACACTACTCCTAAAGACTATGATACTTATGCTCATTTAACACCTATATATGCTACCTCTACATTTATTTTTAATTCTGCTCAAGAAGGCATGCAACGCTTTGAAGGAGATAATAAAGAAAAAATTTATTCTCGTTGGGGAAACCCAACTTTTAAAGCTGCAGAAGATACTATTGCTGCATTAGAAGCTTTTGGTTTAAAAGATAATGATGGAAATAATTTGCAACTAAAAGCTTTATTACATGCAAGTGGACAAGCAGCAATGACAACATTATTTTTAAGTAATTTAAAAGCAGGCGATGCAGTTTTATCTCATTACTCTTTATATGGAGGTACTTATGAATTAATGTATAAAGTACTTACACAAATGGGTGTACAAATAATTATTGCAGACTTAAGAGATTTGAATTTGGTAGAAAAAACTATTAAAGAAAATAAAAACATTCAACTAATACATATAGAAACACCTGCCAACCCTACTATACAATGTATAGATATTGAAGCTGTAACATTAATAGCAAAACAACATCAAAAAATTGTTTCGGTAGATAACACTTTTGCTTCTCCATATTTACAACAACCTTTTAAGTTTGGAGTAGATTATGTTTTGCACAGCACCACCAAATTTTTAAATGGTCATGGTACTGCTATAGGTGGTGTATTAGTAGGAAAAAATATTGAACAGATGAAAACAAAAGTATGGAAATGGCATTCTTTATTGGGTGGCAATGCAAATGCTTTTGATGCTTTTTTATTAAGTAATGGATTAAAAACACTTGAGCTAAGAATGGAAAGACATTGTAATAATGCTATGCAAGTAGCAAAATTTTTACAACAACATAATACTGTTGCTCATGTAAATTATAATGGTTTAAAAGAACATCCAGATTTTTTGGTAAGTGAAAAACAAATGAAACACCCCGGTGCTGTAATGAGTTTTGAATTAAAAGGAGGATTAAATGCTGGAAAAAATTTTATTGATAATTTAAAAATGTGTACAAGAGCTGTTTCATTAGGTACAATAGATACATTAGTTTCTCATCCTGCAAGTATGACACATTTTAGTGTGCCAAAAGAAGAAAAAATAAAATATGGTATTACAGATGGATTAATTAGAATAAGTGTAGGAATAGAAAATGTTGAAGATATATTACAAGATTTAGCTCAGGCTATGGAGCATTTATAAAAGTTTTATTTGAGTAGGTATAATATTAAAACTCTTTCTATGATACTTGCTTAAGCCATATTTTTCTATGGCATTTCTGTGCGATAATGTGCCATAGCCTTTATTTTTACTCCATGCATAAACAGGGTATTCTTCATGCAGTTTTTGAATATATTCATCTCTGTAAGTTTTAGCTAAAATACTTGCTGCTGCAATAGAAGCAAATTTTCCATCGCCTTTAATAATACATTGATGAGGTATATTTTTATAAGCAACAAATCTGTTGCCATCAATTAAAAGTAATTGAGGTTGTATTTTTAATTGCTCAATAGCAATATGCATTGCTTTAAAACTTGCTTTTAAAATATTTATTTGGTCTATTTCATCATTATCAACTTTAGCAACAGCAAAAGCTAAAGCATGTTGTTCTATATAATTTTTTAATATTACCCTTTGCGATTCTTTTACTTGTTTACTATCATTTAATAATGGATGAAAAAAGTTTTTAGGTAAAATTACAGCAGCAGCAAAAACTGGTCCTGCGTAGCAGCCTCTGCCAGCTTCATCACAACCTGCTTCTATCAATTTTTTCTGAAAAAAACTTTGCAACATATTACAAAGATGCAATTAATACAGCATACTATTCTTAGGTGTACATTTGCACAAAATATTTTTTAAACCAATAGATATGATAACAGCAGAAAGAAAAAATAAAATTGTAGCCAATTGGATTTTTTTAGGTGTAGCCATGTTAATAATTCAGGTTTTATTAGGTGGTATTACAAGATTAACAGGAAGTGGTTTAAGCATTACAGAATGGAAACCAATTATGGGTGCAATGCCACCATTAAATGAAACACAATGGTTACAAGCATTTGAGCAGTATAAGCAAATTGCACAGTATAAATATTTAAACAATCATTTTACTCTTGGCGATTTTAAACTTATCTTTTTTTGGGAGTGGTTTCATAGATTATGGGCAAGGCTAATTGGACTTGCATTTCTTTTTCCATTTATTTATTTTATTTGGAAAGGATATTTTAAAAAATGGATGATAACCCCTCTGATTATTTTATTTTTATTAGGTGCATTGCAAGGTGCAATTGGTTGGATAATGGTACAAAGTGGTTTAAACGATACTGATACTTATGTAAGCCACATCAGACTTTCTGTACATTTTGTGAGTGCTATGATACTTACAGGCTATGCTTTAATTGTTGGATTAAAATTAATCATTCCTAAAAATGATTTTATAAAAAATAGTTCTTTAAAAATTAGTATGATAGGTATCACTATTTTATTAGTTGTACAACTTTTTTATGGAGCATTTATGGCTGGCTTAAAAGCTGCTGCATCAGCACCAACATGGCCTACCATTAATGGTTCATTTTTTCCTTATAAATATGGTAGTATTTTGTACGATAGAATTACCATTCATTTTATACACAGAACATTAGCTTATATTCTTGTTATTGCTGTAATATTTTGGTGGCTGAAAGCAAAAAAAATTAATAGCTCTTCTTTCTTTAATAAAATAAAAAACATACCACTTATTTTAGTGTTAATACAAACCAGCTTAGGAATATTAAGTGTATTAACTAGCCCAAAAATTGTTTTAGGCAGCTTTGGTATTTTTGAATGGTTTGCTGTACTACATCAGTTTATAGGTATGTTGCTTTTCTTATCTATGATTGCGGTGGTTTATGTTTTATCGAGGAGTGAGAAGTAGAAAAATTCTTGTGAAAGGTTTTATTGGTATAAAAATTTTATTTTTAGTAAGTTTGAAATATCTAAAATTATAATTTAAGAATAAACTATGGTGGCAAAACCATTTTTAAAGTGGGCTGGAGGAAAAACTCAATTAATAAAAGAGATTGAAAAAATATTGCCTAGTAATATTATTAAGAAAAACTTTACTTATATAGAGCCTTTTGTTGGTAGTGGTGCTGTTATGTTTTGGATGCTTAATAATTTTCCAAACATAAAAAAAGTAGTAATTAATGATATAAATGTTGATTTAATAAATACTTATAACATTATTGCCTTAAAACCTAAAGAAATAATATCTCTGCTTAAACAGTTAGAAAATGAGTTCTATTCTTTATTAAATAATAATGATGCTAAAAAAAATTATTATTATGAAAAAAGAAACTTATATAATTTAAGAACAGAAAATAAAAGTACACAGGCTGCATTATTTATTTTTTTAAATCGTACATGCTTTAATGGGTTGCATCGAGTAAATAAGAAAAATGAATTTAATGTTCCGATGGGTGATTATAAAAAGCCAATTATTTGTGATAGTGAAAATATTATGGCTGTAAATAAAGTTCTTCAAAAAGTAGAAATTTTATGTGGCGACTTTGAACAAACATTAGAATACGCTGAGGAAAATACCTTGTTTTATTTTGATCCTCCATACAAACCCCTAAGTTTAACATCTAGCTTTAACTCATACTCAAATAATGAGTTTAGTGATACTGAACAAATAAGACTTAATAAATTTTGTAACAAATTAGATTGTTTAAATTATGATTGGATTTTGAGCAATTCTGATGTTAAAGGAAAAGATGTTAATGATAATTTCTTTGATGACTTATATGCTGATTTCAATATTCAAAGGGTTGATGCAAGAAGAAACATTAATGCAAATCCAGAGAAAAGAGGTTTTTTAAAAGAGTTATTAATAAACAACTACCCCATTAACTTTAATACAATATAAAAAAAGTATGGCAAATAATGAATCTTGGGCTAAGATATTTAGTGATTATAATATATTAGATCACAATTTTGATGAATCTCCTTTTGAATTATCGGCACAAAGTATAAAAATATCATGTCAAAACTTTACAGAAGTAAATCAAAGAGAAGTACGAGTTCTTTGTAAACAAGATACAAGAGAAGAAAGGCCACAGGTTTTTATAGATAATGATTTGTTTCTTTTACCTATAAAAAATGGGATTTATAAAATAGTAAAAGGTGATGGTTATGTAGATATTCCTACAATTTCAACTGATATTAAAGAGTATAATTCTAAACTTGATTTTAAACTTGATACATCAGAAATTGGTAATTCTGAAATGCAACATCTTGATTTTGCTTATGCATCTAGTTTAATAAGAACATTTATGAATGATGAAAGCTTAGTCTTAACTATAAGAGGACGTAAATACACACCACCTTTTAGCTTTAATGTTGGTAATCAAAAAATAGAAACCCAAAGTGTGCAAACTGAAGTTGATGCAGGATATGAGGGAAGAGATAAAATTGTATTAATTGAAGCAAAAAACTCCTCAACAAATAATACAATTATTCGACAATTATTTTATCCCTACAAACAATGGAAATATCATACCCAAAAAGATGTATTTCTACTTTTCTTTGAAAAAAGAGGTGATGTTTTCAATATTTGGCAAAATGGTTTTACTGACGAATATAATTATAACAGTATTAAATTAATTAAAGCAGATAGATACAAAATAATTGGACAAAACTAATGTCAATAAAAGCTTTCTTCAAATCAAATGACAAAAACTTCTATCTTCTTAAAGGAGATACAATGGAGATTTTACCTCAATTTGAACATAAGTTTGATATGGTTTTTGCAGATCCTCCATATTTTCTTTCTAATAATGGCTTATCAATTCAAAGTGGAAAAATTGTAAGTGTAAATAAAGGAGATTGGGATACATCTGAGGGATTTGAATTTATAAATAATTTTAATAGAAATTGGCTTGGGTTGGTAAAAAATAAAATGAAAGATGATGCTACAATTTGGATAAGTGGAACTATGCACAATATTTTTTCTATTGGTCAAATATTAATTGAATTAGGTTTTAAAATTTTAAATATAATTACTTGGGAAAAAACAAATCCACCTCCTAATTTTTCTTGCAGATATTTTACTCACTCAACAGAACAAATTATTTGGGCAAGAAAAAATGATCATACTCCTCATTATTTCAATTACGAATTAATGAAACAACTTAATGGCAATAAGCAATTGAAAGATGTTTGGAAATTACCAGCAATTGCTCCTTGGGAAAAAAGTTGTGGAAAACATCCAACACAAAAGCCTCTTGCAGTTTTAACAAGAATAATTTTAGCTTCTACAAAACCCAATGCTTGGATTTTAGATCCTTTTACTGGTAGCTCAACAACTGGCATTGCAGCCAATTTGTCTAATAGACGATTTTTGGGTATTGATAAAGAAGAAGCATTTTTAAACATTAGCAAAAACAGAAAACTAGAAATAGAAAATCCAAAAACTACAGCAACTTATAAACAAAAAATTAGTGGTTTTAACAATAAGAATGAACTTGAATTATTTTTAGTAGGTGAACCATCTACTAACTATACTACAGGTTTAAATATTTTATAACAGCATTTTCTTTTCTACAAAATTTATAAAATATCAATTCCCCAATTTTTTACTTAATACTAAGCAGCAACTATTTTATTCATTTTGTCTTATCTTTCAGCAAATACCTGAAATGAAAAAATATATTATTGGCTTTTGGTTTAGTATGCCAGTACAATTATTTATTTTACATTTCCGTAAATACCAGATTTTTCTTGTGTTATGGTATATTTTATTTGCTACTGTTGGCGGTGGTTTTTTAAGCAACTTTGGTGCATATTCTTTATTCTTAGCTCCTGAATATTATAATGATGTAAGTTTTATTAGTACTGCTATTGTTGGTTTTTCTGTTGGTGTATTTATTATGAGTTGGAATATCACCACATTTATTCTTTTTAGAAAACATATTCAGTTTTTAGCTACAACTGCTCAGCCTTTTTTAAAGTATTGTATTAATAATGGTATTATTCCTTTTTTATTTTTATTATTTTATTTTTTTACTGCTATAAATTATAATTATCAAAGAGAGTTAAAACATGTATTAGAAATTATTGTTTTATGCGGTGGTTTTCTTTTTGGTTTTCTTGTTGCTGTTACCATTGCTTTTGTATATTTTTTTAATGCCGATAAAAGAATTTTTAAAAATGTAGGTAGTACTATTGTTGCAGCTAATAAAAGATATACACTTACCTCTAACAGAAAAATTCTTCCTGATGATAAAAAAGAATTAAGAATAGATTGGTTTTTTAGTGCTCGTATGCATTTAAGAAAACCAAGAGATGTAAGACATTATTCTCAGCCTTTTTTAGACAGAATTTTTAAGCAACATCATATTGCCTCTATACTTGCATTTTTTATTGCTTTTGTAGTACTTATTGGTTTAGGGTTTTCGTCTGATTTAAAATTATTTCAAATACCTGCTGCTGCAAGTGTTACTATATTTTTTGCATTGTTAGTTGCAGTTGGTGGTGCTTTTTCTTTATTCTTAAAAACATGGAGTATTCCTGTACTTTTATTAACTTATTTATTGCTTAATTTTTTATATCAGCATAATATTATTGATGCTCGTAATAAAGCTTATGGTATAAATTATGAAAATAAAAACGATAGACCCGAATACTCTAAAGAATCTATTTATGCTTTAGCAAATAAAGAAAATATTGCTAAAGATAAAGCTGCATTTATTAAAAGATTAAATGCTTGGAAAGCTAATCAAACTGAAGAAAAACCTGTTTTATATTTAATAAATACAAGTGGTGGAGGTATTCGTAGTGCAAACTTTACTTTTAGTATTTTACAAAGATTAGATGCTACTATTTTTAATAATCAATTAATGAAAAAAGCATTTTTTATTAATGGTGCATCTGGTGGTTTGCTTGGTGCTGCATATTATAGAGAGTTATATTTAAGAAAACTATCAGATAATAAAATTAATTTACAAAGTCAGCAGTATATAAATGATATTTCTAAAGATTTATTAAACCCAATTTTTTCTTCCTTTGTTAGTAGAGATATTATTAGTCCTGTTCAAAGATTTACTAAATCGGGGTTTCGTTATATTAAAGACAGAGGCTATGCTTTTGAAAGAAAATTAAATGATAATACACATGGCTACTTAAATAAAAATGTAGCTGATTATACAAGTGCAGAAGAACAAGCTATTATTCCTACTTTATTTTTTAATAGTACTATTAGTAGCGATGGTAGAAAAATGATTATTTGTACACAGCCTGTACGTTTTTTTATGGGCAAATTAAAAGATAGCAATACATTATCTTCTCCTGTGCCTGATATAATAGACTTTAATAGTTTTTTTGCTAAACAAAATAGTATGCAAATTGGTGTACTTAGTGCCTTGCGTATGAATGCTACTTTTCCTTATGTATTACCCAATGTTTGGTTGCCTACAAATCCTGTTATAGATGTTATGGATGCTGGACTAAGAGATAATTATGGACAAGAAAACACTTTAAGATTTATAGAAACTTTTAAAGATTGGCTAAAAGAAAATACTGCTAAAGTGGTAATAATACAAATAAGAGATAGAAATATTAAAGATTGGGATGTAATAGATAAAGATAAAAGCCTCATAAGCCTTTTTACAAAACCAGCATTTTTATTACAATATAATTGGTACAGATTACAAGATTATTATCAAGATGCACAATTAGATTATATGAATGAAAGCTATGGAAATAATATTGATGTTATACGTTTTCAATATGTACCTTCTGATAAAAATAAAGCAGCAAGTTTAAGTTTTCATTTAACTGCTGCAGAAAAAAAAGAAATTGCCTCTGCACTTAATAATGAAGTAAATATTGAAGAGTTTAATAAATTAATTTCTATATATCATCAACAACTTCATTAAAAATAAAAAAGCCACTTCTTAAAAAAGAAATGGCTAAATAAATTGTTGAAGATTTTATTATACTAAGTTTATATCAAAATGTACAAGTTGTACAAATTCATTTAATCTTTCAGCAATATCTTCTTTTGTTAATTCTCTTAATCTTTCTGTTCCAAATTTTTCTACACAATAACTAGCCATTGCACTACCAACAATAATAGCTGTTTTCATGTTTTCGAAACTAATATCTTTTGTTTTTGCTAAATGTCCTATAAATCCTCCAGCAAAAGTATCTCCTGCACCTGTTGGGTCAAATACTTCATCTAAAGGTAATGCTGGTGCAAAAAATACTTTATTGTTATGAAACAATAAGGCTCCATGTTCTCCTTTTTTTATAACTAAATATTTAGGTCCCATGGTTAATATTTTTTTAGCAGAACGCATTAAAGAATAATCGCCACTTAATTGTCTTGCTTCGCTATCATTAATTACTAAAACATCTACTTTAGTTAATAGTTTTTTTAAATCGTCCATAGCAACATCCATCCAAAAGTTCATAGTATCTAATACAACTAATTTTGGTCTGTTTTTTAATTGCTCTATTACACTTAATTGTACAGCAGGTGCAAGATTGCCTAACATTAAAAACTCACAATCCTGAAAACTTTCTGGTACTTCTGGTTTAAAATCTCCTAAAACATTAAGCTCTGTAACCAAAGTATCTCTAGAGTTCATATCTAAATGATAACGACCACTCCAGAAAAAAGTTTTTTCATTTTTCTTTATTTGTACTCCTTCTAAATTTACATTTCTTGCTGTTAAGCTATCAAGCTCTTCTTGAGGAAAATCTCCACCAACAACACTAATTTGCTTTACTGGTGTAAAATTACTTGCACACCAAGCAATATATGTTCCTGCACCACCAACTATTTTATCACTTTTTCCAAAAGGTGTTTCTATGGCATCAAAAGCCATTGAACCTACAACTACTAACGACATATTTTTTATTTTTTATGGCTGCGAAACTAATGGTTTGCTGCTATTTATGAAAAGATTTATAAAACTATTGAAATACTTCATTTAAAATTTTGGCTAATCTTATTCCGCCTTTTAATAATTGTGTATTTAAATCATTTTCAAAAATATAATTGTAACGATATTTTAATTTAGCTCCATCGGGTGTTTGAGCATAAATTTTATCTGCAATTATATATGATTCGTAAAACCATTTTTCTAAAGATGTATTTTGCCAAGATTCTCTTTGCTCTCTTGTTGTTCTGTTTAATATTGTAGCATATTCTGTATAGCTATATTGTTGAAAATCTACTAATTTTTCGTCCCAAACTGCATGTATGTTAGTTGGTTCATCAAACCAGGTAACTTTTATTCTGTTTCCTCCTAAATCTTCTTCATGTCCTATATGTAATGGTTGATGCAAATCGCCTACCATGTGTATTAAAAATACAAGTGCTGTTTTTCTTTGTTCAATTGATAAGCTACGATCGGCTATTTGATTTTTTAACACTAATATTTGATTATATAAATTATTACCAGCTTGACTTTTTAATTTTACAATAAATTCTTCTTCTTGTAAGCCACCAGGCATATTTACATAATGCCAAGTAGAAGTATGTTTCCAAGTTTTTGTAGTATCAGATTTTATAAAATCTGGCCAATTAGCCCACTCTGCTAATGTTTCATTGCCTAATAATTTTTTTATTTCTTTTTTGGCTTTTCTTGATAAATGATTTTGTGCAATTTCTGCTACAACTCTGTGTCCTGTAACACCCCAACTAAAACCTTCAATTGGTATAATTATTATTAATGAAAATACGATTGCTTTTAATAGTGTTATTCTTTTATTCATGTGTTTATTTTTATTATTGATTGTAAATATTTTTTTATTTATCTGCCCATATATACCATTAAAATTTGTACATCACTTGGGTTTACACCACTTATTCTACTTGCCTGACCTAATGTTCTTGGTTTTATTTTTTTAAATTTTTGTAATGCTTCGTTTGAGAGTGCTGCTACTTTATCGTAATTAAATGTATTAGGAATAATTAATTCTTCCATTTGGCTCATTTTATCTACCAACTCTTGTTCTTTTTCAATATATCTTTCGTATTTAATTTGTGTTTCTGCCTGTTCTAAAACTTCAATTTTTTCATCTCCTATTTCATTGGTTAAAGCAGTTGAATAATTTATTAACTGTTTTAAACTAACACCTGGCCTTAATAAAATTTTTGCAGCTTTTTGTTTTTCTGTTGTTGGTGCAGATTGTATTGTTTCAAAAAAAGGATTAATAGCTGATGGCTCTAAATAAATAGTATTTAAAAGGGTTTTAATTTTTTCTATCTGTTGTAATTTGTTTTGTACTTTATCCATTCTTTCTTGAGAAGCTAAGCCTAATTGATGGCTTAATGGCGTAAGTCTTAAATCTGCATTATCTTGTCTTAAAAGTGTTCTAAACTCTGCTCTGCTTGTAAACATTCTATAAGGCTCTTCTGTTCCTTTGCTAATTAAATCATCTATTAATACACCAATATAAGCTTCATTTCTTTTTAAGATAAAAGGAGTTAAATTTTTGGCTTTTTGATGTGCATTTATACCTGCAATAATACCTTGACAAGCAGCTTCTTCATAGCCTGTTGTACCATTTATCTGCCCTGCAAAGAATAAGTTATATATTATTTTTGTTTCTAATGTGTGGTAAAGTTGTGTTGGTGGAAAATAATCGTACTCTATTGCATAGCCTGGTCTAAAAATTCTTGCATTTTCAAAACCTGGTACAGTTCTTAATGCTTTTACTTGTACATCTTCTGGTAATGAAGTAGAAAAACCATTTACATAAATTTCTACTGTATTCCACCCTTCTGGTTCTACAAAAAGCTGATGTCTGTCTTTATCTGCAAAACGATTTATTTTATCTTCAATACTTGGGCAATATCTTGGTCCAACACCTTCAATTCTTCCTTGATACATAGGGCTTCTATCAAAGCCTGTTTTTAAAATTTCGTGTACAGCAGTATTGGTATAAGTAATATGACAACTTCTTTGTTGTGCTGGTTTTATTTTTTCTATATCTAAAAATGAAAAGCCTGTAATTTCTTCATCGCCTTGCTGGGTTTCCATTTTACTATAATCTAAGCTTCTACCATCAACCCTTGGTGGTGTACCTGTTTTTAATCTACTGCTTTCAAAACCAAAGGTTACTAATTGTTCTGTTATTCCTGTTGCTGCTTTTTCAGCAATTCTTCCACCACCTAATTGTTTTTCTCCTATATGAATAATTCCATTTAAAAATGTGCCACTTGTAATAACTACAGCATCTGCAAATATTTGATGGCCTAAACCTGTAATTACTCCACAGGCAGTATTGTTTTTAATAATCAGTTCTTTAACATTATCTTGATAAAAGTCCACATTATTGGTTTGCTCAAGCATTTCTCTCCAAGTAGCAGAAAACAACATTCTATCATTTTGGGTTCTTGGACTCCACATTGCTGGACCTTTACTTCTGTTTAAAATGCGAAACTGAATCATGCTTTTATCTGTAACAATACCACTGTAACCACCCAAAGCATCAATTTCTCTAATAATTTGTCCCTTACCAATACCTCCCATTGCAGGATTACAACTCATTTGTGCAATCGTTTGCATGTTCATGGTAATTAATAAAACTTTGCTACCCATATTTGCTGCAGCAGCTGCAGCTTCGCAACCTGCATGACCTGCACCTACTACAATTACATCATATTTTTGAAACATCTGGCAAAGATATATTTAGGAGAATGATTTTTTAGATACTAGTTTTTTTGTGACACGTGAAACATCTTTAAGCCTTCTTGCCCTTTGTGACACGTGGAACATTTTACTGTTTATTAAATTGCTTGATATAAAAGTTTTCTTTTTGGCGAATGATGGCTATATCTTCTTTTCGTTTATCCTTATATCCACATAAATGTAAAGCTCCATGAAAAACTACTCTTTCTACTTCTTCATTAAAACTTAACTTAAGTTGTTGGGCATTTTCTTTTAATCTATCTACACTTATATATGCTTCTGCTTCTATTGCATCTCCTTTAGCAGATAAACAAAAAGTAATTATATCGGTATAATAATGATGATTTAAAAACTCTTTATTAATATTTATCAAAAACTCATCTGAACAAAAAATATAAGTAAGTGTGTTTAAAGAAACTTTTTCTTGTTTAAATATTTCCTTTACAAAATGCTTTAAAGCAGCTTTTTTAGTATAATTTAATTGCTTATCAGCATATCTAAAATAAATGGAAGATTTGGTTTTGTTAATACTACTATTACTCATATTTAACATCATTTATATTTATTAGTTTTTGTATATCTGTTTAATAAGGGAAATTTTAATTAAAATTTAGTAACTATTAAATGATTAATTCTATTCTTTAAAAATATTGATACTATTAAAACTTTGTAAAAATACAAGGCTTTCTTTTCTTTGCACATGGCTATAGAAAAAATTGTAATAATTACTGCTCCTTCTGGTGCTGGAAAAACTTCTATTACCAGATTTTTATTAAATAAATATACCTATTTAGATTTCTCCATTTCTGCAGCTACAAGAAGTCCTAGAAATAATGAAAAAAATGGGGTAGATTATTATTTTATTTCTGTTCTAGATTTTCAGCAAAAAATTAAAGACAATGCTTTTGCAGAATGGGAAATGGTGTATGAAGGTAAATATTATGGCACTTTAAAATCTGAACTTGAAAGAATTTGGCAAAATGGTAAAACACCTATTTTAGATATTGATGTAAAAGGAGCAATTCATATACAACAACAATATCCTCATCAAACATTATCTATTTTTATACAACCTCCAAGTATAGATATTTTAAAAGAAAGATTAGATAGCCGTGGTACAGAAACACCTGAAAGTATTAATACCAGATTAAACAAGGCTGCTTATGAAATTTCTTTTAACCACTCTTTTAATAAAATTATTATCAATGATAATTTAGAAAAAGCTTGTAAAGAAGCAGAAGAAGCTATTCAAAAATTTTTAGAATAATCTATAAACTGCATAAAAAAAGGAACTCCTAGTTAAGAAGCTCCTTTTAAAAAATTAATTATTCTCTATTAATATACTTTGTATCTATAGTCTTTAATGGTTGCTGCATTTCTTAAAGCACTAGTTGCTCTTGTTGCTGCATTTTTAAACTGTGCAATAATATTTTGTTTAATAGCTTCATTATCTTGCATAGTTGGCATTGCCTGAATTGATAAAGATTTAATAGCTAAAACACCTGTATTTCCTGCAATTGGTGTAGATACTTTATTTAACATTGATTGATTAAATGCAGCACCTACAGCTTTTTGCTCATAACCAATAGCTGGTATTGCTGGGTTTGCAAAAAATAAACTATCTGCTTGTTGAATCATTGATCCTGCACTTTGAGCATACTCTTCTAAACTATTACCTTTAAATTTAGTATCAATAATTAGTTTAGCTTTTTTCTCATTACGTATAAAAGGCTCTACCAGAGGACGAGCAGCTGCAACAGATTTTAAACCTTTTTTATTAATATCTGTAACTATTGCTACAACATAATTATCGCCAAGTTCTATTGGTTCGCTTACATTATTTACATCTTTTTCATATAACCATCTTACTAAACCACGTACAGATTCTTGTTGAAAATTAGGTAATGTAAAATCATTTTCTTTTACTTCTAATGCAACTAATATTGGTTTATTAAGTTTATTAGCTTCATCATCAAATTGCTTTTTGTTTTTAATATTAGCAGCAAATTGTAATGCAGCAGTACTAGCTATATTCACTGTTTCGTTACTAGCAATAATTGGTTTTGCTAAATAAGCTACTTTAACTGCTTCTGTAAAATTTTTCTGACTAATTACTTCAATATAATGATATCCTGAATATGCATCATTTTCTACTTTTACTACTTTTTTATCTCCTGCTTTACCATAAAAAATTGTTTCTGCAAACTCTTTACTAATACCTGCAAATTGTTGTAATGCAAAATCGTATTCTCCTTTAGTAGCTTTACTTCCACCATCATCACTATATTTTTGAACTAACATATTAAAATCTGTTCCTGGTAGTTTTGCCAACATTTCTACACTATCAATTCTATTCTTTGCAATACTATCTTCTAAAACAGGATTTCTTCTATCTTCAGTTTTTACTAAAATATGTCTAACTTTTACACTATCTGGTAAATTTCTTTTACCAATCTTTTTAGCTATTACAAAATTAGAAGCATCAATATAAGGGCCAAAAACATTACCATCTGCTAATAATTTAATACTATCTGCATTTGGTATTCTTAAATCTTTTTTAGGCATATAAGCATCTAAGTAAGGAATTTCTGTTCCTGTACGTGCTAAATATGCTTCAGTATTTGGTGCTGATGCAAAATCTGCTTTTAAACTTATTACTTGATTATAAGCATTAGCAGAATCTGTTGATGATGGTGCAGTATTAAAAGTGATATAAGAAAAATTTCTTGTTTCTTCTTTTTGTTCAAAACCAGAAGGGTATTTTTTAATATAAGCAGCTATTTCATTATCAGATATTTCTTTTACTGCTGTATCTGATATTGCATTATAAGGCACATAAACATATTGAATACTAGCTAAGCTGCTATTATCTGCTTTTTGCTTTTCAATTAACCAAGTTGGTGCATAAGCACTATGTTGTAATAATGCATCAAACTTTGTTTTTAAAGCTTGTTGTTGAATAGGCTCTATGTAAGTTTGAATAACGCCTTGAATATTTTCGGCATTTTTAGATTTCTTAAGCTGAGCAAAAGCCTGACGAGCTTCATCTGCTTTAAACATTCCATTTTCATCTACAAATTGTTGCTCTCTTCTTAAAGGAGAGTTTTCGCCAAATAATACATCACTAATTTCTTTACCTGTAACAGTTAAGCCTAATTTTTCACACTCTTGTTCTAATAATATTCTATCAATTTCCATATTCCAAAGCTGAGGAATAATTCCATTTCTATCTTGTCCACCAGCTGAGTACATATTTACTTTTTGGTCAAAACTACCAAGCTCTATTGAGGTACCATTTACTTTACCAATTTCTGAATTAGCAGTCATACCACTATAACCTCTACCTACACCATCTTGTAATATAAAGGCTATCATTGCTAATGCAATAATTCCAAAAATTATCCATGCACCCTTATCACGTATTGTTTGAATAACAGACATAATTAACTATTATATTTTATTTTTAAAGGAGAGCAAAATTAGGGTTTTAAAGTTATTGAACAAATTGTGGATAAACTTCTATAATCTTTTATTGGCTTATATTCTTAAAATATGAAAAATTTAAAATCTTTTATTTTTTTGGATTCTTTAATCTCAAAATTTTTGGCTTAAAAAACTTTTAAACATATCGCTGTTAAAAAAGCATATTTGATGTGTATAAATTACATTTTGTAAAAAATAATTGTTGAAAGAAAAAGTATAAGTATGTCCTATATAATTAAAATATTAAATACCAAAGAAAGATTACACTTTTTATAGTTAGTTACTTAACAGTGAATAAGTAGTGATTTGTAAAATGTGTATTTAATAACATTTGTTTTTAACAGATGTATATAACAACTAAAAAGCTTTGATTTTATTAAAAACTTACTTGTTAATTAACTGTTAGTTTAAGTGGGTAATGATATAGTTAATTAACTTTGTGCTTTGTTAATAATTTATTTATCCCAATATCAACACTCATAATAGTAATATTGGTTTTAAAAAATAAATATTATTAAATACTATTACAATGGATATTAACACAGCAAAAGAAAATTTAGTTACAAAAGGATTTTTAGATATTGAAGTTTCGCCAACATTAGATTTATTTGCAGAAATAGAAAAATTAAAAAAAGAAAAAAATATTGTTTTATTAGCACATTATTATCAAGAGCCAGATATACAAGATGTAGCAGATTTTATTGGTGATAGTTTAGGCCTTGCACAACAAGCAGCTAAAACAAATGCTGATATTATTGTTTTTGCAGGAGTACATTTTATGGCAGAAACAGCTAAAATTTTAAATCCATCTAAAAAAGTTTTATTACCAGATTTAAATGCAGGTTGTTCTTTAGCTGATAGTGCACCAGAACATTTATTTAAAGCTTTTAAAAGTAAATATCCAAATCATGTAGTTGTAAGCTATATTAATTGTAGTGCAGAAATTAAAGCATTGAGTGATTATATATGTACATCTTCTAATGCAGAAAAAATTATTGAAAGTATTCCAAAAGACCAACCAATTATTTTTGCACCAGACCGTAATCTTGGAGCATTTTTAATAAAAAAAACAGGTAGAGAAATGGTTTTATGGAATGGTGCTTGTCAGGTTCATGAAATATTTAGCTTAGAAAAAATTACTAAATTAAAAATCAGACATCCAAAAGCTAAATTTATTGCTCATCCTGAATGTGAAGAAGCAGTTTTAAATATAGCAGACTATATAGGCAGTACTTCTCAATTATTAAAATATACAAAAGATAATGATGCTACAGAATTTATAGTAGCAACTGAAACAGGTATATTATATAAAATGCAACAAAATAGTCCACATAAAACTTTTATACCAGCACCACCAAATAATGCTTGTGCATGTAATGATTGTCCTTATATGAAATTAAATACTTTGGAAAAATTATATACATGTATGCAGTATGAATTACCAGAAATAATTATAGAAGAAAAATTAAGATTAGCTGCATTAAAATCTATTAATAGAATGATGGATATTAGTAAATCAGCAGGTTTAATAAGCTAAGAAATTTTAAAATTAAATTTTCTTTTTAACCCAAATTTGCAATAGTTATATTTGTAAGCTATGGCAAAATCAGCTTCTCCAATGATGCAGCAACATAAGGCTATTAAACAAAAATATCCTGATGCTGTTTTATTGTTTAGAGTGGGTGATTTTTATGAAACTTTTGGGCAAGATGCCATAATTACTTCTCAGGTTTTAGGAATTACACTTACTAAAAGAAATAGTGGAGATAATGCAAATACAGAGTTAGCTGGTTTTCCTCATCATGCTTTAGATACCTATTTACATAAATTAGTAAAAGCAGGTTATCGTGTAGCAATTTGCGATCAATTAGAAGATCCTAAACAAGCAAAAGGTGTAGTAAAAAGAGGTGTTACAGAATTAGTAACTCCAGGTATTGCTACTAATGATAAGTTATTAGAACATAATAGTAATAATTTTTTAGCAGCAGTACATTTTGCAGAAAATAATATTGGTATTGCATTTATTGATATAAGTACAGGAGAATTTTTTATTGCAGAAGGTAATGAAGAATATATTGATAAATTATTGCAAAGCCTTAAACCCGCAGAAGTAATTTTTCAAAGAAATTATCAAAAACAATTTAAAGAAACATTTGGTGTAAAGTTTTATACCTATACTTTAGAAAGCTGGATTTTTGAATTAGCATTTGCAACAGAACATTTATTAAAACATTTTCAAACACACTCACTCAAAGGGTTTGGAATAGAAAATTTATCTCAAGGCATTATTGCAGCAGGTGCTGTTTTACATTATTTAAAAGAAACAGAGCATCCTAACCTACAACATATTACTTCTATTCAACGAATAGAAAAAGAAGATTTTTTATGGATGGATAGATTTACTATCAGAAATTTAGAAATTATTGGTAGTAGCAACTCAGAAGGAAATAATCTTTTAAAAACATTAGACAATACAGTTTCTCCTATGGGTGCAAGATTGTTGAAACGATGGATTATAATGCCTTTAAAAGATATTACTAAAATAAATGAACGATTAAGTGTTGTAGAGTTTTTAATAAAAAATACTGATAACAGACATCAATTAATACAAGCCATAAAACAATGTGGCGATATTGAAAGATTGGTAAGTAAAATACCATTAAAAAAAATTAATCCAAGAGAAGTAGTACAGTTAGCAAAAGGATTAAAGCAAATAGCAGTTATTAAAGAAATATGCTCTAAAGCAGATAATATTTACTTACAAAGATTAGCAGACAGCTTAAACAATTGCCAAATAATACAACAAAAAATTTTTCAGGAAATTGAAGAAGTGCCACCTGTTGCAGCTAATAAAGGAAATGTAATAAAAACAGGTGTAAATAATGAATTAGATGATTTAAGAAAAATTGCAATAGGAGGAAAAGAATATTTAATAAATATTCAACAAAGAGAAGCAGAAATTACAGGCATACCATCTTTAAAAATTGGATTTAATAATGTGTTTGGATATTATTTAGAAGTAACAAATACACATAAAAATAAAGTACCAGAAAATTGGATAAGAAAACAAACACTTACCAATGCAGAAAGATATATAACACCAGAGTTAAAAGAATATGAAGAAAAAATAACAGGTGCCGAAGAAAAAATTTTATCTATAGAATTAGCAATTTATGATAAGCTATTACTTGCATTACAAGATTATATAGCACCTATACAAATTAATGGAAATGTATTAGCTATTATAGATTGTTTAATTTGTTTTGCAGAAAATGCTTTACGCTATAATTATAAAAAGCCTACTTTACACGATGGGTTTGATTTGGTTTTAAAAGAATCCAGACACCCTGTAATAGAAAGAAATTTACCACAAGGTGAAAATTATATTACCAACGATATTTTTTTAGATACCACAACGCAACAAATAATTATTTTAACTGGTCCAAACATGAGTGGTAAAAGTGCTGTATTAAGACAAACAGCATTAAATACTTTAATGGCACATATAGGAAGTTTTGTAGCTGCAGATATTGCTAAAATTCCTTTGACAGATAAAATTTTTACCAGAGTTGGGGCAAGTGATAATTTAAGTGGTGGAGAAAGTACTTTTATGGTAGAAATGAATGAAACAGCTTCTATCATAAATAATATTTCTGAAAGAAGTTTAATATTATTAGATGAAATTGGCAGAGGAACATCTACCTATGATGGTATAAGTATAGCTTGGAGTATTGTAGAATATTTGCATCAATCAGCCCATACACCTAAAACACTTTTTGCTACACACTATCATGAGTTAAATGAGTTAGAAGAAAAATTATCTCGTGTAAAAAACTTTCATATCACCAATAAAGAAATAGGTAATAAAATAATTTTTTTAAGAAAATTAGCAAAAGGAGGTAGTACCCATAGTTTTGGTATTCATGTAGCTAAAATGGCAGGCATGCCACCAGAACTTATTAATAGAGCCAATGAAATTTTAGCATTGTTAGAGCAAAAAACAAAAAATAATTCACCAACAAAAGGCGAACCATCAACAGAAGATTTAAGTAGTAAAATAAAATCATTATCAGCTCCACAAATGCAACTATCAATTTATGATACTTATTCTGCTGTATTTGAAGATATAAGAAAACTAATTGAAAATATAGACATCAACCGACTAACACCAGTAGAAGCGTTAATGAAACTTAATGAAATAAAAGGAATGTTGAAGTAAATATTTATTTTGTAAATTTGATTAAACAATCAATTAGCAATGAGCAATACACTACTTTTTAACAAATTATCTAGCCTGCCTGATAATATGAAATCAGAAGTAGAAAAATTTATTGACTTTTTATTGAAAAATAAAAAACCTTCTAAAAAGAAACCAAAATTTGGAAGTGCAAAAGGTATGTTTAAAATGAAAAAAAATTTTGATGATCCAATAGAAGACTTTAAAGATTATCAATAAAATGAATTATTTACTAGATACACATACTTTAATTTGGTTTCTTGATGGAAACAGAAAATTATCTTTAAAAGCACAAAAAGCAATAGAAACAAATAATAATAACAATTATGTAAGTATTGCAAGTATTTGGGAAATTGCTATAAAAATTAGTTTAGAAAGGCTTATAATTAATTTACCCTTTAAAAATTTAAATAAAGAATTAATAAAAAATAATTTTCAACTATTACCTATAACATTTCATGATATTGTTATTTTAACCAGCCAACCTTTTCATCATAACGACCCATTTGATAGAATAATTATTGCACAAGCAATTGCAAATAATTACACATTAATTACAAAAGATAAATTATTTTCAGCCTATTCTTTACAAACACTTTGGTAATAATGCAATATCTTAATTTATGAATATAAAGTAAATGCTAAAGTGTCTTAAAATAAATGTACTTTTTGTATAACCCACCAATACATTACTTTTGCCCACCCAAAATAAAGTGGTATGATTGATAAGTTAGAAGCAATAAAAGCAAGATTTGAACAAGTTGGTATTGCATTAACCAACCCAGAAATTATTAATAATCAAAAAGAGTTTGGTAAATTAAGTAAAGAATATCGCTCTTTAGAAAAAATTGTACAACCTTTTGAGCAGTATAAAAAAACATTAACCGATTATGATTTTGCTAAAGAAAGCTTAAATGGCAATGATGAAGATTTAAAAGAATTAGCAAAAATGGAATTGCCAGAGTTAGAAGAAAAGAAAGAAGAGCTAGAGAAATTACTTACACGATTATTAATACCCAAAGACCCACAAGACGATAAAAATGCTATTTTAGAAATACGTGCAGGAACAGGAGGCGATGAAGCAAGTTTATTTGCAGGAGATTTATTAGGTATGTATTTAAGATATGCACAAAAGAAAGGCTGGAAAGCTGCTGTAGTAAGTGAAAGTGAAGGTACAGTTGGTGGTTATAAAGAAGTAGTTGTTGAAATTACAGGAGAAGATGTTTATGGTACTTTAAAATTTGAAAGTGGTGTACATCGTGTACAACGTGTACCAAATACAGAAACACAAGGACGTGTACATACAAGTGCTGCAACTGTTGCTGTAATGCCAGAAGCTGAAGAAGTAGATGTAGAATTAAAGGACAGTGATGTAAAAATGGAAACTGCCAGAAGTGGTGGTGCTGGTGGGCAAAATGTAAATAAAGTAGAAACCAAAGTTTTTTTAACACATACTCCCACAGGTATTGTGGTTGTTTGTCAAACAGAAAGAACACAGTTAGCCAATAGAGAAAAAGCTATGCAAATGTTGCGTACAAAACTTTATGAAGAACAAGTACGTAAACAAGAAGATGAAATTGCTCGTCAAAGAAAAACATTGGTAAGTACAGGCGATAGAAGTGCAAAAATTAGAACTTATAATTGGCCACAAGGTAGGGTTACAGATCATAGAATTGGACTAACATCTTATAATTTAGATAGTGTTGTTAATGGAAATATTGATGAGTTTATTGAAACATTACAATTAGCAGAGAATACAGCAAAAATGACCAATCAAGAATAAGTAAAATAATAAATTATGCAATTTGGTTTTGTGTATGATAAGAAAAAAACAATTCAAGCATTACGCTATCACTTTATTTCCAGAAAAGAAATAAGACTGCTAATAATTGTTGTTAATGTTTTTGCTATTACATCTGCCATATTATTTTATTTTAAAAAAATTAGACCAGAATATTTTTTACTTGGCTCTATCATGTGGTTATTAATTATGATTGCTACATGGTTTATTTTACCTTATGCTGTTTATAAAAAAACTGCTATGTTTCAACATAGGTTTATAGCTCATTTTTTAACAGAGAAACTAATTTTAGAAACTGAAGCAGGCAATGCTTCGTGGGAGTGGAATAAATTTCAACGCTATACAGAATCTCCTAACTGTTTTCATTTATATTTTAATACTAAATCATTTTTAATAATACCCAATGATAATATTAGTGATGAAATGAGGCATGAAATAAGAGGTATATTAAAAAAAGGAATAGGCAATCAATAAAAAACAAAAAGCCCACTAAAGATAGTGAGCTTAAAACTTAAGAAGTCGGGAGGACAGGATTCGAACCTGCGACCCCCTGGTCCCAAACCAGGTATTCTACCGGGCTGAACTACCTCCCGAAAAATCTTTTGGGCTGCAAATATAGGAGGCTGTTACTGAAAAAAAAATTCTACTTTAAATATATTATTTTTTAAACATCCCCTTTTTATACGTGCTATTGGGTATTTTATAGATAAATCTTGGCATTAAATATGTAATATTATGCTAGCTTTTATCTTTATACTGTTCATTTTTTAAAATTAATGTTATGAAACACATGAAAATTTTTACTTTTTTAATTACACTTTGTTTAATTAGTTTTTCTGTTACAGCACAAAAAGCTAAAAGTAAAAACAAAAAAGTAGTACAGAAATATGGCTGTAGTAGCGAAGTGCCAGTTGCTAAAATGGTTATAGAAGACACTACCCCAGGCAGAGGCCTTGCAGATAATTACTATTTGTGGGATAATGGCAAAATAATTTATGTAAAATTTTTAAGTGGCAGTAAGTCAATGCAGGATAAGGTAAAAACCATTGCTAAAGAGTGGGAAAAATATGCCAATATAAAATTTCATTTTGTTGAAGTTGGCCCATCGCATATTAGAATAAATTTAGACGATAAAGGAGGTCATAACTCTGTAATTGGATCAATGGCTGTATCTGTTCCTCAAGATGAAAGAACCATGAACTTTGATACAACAGATTTTAAAACCTATGCTGCAATGTATAGAACAGTTTTACACGAGTTTGGACATGCTATAGGTTTATTACACGAACATTATAGCCCAATTTCTGGTATTCATTGGAATAAAACAGCTGTTTATAATGAACTAAAACAAACACAAGGCTGGACAAAAGAAATGGTTGATGTAAACTTATTTCAACAATATAATATTAACTACACTAATGGTACTAAATACGACCCAAGATCTATTATGCACTATCCTGTTTTTGCACGTTGGACAACCGATGGTTATAATGTAAATTGGAATAATCAACTATCTTCAGGAGATATAGAATTAATCAGTTTATTATATCCTAAAAACAGCGAAAGACAAAATGAAGTACCAAGATTTACAGTATCTGATTTTACTAATATTAAAGTAACCAATAATGATGCTCAACAAGGTATTTCTATTTATCCTTCATTTAATATAAGCACAGCAGGAAAATCGGCAAGAGTTTATTTTATTGCATTTTTTTATGATGCAGAAGGAAATCCAATTATGAAAGAAGGAGGCTCTTACAATATTAATAAAATGACAGCTACTTTTAAATCATCTGTATTAGGTGTAAATAAAAAATTATCTGCCAATAAATTACAACCAAACGATTTTGAATTGTTTATTCCTTACAGCGAATTACCTGTTGCCAAAGGAAAAAATAATTTTCAAGTAGAGTTTAGAGTATATTTATTAGATGATAAAGAATTAAAAATATTATATCAATCAAGAAGATCTGTATTTAATTTTATAAAATCATAAAACCTTAAATCATTAAAAACTTAAAACAAAAACAATGAAAACAATAAAACAATTATTAGTATTTGGTATAGCTATATGCTTTGCTACTACTGCTACAGCACAACAAAAGCAACAGTATAAAAAAGCAGGATGTGCAACTGTAGAACCCATTCAGCAAGTATTTGCTTTTGATACAACAGAAACAGGAAAAAGAGGTATGGCAGATAATTATTACTTGTGGGATAATGGTAAAACACTACACGTAAAAATTATGAATGGTAGCAAACATTATAAAGATTTAATAAAACGCTATGCAAAAGAGTGGGAAAAATATGCCAATATAAAATTTGAGTTTGTAGAAGTTGGTCCATCTCACATACGTGTAATACTTACAGGCAATGATGGTGGTGGAAACTATTCTAAATTGGGCACTATGGCATTAATGGTACCACAAGATGAACATACCATGCACTTAGATACCTCATCTTTTAGAACACAAGAATATACTTATACTTGTATAGTACATGAGTTTGGCCATGCTATAGGTTTAATGCACGAACACATGAGCCCAACATCTGGCATTAAATGGGATAAAAACAGAATTTATGCTTCTTATAAACTAAATCAAGGTTGGGATAAAGACATGGTTGATGCACAGCTATTTAAAAAATATGCAGTTTCTTATACCAATGGCACACAGTACGATGCAAAATCTATAATGCACTATCCTATTTCTAGATGGGAAACTTTAGATGGTTATCATGTAGAATGGAATAATAGTATTTCTGCAGGAGATAAAGCTTTAATTGGTGCTCTTTATCCTAAAAAAGGAGAACGTATAAATGAAGTACCTCGTTTTACTGTTAGCAGTTTTACAAATATGAGTGTAGTAAGAAATGATACTAAAGAAGGTGTTTCTTTTTATCCTTCATTTACTATTAATACTGCAGGAAAAAGTGGTAGAGTTTATTATTTAGCCGTATTTACAGACGAAAATGGTAATATGTTCGAAACTGCTAGTAATGAATATAAAGTATTTGGAGTGTCTGGTACATCTAAAACAACAGTATTAAATGCAGGCCAACATATTGAAGTTAATAAAGGCGGTAAAAAAGATATGGAATTATTTATACCTTATGCTGAAATACCAGAAAAAATAAGAAACAAAAACATTAGAGCATCATTCTACGTTTTTCTTTACGATAACGATGAAATGAAATTATTGTATGCTTCTAAAAGTGTACCATGTAATATGGCAAGATAATTTATCGGCAAAACAAATAAACAAAACAAGGGCTACATAAATTGTAGCCTTTTTCTTTTTAATTAAGTGTAATCTATAAAATAAGTATTATTGGGTATAGGTTACTTTTTAAAAAGTATTACATTAGTAAAATGAAAATTAAACAACTACTAAGCATATTTTTTTTAGTAATAGCTACTAATTTGGTTGCACAAAAAGATAGCAAATATTTTATAGAACAGTTAGATAAAGGAACCAAAGCAATGCTTGCTAATAAAGTTGATAGCAGTATTTATTATTATGAATCTGCTAATAATTGGCTGAAAAAAAATAAATATTTTGATAGTAGTAAATATGCCACACAAATGCTTAGCCATTTAGGTAGGTGTTATAGATTGGTAGAAAAACCACAACTTTCTCAAGATTATTTAATGATGGCTTTAACCAATGCTCGTAAATACCAACATAAAAATGAACTTTCTACTATTTTAATCAGATTAAATTATTTACATCAAACCATTGCAGAAAAAAATTGGTCTTATAATTATACAATACCAAAACAAACAAAAACACAAGAAGCATATTTTCAAATAAATAGTATTACACCTATACCAAATACAGACTCTGTAGAAGTAAAAATTAATGCAGGTTTTTATGATGGAATTTGGAACAAAAATCAAACTGCTAGACTTAGCTCTAGAATTATACAAGGCGATACACTATATCACCAAAAAGTTGCTACTATCACCTCTGCCTCATTTTTTAAAATAGAAAACAATCAAAGTTATTTACATATTCCAGCAGCAATTACTAATAAAGTAACGGTAGGCGATTTTGTAACTGCAGAAGTAGAAACACCTATAGAGTGGGGCAATTTATTATTGCAAGAAGCATTATTAAACAACGATATTTTAATAAATGCAACAGACGGTTATTATAATTATCGCTTTTTTTATTACTATGGCAACAAACTTTTAGAAGAAGAAACTTTTGAAGTTATTCTTAAAGAAATAAAAGAGGTAGCCATAATAGCAGGTAAAGACACACTACCAGGAGGCTCTTATGAAATAAAATATAAGAAAGGAATTTTTACTGGTAGCAATTTAATTAAAGCAATATTAGATAGTAAAATAGAACATATAAAATTATTTTTTAAATACGAAAATGATGTACCAGCAAATAATATGGGCAATAGAGTTTCATTTATTTATACTTATGCATCGTGGATAATGAATGGTACAACACTTTATTCACCCTCTATAAAACCTTATTTACTTTCTTTAAATGAACAAGCAGAAAAAAATAAACAAATAAAAAATCTCTACAATCAAATAAAAGAAAACAATTTATTTAATGAATGGATTAGTGAAACATTACAAGATATAAGAGACGAAAATTTTACAAATGCACAACAAACATCATTTTTAATAAAAGAAGTAGCAGAAGTTAATGATGATAAAGCATATAAAGGCTGGGCAGAATTTTTATTAGCAAATATTCATCAGCAAAATGGCAATAAAACTGAAGCAGAAAAATACTTAACTGCAGCAAATAATATTTTTCAACAAAATGATAATTTTGAAGGAAAGGCTTGGATAAAATCTGCACAAAAAAAACAAAATGAAAATACAGATATACATGTACAAATGCAAGATGGGCACACTTTACATTATATAACAGCCATTGCACCCAATGGTAAATATTTTGCCACAGGCAGCGAAGACAATTTAATTAAAATTTGGAATAAAGTTTCTGGCAAAGAAATATACACCATCAGCTTTCATACAGATAAAATAATTTATTTACAATATAGCCCTAATGGTCAGTATTTAGTGAGTGTTGGTGCAGATAAACAAGTTGCTGTATGGAATGCTTTTAACTTTCAATTAATTAATAGCTATAACTCAGATGGAGAAACACAAGTAGCCAAAATATCGCCAGATAATAAACATATTTTTATTGCAGAAGACTCAAACCTTTATGTTATTAAATTATTTTCAGACACACTGAATATTGTAAAAAAACTAACCTTACACAAAGATGTTATTAATGATTTTGCTTTCTATAAAAATAACCCCAATTTAATTTATACTTGTTCAGATGATTCAACAATTTGTAGGTGGGACATTAGCAAAATGGAGAAAAAAAATGATTACATTTTAAACACCAAAGTAAAAAGTATCATTGTTAGCAACAATAATAGATATGTAAGTTTTACAACAGATGATGGTGTTATAAGAGTTTTAGATTTATTTACAAAAGAGTTTATTGTAGGAAGTAATGCCTTTTTAGAATGTAATTACTATTTATATTATAACAAGTTTGCTGCAATGTATGCAGCCCAATCTTTTAGTACAGATTCTAAACTTATTGTACTACCATCTCATAAAGATAGTTTTAGAATTTACAATCTTGCAGACACATATTATAGACAATATGCTTATAATACAAATGGCTATGCAATAAGAAGTACACAATTTATGCCAGATGGAAATGATTTATTAATAACCAGTAATGCGTATGATTTTGGATTAATGAATGTTAAAGGTTACGACTTTGATAAACAATCTGCACTTAACAATAAAAAAATATTTTTCTATGCTAATCAAATAAATAAAGTACAATATACAGAAGATGATAACACTATTCAATACACCATAACAGAAGGCAATTATGGAAAATTAAATTTATCATCTGCAAATTTATTTATGAATTATAATGCAACAATTAATACTCCTATAACAGATATTATATGCTATCAAAACGATAATTATTTTCCGATAAAGCCAAGTTCAAGAAATAATACTTTAGCAATTTACGATAAAGAAAGCGATAGCTTTTTATATACTATTAAATTAGATACTACAGAAAATGTTTTTGGCTTTGCAAAATCTAAAGACAATAATTTAATTTTTGTAAGTGGTATAAATGGCCAAATTGTTGGTTATAATACTACCACAAATACTACAATGTTTAATATAAATACTACACCAGCTAATACAGCTTATGTAATGTATTTATTTTATGACGATTTTAATGAAAGATTGTTTTGTAAAACCCATCAAGATTATGTATTAATTATTAATGGTAAAACAGGCATTGTTACAGATACAATTTTTGTAGATAAAGCAAGATATGTTTTAACAACAAAAGATAGAATTTGCATAACTACAGGCGATGGAAGATTAAAATTTTATAACAGTAAAACACTACAATATATTACAGGATGGCAAGTAAATTCAAAAGAAATAGAAGCATTGCAAATGCAGTTTATTCCTTCTAAAAATCAACTATTACTTCAAGATTCTAAAAAAAGTATTGCATTGTACGATATGGCTGTGGATAGTTTTTTATATCAATTTTATTTAGGTTATAATTGTAGAAGCATTGCTATTAATCATAAAGAAACAGAGTTTGCAATTGCTGGAGCAGATGGAACAATTCGTTTATACGATTTAACTTCTGGAAAATTAAAAGTAAATATTTTTCTACCCTTTAAAAAAGAACCTTTTATTACAGATACTTTAAACCATTACTACTCATCTAAAAATGCACTAAATGCAATTAATATTGCTTATAACAATCAAGTATATCCTTACGAACAATTTGATTTAAAACTTAACAGACCAGATATTATTTTTAAAGCATTAGGAAAAACAGAAGAAGCTGTAATTAAAAATTATTATGCAGCATATTTAAAAAGATTAAAAACTTTAGGTATAAATGAAAAGCAATTAGAAGCTACTAATAAACTTCAACTACCACATGTAAAATTATTAAATAGTTATACATTAGAAACAACCACCTCTGATAGTATATATAATTTTGATGTTTCTTTTAAAGACGAAAATTATCAATTACAATCAATTCAAATTTTAGTAAATAACTCACCCATTTTTGATGTTAATGGCAAAAGCATAGCAGCCTTAAATGTAAAAGAATATACTACATCTGTAAAAGCACCTTTAGCTACTGGTGTAAATACAATTAAAGTTTATTGTACTAATGAAATTGGTGTTACTTCATTAAAAGAATCTTTTACAGTATTAAGTACTTATGAAAGTAAAGTACATAAACCTACAGTTTACTTTGTAGGAATTGGCGTAGCCAACTACAAAGATTCTCTTTATAATCTTACTTACTCTGCAAAAGATATTAGAGATTTAGCAAAAGATATTGCAAACTCATATAAAACTTATCAGATAGATACTTTATTAAACGAACAAGTAACCAAAGAAAATATTTTAAAACTAAAAAATAAATTACTTAAAACCACACCAGATGATAGAGTAATTGTAGCTATTACAGGACATGGCTTATTAAGCGATTCATTAGATTTTTATTATGCTACTTATGATATAGATTTTAAAAAGCCCGAAAAGAGAGGTTTAAAATATGAGTTAATAGAAAAACTTTTAGACAATGTACCAGCACAAGAAAAAATAATGTTTATAGATGCTTGTCATAGTGGTGCATTAGATAAAGAAGAATTATTGGCATTTGAAAAAAGTAAAAAGAAAAAAACAACCTCAACCACCGATGATAAAATTAATGTTACAGGTATTGCATCGAGAAGCACAATAAAAATTAAAAACAAACAATCTAAAATTAGTACCAACAGCAGCTTTGAGTTAATGCAACGAACTTTTAGCGATTTAAGTGGCTCTAATGGTGCTGTAATTGTTTCTGCAGCTGGTGGTATGGAGTATGCTTTTGAAAGTGCAGAATGGAATAATGGTGTATTTACTTTAGCAATAAGAGAAGGATTATTTTTAAAATATGCAGATACTTATTATGCTGGAAATAAAGATGGAAAAATTTCTGTAGATGAGTTGGTAAAATATATAAACTCCAGAGTTACTTACCTTACTAACGAAAAACAAAAGCCAACACAAAGAAGAGAAAATATAGATTTTAATTGGATAATTAGGTATTAAAAAACAGTATCTCATAAACAATACAACCCACAATATTTATGAGATACTGTAAAACTTTATAGATTAATAACAATAAGTATTTGCTGCTAACATTTTATTACAAATTCTTCTTCTGGCTTCTTTGGTATTATAAGCATCTACTTTAGTAAATCTTTTTAAACCAATATTCATCATACGCAATTCATCGCCATCAGCAAAACTGTTTAATGCATCTTTACCAGCTTTATTAATTCTATCTGCAGCATCGTAAATAAAAGTACTTACCATATCTTTTTCAATAGTAGCTGCCTCTTCACCTTTTTGTTCAGTTATTTTCATTAAACGCAGTAATGCACTTTCTGCATGAAAAACCTCTATAGCCATATCTGCTATATTCATTAATATTTCTTGCTCTTTATCTAACTGCATCATTAATTTTTGAACAGCAGCACCAGCTACCATTAAAATTGCTTTTTTAAAGTTGGCTATATATTTTAATTCTTTACTAAATGCACTTTCATCATCACTATTAAAATCAGGAATGCTCATTAATTCTTTTTGAACATTCATAGCAGGTGTCATTAAATCTAACTTACCTTTCATAGCACGTTTAAGTACCATATCTACTGTAAGTAATCTGTTTATTTCATTAGTACCTTCAAAAATTCTATTAATTCTACTATCTCTATAAGCTTTACTAATGCTATATTCATCACTAAAGCCATTACCACCATGTATTTGTACACCTTCATCTACTACGTAATCTAAAGTTTCGCTACCAAATACTTTTAAGATAGCACATTCAATAGCATATTCTTCTGCAGCACCAAGCATAGCTTCATTAAAAGGTTTACCATCTGCCAGCATTTCTTTTTCTTTATCATCAATCCATTTTGCAGTACGATATAAAGCACTTTCTGTTACCCATAATTTTATAGCCATTTCGCCAAGCTTATGTTTTATTGCACCAAATTTTGCAATAGGTAATTTAAATTGCTCTCTTGTATTTGCATATTGTACAGAAATTGTTGCTGCATTTTTTGCACCACCTAATGTTGCTGCACATAATTTTAAACGACCAATATTTAAAATATTAAATGCTATTACATGGCCTTTACCAATTTCGCCTAAAACATTTTCTACTGGTACTTTACAATCTTGAAAATATAATTGTACTGTAGAAGAACCTTTAATACCCATTTTGTGTTCTTCTGGACCATGTGTAAAACCTTCAAACCCTTTTTCTATAATAAATGCAGTAAATTGTGTACCATCTATTTTTGCAAAAACAGTAAATACATCTGCAAAGCCACCATTAGTTATCCAACATTTTTGACCATTTAAAATATAATATTTTCCATCTTCACTAAGCTTGGCTGTAGATTTTGCACTTAATGCATCGCTACCACTATTAGGTTCTGTAAGTCCATAAGCACCCTTCCATTCTCCACTTGAAAGTTTAGGAATATATTTTTGCTTTTGAGCCTCTGTACCAAAATATAAAATTGGCAAGCTACCAATACCTGTATGTGCAGCTACAGCAACGCTAAAACTATGACCTGCACCTAAGCCTTCATTTACAATAGTGCCTGTAATAAAATCTTTTCCAAGTCCACCATATTCTTCAGGAAAAGTGGTAGATAATAAACCTTGCTCCCCAGCTTTTTCTAATATTGTAGGAACTAAGCCTTTTTCTTGCTTATCAATTCTTTCAATATTTGGGGTTACTTCTGCTGTTAAAAACTGATGACACATATCCATCACCATTTTTTGTTCTTCATTAAAATCTTCTGGTATAAATGTTTCAGAAGAAATGCTTTCTTTAATTATCCATTCACCACCATGTAGTGCTGTTAATTGTTGTTCAGTACTCATAAAGTTTATTTTTATTAGCTTGTTAAATTATCATATACTTTTTGTAAAACATTTTTTACTGTTTCAATTTCTTCTTTAGTTACATTAACCAAAGCTTCATCCATTGTTTGGTTGGCTATGTTTATTGTTAAATCGTGTAATTCTTTTGCTGCATCTGTTAAGCATACAGAGTTTACTCGTTTATCTTTTTTATCAGCAATACGTTTTACTAATTTTAATTTTTCTAAATTGTCTATTAGTCTGGTAATACTTGGCTTATCTCTATATGTTCTATTACATAATTCTTGTTGGCTTAATTTATCTTCTTTCCATAAATGATATAAGATACTCCATTGTTCTATAGTTATATCTACACCATTATTACGAAAGTTTTTTTGTAATCGTCTGGCAATAGCTGTTGCAGCCATTGCATTAATTACACTATAAAGTTCGCCACGTTTAAAATGATTTTTAGCCATAATAGTTGTTTATGCAACTATTCAAAGGTAGGAGGATTTTTTATTGAGAGAAAAAAAATTTATGTTAAGATAAAAATAAGCAGCTAAAAACTATTTAAGCCTAAACGGAATAGTAAGTTTTGCATGATAATGAACTTTTTTACCACTTTTTATAGCTGGTATCCATTTGCCAGATTTTTTTAAAAGCCTTATAGCTTCTTCTTCAAAGCCCCAGCCATTAACAGTTAAGTTGGTAATATCTGTAATAGTTCCATCATTTCTTACTACAAATTCTAATACAGCATCAGCTTCTAACTCTTCCCACCAAGCTTTTCTAGGATATTTTAAATTTTCTTTTAAAAATTTTTTCCATGCTTTATCGCCACCAGGAAAATAGGGCAATTCATCTACCTTATTGTAAATAGTATCTAATACTACATCTTTATGTGTATTTTCTTTTTGCTGAGCTGTAGCATTAAAAGTATAAAAACTAATTCCTAAAAAAAGAAGTAAATATTTCATGCAAAAATTATATTTACATTATAACGTGTAAATTTAGCAAAACTTATATTGTAGATAAAATTATTACCAACCTTTTGCATAAAACTTAAAAGCTAACAAGTATAAAAATATCATAGCTATGGCTACACAAGAAAAATTATTAGCACAGTTTCAAGAAAATTATAACAGTTTAAATACAGAACAAAAATTAGCTGTAGATACTATTGAAGGGCCTGTTTTAGTAAATGCTGGTCCTGGTACAGGAAAAACACAAATTCTCTCTACTCGTATTGGTAATATTTTATTAAATACAGATACCGACCCTCACCAAATTTTATGTTTAACATATACTGATAATGGTGCTGTAGAAATGCGTAAAAGGTTATTAAAAATTATTGGTACTGCAGCATACAATGTAAGAATACATACATTTCATTCTTTTTGTAACGAAGTAATTCAAGAAAACCTTACCTATTTTGGTAAATTAAATTTAGAGCCTATTAGTGAATTAGAAGAAATAGAATTGTTTTATCAGTTAATAGATAATATACCAACAGATAATCCTTTAAAAAGACATACAGGCAAAGTGTATTATGAAAAACAAAGACTAAAAAATTTGTTTAGCATAATGAAAAAAGAAGCATGGTCACCTGAATATATGAAAGATTGTATAGAAAAATATATAGTAGAACTACCAACAAAAGAAGGATTTTTTTATAAGAAAAAATATAAAGATAAAAATGCAGGCGACCCTAAAGAAGCAGCAATACAAACAGCTAAAGAAGAAATGGAAAAATTAAAAGCTGCGGTAGATTTATTTCCTGTTTTTAATGAAATGATGAGTGAAAGAGGGCGTTATAATTTTGAAGATATGATACTGTGGGTTTTAAAAGCTTTTGATACTAACAGTAATATGTTGCTCAACTATCAAGAAAGGTTTTTATATGTTTTGGTAGATGAATTTCAAGATACCAGTCGTTCTCAAAATTTATTATTACAACAATTAACCAGCTATTGGGATACGCCAAATTTATTTGTTGTTGGCGATGCAGATCAAAGTATTTATTCTTTTCAAGATGCTAATGTGCAAAATATCATTTCTTTTAGAGAAAAATATTTAAACACTATTACACAAATTAATTTAATAAACAACTATCGTTCTACACAAAAAATATTAGATGCTGCACATGGTTTAATTATAAATAATACACAACGTATTGCATTAAACGATGTAGCATTAACAGCAAGCAATACAAACGTTGTAAATAAAGCCACAACTATTAATATTTTTGAATATCCCAATATTTCTCAAGAAGCAATTGATGTTGCCATAACCATAGAAAATCTTATAACTAAAAATAATGTTGCAGGAAAAGATATAGCTGTAATATATCGTAATCATGCACAGGTAGATGAGTTAGCAACAATTTTAGAACAAAAACAAATTGCAGTAAATACCAAAAAAGAAGTAAATATTTTACAACTACCAATTATAAAAAACATAATTGATATACTTATATGGATTGATAAAGAAAAAGAAATTCCGTATAGTGCCGATGAAACTTTATTTAAAATATTACACAGCAATTTTTTTCAGATTAGCTCTTTAGAAATTGCCAAACAAGTAACCATTGTTAATGAAAAAAATAAAATAAGAGGCGAAGAAAAAACTTCTTTACGCAAATGGCTTAATGAACAAGCTAATGCAGATTTATTTAAACAAACAGAAAATACTATTTATGCTACAGCACAAATTTTAGAAAACCTAATTAAAGAAAGCAGTAATTGTACATTACAACAATTGTTTGAAAAGCTTATACAATCAACAGGCATTTTAAAGTTTATAATGCAAAGCCCAGAAATGCCTTGGCTTATGCAGGTTATAGCTACCTTTTTTAATTATATAAAAGACGAAACTAAACGAAACCCAGAATTAACACTTACATCATTGCTTAAAAATATTTCGTTACTAAATAATAATTTGCTAAGCATTCCATTAACAAAAATTAGTGCAACAAATAATGGCGTAAATTTTATAACAGCACATAGCAGTAAAGGAAGTGAGTATGATTATGTTTTTATAATTGGCTGTACAGATAATGTTTGGGATAAAATAAATAACACAAAAAATAATTTTAAATTACCCGATAATTTAGTTGGCAATAATAGTATTGCTACAGATTTAGAAGAAAGCAGAAGATTATTTTATGTAGCAGTTACCAGAGCAAAAACTAATTTATATATTACTTATAGCTTAAAAGGCAATACTACAAAAGCCAATATTGCCAGTAAGTTTGTTGAAGAAATTGCAGCAGCAGAAAATATAACAAAAGAAAATAGAAACATTGAAGATGCTAATATTTTAGCTACTTATACACTTGTACAATTACAAGCAAAAGCACAACCAGAAATAGAACTTATAGAAGATGCTTATTTAAATAAAATTTTAGAAACCTATACACTAAGCGTTACACATTTAAACAACTATTTAAGTTGCCCTATAAAATTTTATTTTCAAAACTTTATAAAAGTACCAGGAGCTAAAAATGAACATATTGTTTTTGGTAGTGCTGTACATTATGCTTTAGAAATTTTGTTTAAAGAAATGAAAGATAATAATGACACTTTTCCATCAGAAGAAAAGTTTGTCAATAATTTTTTGTGGTATATGTATAATAACAGAGAAGCATTTACAAAAGAAAGTTATATACTAAGAACAGCGTATGGAAAAAAGATTTTACCAGCATATTATCAAACACATATACAACAATGGAATAAGATAGTTGCTATAGAAAAAGCTGCCAGAAATATTATTGTACACAATATTCCTTTAAACGGAAAGTTTGATAAACTTGAATTTAATGGCACACAAGTAAGAGTTGTAGATTATAAAACAGGCAAGCATGAAAATGCAATAAAAAAATTAGTTGCTCCAAATGAAAAAGAACCTAATGGTGGCGATTATTGGCGACAAGCAGTTTTTTATAAAATTTTAATAGATAACGATAAAACGAATAATTGGCAAGCAGTAAGTACTGTATTTGAATTTATAGAACCCGTAGATGATATTTATAAAGTAGAAGAAGTAATAATAACACCAGAAGCTATAACAACTGTAACACAACAAATAAAAGATACATGGCAACAAATACAAGCCAAAGATTTTAAAAAAGGTTGTGGTAAAAAAGATTGTGAATGGTGCAATTTTGTAAAAACAAATAATTTAGCTGTTGCCTTACATTTAGTAGAAGAAGAGGAAGAATAATATTATGATTTTTATTGCACTCAATGCAATTATGTTTGCACAATAAATTATTTTAATAGACTTATTTTTTTGTATGAAAAAAAGTATATCGCAGATTATTGTATTGTTGTTAATTTTTGTAATTACAGAAATAAGTCAAACAGGTTGTGCAAATATGATTCCTCCAAGTGGTGGAGCAAAAGATACTATTCCACCAACATTATTAACTGCTGTACCAAAAGATTCATCTATAAATATAAAAGGCAATAAAATTGTTTTAACGTTTAATGAATATATAGAAGTAAAAGATGTTACTAATAATTTAATAGTATCGCCTTTACCTAAGAATAATCCTGTAGTAGATTATAAGTTAAAAACTATTACTATTAAATTAAGAGATAGCTTAGAGCCCAATACTACTTACTCTTTTAATTTTGGTAATAGTATTGTAGATGTAAACGAAAGCAACCCAGCACAAAATTTTACTTATGTTTTTTCTACAGGAAACGAAATAGATAATTATACTTTTTCTGGAAAAGTAATTTTAGCAGAAACAGGAGCAATAGACTCGTCATTAATTGTTGTATTGTATAATAATACAAATGCAGATGCTGTACTTAAAGAAAAACCAAGATATATAACTAAAGTAAAAGGAGATGGTAGTTTTAGTTTTCATCATTTGCCTAATGGTGTTTTTGCATTATATGCAATGCCCAATGATTATGCAAAGAAATATGATGATAGTACTAAATTATTTGCTTTTGCAGATAGTTTAATTCATATCAACAGCACAACAAATGAGATTGTTTTATATGCTTATCAAGAAGCAAAACAAGCAGAAAAACCAAGCACCACAACAGTTGTAAAAAGTAAAAACGATACAGAAAAATCTAAACAAATAAAATTTTCTACATCACTCGATGCTGGTAAGCAAGATATTTTAAGTAATCAACTAAGCTTAAATTTTATAACTCCATTAGTTAATTTAGATTCTTCAAAAATTTTACTGACAGATACAAATAATCTACAACTTACTAATTACTCAATTTCTACTAACACTAATAAAACAAAAATTTTTATTAGTACAGAATGGAAAGAAAATACTCCTTATCAATTGCAATTAAGCAAACAAGCATTTACAGATAGTTTGGGTAATACATTAACTAAAAATGATACCATAAAATTTTGGACAAAACAAACATCAGATTATGGTGCTGTAAAAATTAGGTTTAATAATTTAGATACTACTAAACATCCTGTATTATTAATTTACAAACAAAGTGAATTAATAGAAAGTATAAAAATTACTGAAAAAGAACTCAGCAAAAAATTGTTTAAGCCCGGAGAATATGAACTAAAAATTTTATTAGATAAAAATAATAATGGTATTTGGGATGCAGGAAATTATACAAAAAAACTGCAACCAGAAATTGTTTATATCTTAAACAAAAAATTAGTTATTCGTGCAAATTGGGATAACGAATCTGAGATTACACTAAAATAAAAATTGATTAATCTTTTTTCTTTTCATTAGCAGCCTGCATAGGGTTTTTATTTGTAGTAGCAGGGTTGCGTCTATTATTTAATCTAGATTTATATAAACTAAAGTTTGTAGGTATGGTTAAGCCACTTTTGTCTGTCCATACATTATTAGACTCATCAATATCTGCAGTTTCTCTCATAGGGTCTAATATAATAGTAGTAGCTTTTTTAGGTGTCATAAATACTTTAGTAACTTTATGTTCATTCTTTCTCCAAATTTGTGCAGGCATTCTTTCAATTTGTTTTGTACCATCTTCAAATCTAAATTCTACAATTATAGGCATTACTAAACCACCTTTATTAAGAAAAGTAATTTCGTACATGTGTGTATTAGCATATTTTTCTTTAGTAGCATCATCTAAAGGTTCATTAATAAACATTGCATTTTCTGCTGGTAAATATTTTGTAGTATCATAAGGTTCTAAACCTCTTGCATAACGCCAATAAAAATCTCTTAAAGTTGTATCTGCATCTGTTGCAAAAACAATATTTTTATCTTCTCTGTTTCTAATTTTAGAAATATCATCAAATAAAGGCACATTAGGTTTATCTATTGCTCTTGGACTATTATTTCTTCTTGTATTATTTGTTGTAGCATTAGTATTTAGTGTTGCTACTTTTACGCTATCAATAGCAATATCACAAGGATCTATACTATAAAACCAACCTCTCCAAAACCAATCTAAATCTTCGCCACTAGCATCTTCCATTGTTCTAAAAAAATCTGCAGGTGTAGGATGTTTAAAAGCCCAACGTCTTGAATATTCTTTTAAAGCATAATCAAACAACTCTCTGCCCATAATTGTTTCTCTTAAAATATTTAATGCTGTAGCAGGTTTTGCATAAGCATTAGGACCAAATTGAATAATATTTTCGCTATTAGTCATAATAGGTTCTAATTGTTCTTTTGGCAAACGCATATAATCTGTAATAGCAAATGCTGGGCCTCTTCTTGAAGGAAATTTATTATCCCATAATTCTTCTGTAAGATATTCTACAAAAGTATTTAAACCTTCATCCATCCACGACCATTGACGTTCATCGCTATTAATAATCATAGGAAAAAAGTTATGACCTACTTCGTGTACAATTACACCAATCATTCCATTTTTTATTGCTTCGCTATAAGTACCATCTTTTTCTGTTCTTCCATAATTAAAACAAATCATAGGGTACTCCATACCATTACTTGCTTCTATACTTTGAGCTACAGGATAAGGATAAGGAATTGTAAATTTTGAATAAGTTTTAATAGTATGTACTACAGCTTTTGTAGAAAACTTTCTGTATAAATTATAGGCTTCTTTAGGGTAAGCACTCATGCACATAATTTTTTTGCCTTCAACAGTTATAGGCATTGCATCCCAAATAAATTTACGAGAGCTACACCATGCAAAATCTCTTACATTATTAGCATGAAAAATCCATGTTTTTTTTAAGTTGCTTTTAGTTTGTTCAGCAGCAGTTGCTTCACTTAGTGTTACAATTTCTATAGGTTCTTTAGCTGTTTGTGCACTTGTCCATCTTTTAAATCTGGTAGCATTTAATACATCTTTATAATTCTGACATTCGCCAGTAGCCATTACAATATGGTCTGATGGTACTGTCATTTGTACTTTATAATTACCAAAAGTTAAAGCAAACTCTCCACGTCCAGTAAATTGATGATTTTGCCAACCTTGAAAATCGCTATATACACAAAGACGAGGAAACCACTGTGTCATTGTAAATAAACTATTACCATCTTCAGGAAAAAATTCATATCCACCACGGCCACCCATTGTCATTCTGTTTGCTAAACGATAATTCCATGCAATGCTAAAAGTAAAACGCTGATTAGGTTGTAAAGGAGTTTTTAAATTAACCCTCATCATTGTTTTATTTATTACATATTTTAATGCATTGCCCATAGCATCTGTTATTTTTTCTATGTTAATACCATAGCCATTATCTTTTTTTGCTTCTTCCATTTTTTCTAATGTAGCTACAGACATCATTTTATTTAATGTACTAGCATCTTGATAATTTGCATTATTAATTGTGCTGTGTTGGTTTTCGTCTAACTGAATCCATAAATAAGTTAATACATCTTGAGAGTTGTTATAATAAGTAAGTGTTTCTTTTCCTTTAAGTGTTAAGTTTTTTTCGTCTAATTCGCAAACAATATCATAATCACATCTTTGTTGCCAATATTGATTACCAGGTGCACCACTAGCTGTTCTATATACATTAGGCGTAGGTAATATAGTGCCTAATTGTTCAAACTTATTACCATGATTACTTTTAGGATTGTTTTGAATATCTTGTGCTTGTATATTAATTATACAAAGCATTGCCACAAAAAGAAAAATATTTTTCATAACTAAAATATTAAAAAGGCCATCTTGTTAATGCAATTTCTACAGCAATACCAAAAATTGCCCCACTGGTAAATAATAAATATTCTCTACGATTAAATTTTAAAATATTTAAACAAATTAATGAAATAATTAAAACTAAAATTACAAATAATAATTGACCAACTTCTATTCCAATATTAGCATATAATAAATTAAGAGCAGCACTAAAACCATTACCTTCTAATGCTACAAATTCTGTTGCAAATCCCATTCCATGAATTAAACCAAAAAATAATGCAAAGAAATAAATTGGTGGAAACTTTGTTTTATATACAAATTTTTTTACAAATAAATTACTGAAAGAAGTAACAATAATAGTAATTGCTATTAAAAACTCTATCCAGTTTTTGGGCAAATAAATTATATTAAATATGGCTAATGCTAAAGTAATTGCATGACCTATGGTAAATGCAGTAACAATAATTAATAATTTTTTCCAATGTACAAATTGATAGCGTAAAGCAATTGCTGCCATAAATAAAATATGATCTAAAGCACCAATATTTACAATATGTTTAAAACCCAAATCGAAATACAATTGAAAATTTCCCATTTTAAATTTGTAAGTTGTTAAAAATAAAACTTAGTTTTAAAAGTATGTGGTTTAAATATACATTTGAAAATAGATAAGAAAAAGAAACTGCTCAAAATATAATAGATAAATGGTAAATAGTTTATTTAATTGGCTTTTAATTGGTTGCCTTACAATATTGCATCCATTTTATGTAAGTAAAATAGAGCTAAACCATAATGCAAAAGATAAAACAGTAGAAGTATCTATTAGGGTTTTTACAGATGATATAGAACTTACTTTAGAAAAGTTTAGTAATACATCTTTAGATATAATACATCCTAAAAATCCAGCATTAATAGATAGCTTATTAAATAAATACCTACAAGCCAAATTAAAAATAAATATAGACAATCAATATCAGCCCATGCATTATATAGGGTACGAAATAAATAGAGAAAGTATATGGATATATTTAGAAATACCTACAATTACCAAGCTTAAAAAGGTAAATATTAATTGTAATTTTTTATACGAATATCAGCAAGAGCAAATAAATATTTTTCAGGTAAAAGCCAATGGTAAAGACAAAAGCTATCAATTAACTAATCCAAACACTCATGTAGTTTTTGAAATGTGAGGGATTTAAAAAGTAATACTTTTCTAATCTCTCTAATAATTACAGTGTTTATAAATATTAATATCTCTTCTTAAAATTTCTGTTATTATTATTGTTGTTGTTGCTATTGTTATTGCTTCTATTATTATTGTTTCTGTTATTATTGCTTCTGTTATTATTATTTCTGTTATTGTTGTTTCTATTATTATTTCTGCCACCAAAATTTTGTCTTCTTTGCTGATTATTTCCATTACGGCCATAATCATCTCTTTCAAAATTTTGGTTTCTGTGTTTAATATATGGTGTATTACTAAATTCAAGCTCTCCACCAGTAATTTCTGTTAATTCAGTTCTTATAACATCATCGTGTACTAACTCTTTGTGCCAATTACTATAAGATAGTTTCATATAATAAGCAATTGCATTTGCAAAGCCCATTTTTTTCTCTGCATTTTCTTCTGCTAAAGCTTTATTAATGACAATTTCTAAGTTTTTACCTAAATGAGCATAACGAGGTTTACGTTTAGGATAAGGTAATCTATCGCCTTTTTCTTTATATGTTTCTTTTTGAGGTATAGGATAAGGGCTATCTACATCTAATTGAAAATTACTAATAGCAAATAAATGATCCCATAAAATATGTTTAAAATTTTCTACATTTTTTAAATGAGGATTTAAAAAGCCCATTAATTCAATAACAGCTTTTGCTTGTTGATTTCTTTTTTCTTTATCATCTATTGTAAATAAATATTCTACCATTTTTTGAATATGTCTGCCATATTCTCTCATTTCTAAATGATTTCTTGATGTGTTGTATTCCATAATACAAATGTAGGGTAATGTAGTTTGTTGTAAATTTTGTTGTAGCCTTTCTTAGTTATTAAATATCTAAACTAAGGTTTAATTTTTCTTTTAATGTTAAAACCAAAGGATAATTATTGGCAATAAATGCTAGCTTTTCTTTATTGGTTAATTTTTTATTCAAAGGTATTTCTTCTGGTGTTGAGTTGTCGTTTATATCAATTACAAAGTTAATACCTCTGTTGTTAAATGCTGTTTGAATTTCGTCTAAAACTAAAGTTTTTTCTTGTTCTATAAATTTTTGTTGTGTTAAAGCTGTAACTGTAACCCTAAAACTTTGTTCATTGATTATTTCAAGTGTTGCTAATTCAAAAGTTTTTACTGTAGAAAATTTATTGCCTTGCTTTTTTAATTTTTCTATAAAGCCATTCCAGCTAAGTGTTAGTTTTTCTAATGTTAAAGGTAAGGCTTCTTGTACTTCAGAAATACTGTATTTATCGCCAGCTTTTTCTCTTAAAACTTCTAATAAACTTTTTTGTTTGTTGGTAGTGTTTGCTTGTGTAGTATTAGTATTTACAACATTAGTTTTAATGGCTGTTGTTATTTTGGTTGTTGGTTCTTGTACATAAAGTTTAGCATCAGTTGTAGGGGCTAAATTTTTTGTTTTTAATTTAATACTATCTATTTGTTTAAACTTTACAACAGCCGAGTTATCTATTTGTTTTTTTTTTACAACAGCACCATTATCGTCAGTACTTAATTCTATTGCTTGATGTAAGAAATTTAATTTAATTAATGTAAGCTCTATATGCAATCTTTTATTACGAGCCATTTTAAAATTAATTTCTGCCTCGTTTAAAATATTTAATGCACTAATTAAATAAGAAAGACTGGTGGTTTGTGCTATAGTTTTATATTTTGTTTGCAAGCCTTCTACTACATCTAATAAAGCAATAGCTTTTTCATCTTTACAAACTAAAATATTTCTAATAAATTCTGCAAAGCCATTTAATACAATATCTCCTTCAAAACCTTTTCTGTTAATTTCATCGTATAGCAATAAAGTTGTTGCTAAATCTTGACTGTGTAAGCTTTCTAATATTTTAAAATAATAATCGTGGTCTAATACATTTAAGTGTTCTAATGTATTGGTATAAGTTAGCTCTCCATTGGTAAAGCTTACAATTTTATCAAAGATGCTAAGAGCATCTCTCATACAGCCATCACTTTTTTGAGCAACTACTTGTAAAGCATCTTTACTTGCTTTTACATGTTCTTTATCAATAATTTCTTCTAAATGTTCTACAATATCTGTAGTAGTTATTCTTTTAAAATCAAAAATTTGGCAACGACTTAAAATAGTAGCTGTTATTTTATGTTTTTCTGTAGTTGCTAAAATAAAAATTGCATAAGGTGGTGGCTCTTCTAATGTTTTTAAAAAAGCATTAAAAGCAGAGGCACTTAAAGCATGAACCTCATCTACTATATATACTTTATATTTTCCTGATTGTGGTGCAAAGCGTACTTGCTCTATTAAAGTTCTAATACCATCTACACTATTATTACTTGCAGCATCTAACTCATGAATATTTAATGATGAGCCTTCGTTAAAAGATTTACAGTTTATACATTCGTTACAAGCTTCTCCATCATCTTGTAAGTTTTCGCAATTAATTGTTTTAGCTAAAATTCTTGCACAAGTTGTTTTTCCTACACCTCTTGGTCCACAAAATAAAAATGCATGTGCAAGCTGATTATTTTTAATAGCATTTTTTAATGTAGTAGTTATATGTGCCTGCCCTACAACTGTATCAAAAGTTTGAGGTCTATATTTACGAGCAGATACAATAAATTTATCCATAATTGGCAATATAATAAGTTTCTAATAAATAGTTGATTTTATATTTTATTTAAAAACTAAATAATTTGTTTTCTATTACTTAAATATTATTCTTCTTTATTTTCTTGTTGCTGATTGATGATTTTTTGTACAAAAGAAGAAATAATAGAAAGTATAATACTAAACCAAAATGCAGCCCACCAATTTTCTACTGTAAATCCAGGTACTAAAGTAGCTACCCATTTTATCATTAAAATATTTATTACTATTAAAAATATACCAAGTGTAAAAATGGTGATAGGTATAGTTAATATTATTAAAATAGGTTTTACAAATGTGTTTAATAAACCTAAAACAATAGCAACCAAAATTGCTGTACTTGCACTATTAATATGTACACCACTTAATAATAACGATGCAATAATTGCTGCTGCAGAGGTTACTAATATTTTGGTAATATATTGTTGTATAATGCTCATGCTTAAATAACAGTTAGTTCATAAAAATCTTCTGGATTTAAATATTTTTTTGCTAAAACCTGTAATTCTTCTGCTGTAATATTTTTTATTGTTGCTATTGAATTGTAAAAATAAGTTTCATCTAAATTGTTTAAAATATAATTTCTCCACCTTGGCATAATTTGAAAAGGACCATCTAAAGAACCTAATAAACTACCCAACATAAAATTTTTTACTAAATGCAATTCTTCTTCACTTATAAGTTCTTTATTTAGCAAATCCATTTCTTTATAAGTTTCTTCAATAGTTGCTTCACAAACATCTCTACCAGCTTCAGTGCTAATCATCCAGGCAGTTTCGTGTATATGGTTTTGAATAAATGAATGAATGCCATAAGTATAACCTTTATCTTCTCTAATATTTTTCATTAAATGACTTCCAAAAAAACCACCAAAAACATTGTTTAACACTTGTGCTTTTGTATAATCTGGATGAAGTTTTGTAGGAAATTTTCTTGCAATACGAATAGCACCTTGTACACCATTCTCATCATTAATAATAAATTGTTTTTTAGTAGTAGCACTGGCTAAATGATATTCTTTATTAAATGTTTTATTCGGATTAAGTGGTAAACTTCCAAAATAAGTATTCATTAATTGTTCAATATCAGAAGGCAGCTTACCTGCGATAAAAATGATACACTTTCCGTTGGTATAATATTCTTTAAAATAAGCTAACAACTCATCTCTTTCTATTGCTTGATAATCTAATGTAGAGGTATATTTTCCATAAGGATGATGAAAACCATAAACATATTCATCAATTAATCTGTTAGCTACAAAATCGCATTTCTTTAAATTAATAGCTAATTGTTGTATTTGATTTTTTTTATAAATAGCCAACTCTTCATTAGGAAAAATGCTATCTGTAATTAACTCTGCAATTACAGGTAATAAATGAGGTAAATTTTTACTTAAGCTGTGTAAAGAAATAGTAGAAGTTTCATTGTAACAATAACGATTTAAATAAGCACCATAATAGGCAAAATGTTCATCTACTTCAAAAGCATTTTTAGTAGTTGTACCATTTTTTAGCATATAGTTAGTAGTAGCTGCAACAATATTTTTTTCTTCGTACCAATTGCCTGCATAAAAAACAAACTCTATATGCAACACTTCTTGTGTGCCACCATCAATTGTATATACAGATGTTCCATTATCTAATGTAAAGTGTTGATAGGGATTTAATGTTAAATTAAAATCTATGGCATCAAAAATATTAGGGGCTATTGTTCTGTTTTGCATTATCTAAAAAAATTTGTATAACTATTAGTTACTAAAATAGTGAATGGTGCTACAATTATTTTTATTAAAAATAGTTTGTGCATACGCTAAAATATCTTCTGTGCTAATTTCTTGAAATCTTTCTAATTCTTTATTTACCAAAGATGCATCGCCTAATAATTCGTATAATGCTAAATTATTTGCTCTGCTCATTATACTAATATCTTCAAATGTTATGATACTTTCTGTTCTGTTTTTTACTTTAATTAATTCTTGCTGTTGTATTTTTTCTGAAGAAAGTTTTATTAGTTCTTCTTCAATAGCTTTTTCAGCAGCATCTATACTTACACCTTTAGTAAGTTTTCCTTCTATGGTTAAAAGTCCTGGTTCTAAAGAGCCAAAATGAAAACAATTAATATTGGCAAATAATTGTTTTTCTTTTACCAATGCTTGATATAAACGAGACGAATTGCCACCACCAAGAATTTCTGTAATTAAATCTGCTGCATAATAACCTTTATTTAAACGAGCATCTATATGCCATGTTTTTATTAAAGCATCTAAAGGCACATCTGCTTTTAACGATAAAAATTTAGCTTGTTGTTGTTTAGGCTCTGTAGGTATATTTCTACTATATTTTTCTCCAGCAGGAATATCGCCAAACCATTTTTCTACTAATTGAATAATATTTTTTGTATCTACATTTCCTGCTACAACTAATATAGCATTATTAGGTCTGTAAAATTTTAAAAAGAAGTTTTTTACATCGTCCATTGTTGCATTTTCTACATGGCTTAATTCTTTACCAATAGTCATCCATTTATAAGGATGAACATCATAAGCCAAATCTCTCATTTTATGCCATATATCGCCATAGGGTTTATTGATATAATGTTCTTTAAATTCTTCGCAAACAACTTTACGTTGTACATCTAAACTTTTTTTACTAAAAGCAAGGCTCAACATTCTATCACTCTCTAACCAAAAAGCAGTTTCAATATTTTGAGCAGGCAATATGCAATAATAATTAGTAAGGTCGTTGGTTGTGTAAGCATTATTTTCTCCACCTGCACGTTGTAATGGCTCATCATAACTTGGAATATTAATACTACCACCAAACATTAAATGTTCAAATAAATGAGCAAAACCAGTTTTGTTTGCATCTTCATCTTTTGCACCTACATTATATAAAATATTTACTACAGCCATTGGTGTGCTTGCATCTTCATGTACCAATAATTTTAAACCATTGGATAAAGTATAACTATTGTATTGAATCATAATGTAGAAAAATATACATGCAGATTATGTTAAAAAATATTTTTTACATAACAGCATTTAAAAATGTTTAAGTAAATAATTTATTCTATTGGTTTATCTGCTTCGTGTCCTGCATCAAAATCTTCATTATTCATTTTACTTTTTTGAACAAAGAAACGAGCTCCTTCATTTTCAATGGTAGAAGTAGATGCAGGCCCAAGAGGTGTTAAATTAGGATTACGGAAATTATAACTATCTGTCCAAACTTCAAATCTTTGAATAGCAAGATTGGCTTTTAATTGTATCGTTTCTAAATTACCATTACGGTGTTTAGCAATTTTAACTTCTGTTAATGATTTTGCATCTTCTCCTGCAGACTCTTGTGTTAAACCATAATATTCTCCTCTATAAATAAACATTACCATATCTGCATCTTGTTCTATTGCACCAGACTCACGTAAATCGCTTAACTGTGGCATTTTATTAGTTTCTTTACGTGTTTCTACAGCACGACTTAATTGAGATAATGCAATGATAGGAATATTTAATTCTTTTGCTAATGCTTTTAAGCTTCGAGAGATGGTAGAAATTTCTTGTTCACGATTTGTATTTCTACTATCGCCAGTACTACTCATTAATTGTAAGTAGTCAATTATTATTAAGCCTACTTTAAATTTATTAACTAATCTTCTAGCTTTTGCTCTAAATTCAAAAATATTAAGAGCAGCAGTATCATCAATATATAATGGTGCAGCTTCTAATCTTTTAATACCCTTAGATTGAAGTTGAATATATTCATGATCGTCTAATTGTCCTCTAGAAATTTTGTGTAAAGGAATTTCACTTTCAGCACTTAAAATACGTTGTACCAATTGTCCTGCACTCATTTCTAAACTAAAGAAACCAACAGGTACAGGCTTTATAGGGTCTAATGCTGCATTACGTGCAAGGTTTAATGCAAATGCAGTTTTACCCATTGAAGGACGAGCAGCTAAAATAATTAAATCTGTTGGTTGCCATCCATAAGTTACTTTATCTAAATTACTAAAACCACTGGTTACACCACTGATAGATTCTGATTTAGTTCTTAAATAATCTATACGATTAATTGTAGTAGTTAATACAGTACCAATATCTTCAAAATTTTTCTTTAAATAGTTATTGGTAATGTTAAACATTTTTGTTTCGCTATCATCTAATAAATCAAATACATCTGTACTGTCTTCATAAGCATCACCTATAATTTCGCCACTAATTCTTATTAATTCTCTTTGAATAAATTTTTGTAAAACTATTCTTGCATGTGCATCAATATTAGCAGTACTTACTACTGCATTGGTAAGTTTAGTAATAAAATATGGACCACCAACAATTTCTAATTGGTCTTTTTTCTTTAGCTCTTCTATAACAGTTAAAATATCTATGGGAATGCTGCGTTGCTGCATATCCTGCATAGCTTTAAAAATCATTTGATGAGCTTCTACATAAAAACATTCTGGTTTTAAGTTTACATCTGTAACAGAATCAAAAGCACTTTTCTCTAGCAATATAGCACCCAAAACAGCTTCTTCTAATTCTCTTGCTTGAGGGGGAATTTTACCATAAACCATTGTACTTAAATCAATGGCACTTTTTCTTCTTTTTTTATTATCTCGTCCTAGGTTACTTACTATTTCCATTGTTTAGTTTAAAAAATTAATGAGGTTAGTTGTATTTTTCTTTCTAAATAATTTTTATAGATTTTTTACTAAAAATTTTGAAAGAGAAACGAATATGAAGCAGAAAAAGAGGACTAAAAAATATTTCTCAATAGTTTTTATTTCACAGTAATTCACATTTATTTTCAGCTTTTTTATGGCTTATTTCACTCTTTTTTGTAGCTTTTCCACAAATTACAAAACTTATTCTAAATAAATGGCTAATTGTGCACAAATATTGTGCAGAAAGATTTTTTAATAAAACAGGGTATTATTTGCAAAATAAGTTGTAACTAAGAGGGCAGTTTTTTTAACGATTTTAATGAAAGTTTTGCGTAAAAACCTGTTAAAAAGATTATTTCATAAGGGCTTAGGCAGCGTTTTTAAAAATGTATATTTAGCAAATTAAAATGTAATGAGAAACTATTTTAAAACCAATTAAAAACAAATAACCATCAGCAGTATTATTGTTTATATAATTATAGGTATTGTAACACTTTCTGTAATTGCTTATTTTTTACAGGAAAAATTAATCTTTAAACCCGAACATTTAAAGCAAGATTTTAGGTTTAAATATGATATTCCGTTTGCTGAATTATTTTTTAATATAGAAACAGGAGTAAGTATTAATGGACTTCATTTTTTTAGAGAAAATCCATCAGGACTTATTTTATATTTTCATGGAAATACAAAAAGCATAAAAGGTTGGGCAAAATATGCAAGAGATTTTTATAGATATAATTACGATGTAGTTTTAGTAGATTATAGAGGCTTTGGAAAAAGTACAGGAAAAAGAAGTGAGAAAGAAATGCTAAGCGATATGCAATTTGTATATGATGAGCTAAAGAAAAAATATCCTGAATATCATTTATTAGTTTATGGCAGAAGCATGGGTAGCGGTTTTGCAACAAAAATTGCTTGCGATAATAAACCACGTTATTTAATTTTAGATGCACCTTATTATAGTTTTAAAAAAGTGGTAGAAAGGTTTTTACCCATTTTACCAGTAAGATATATTTTACGTTATCACTTAAGAACAGATAAATGGATTAGAAAAGTTAATTGCCATATTTATATAATTCATGGTACTAAAGATTGGTTAATACCTATTTCGCAAAGTGAAAAACTACAAAAATTAAATCCTTCAAAAATTACATTAATTAAAATACAGAATGGTGGGCATAATAACTTACCAATGTTTAATGAGTATCATAATTTTATTAGAGATATTTTAAAAGAATAATAAATACTCTTTTCCTTAAGCGAAAACAAAATGTAGCAGAATAGAATATCTTTGTACAATGTCAGAAGTTTTTGTAAATAAAGTAGCCGAAAGCGGTATTGTAACAATAGATTTAGAAATGTATTACCCTAGAGAATCAATAGAAATATTTGATTTAAAAGATTTTCTTTTTATGGGGTTAATATTAAAAGAAAAAGAATTTAGAGCTGCATTACAAAATGTAAATTGGCAAAATTATCAAAACAAAATTGTAGGCATTACTTGCACTACAGATGCTATAATTCCTGTTTGGGCTTATATGTTAGTAGCTACATATTTACAATCAGAAGCATCTTATGTAACTACAGGAACACAAGAAGATATTGCCCATCAAATTTTATTACAAAGAATTAATAGTATTGATGTATCTGAATATACAGATAAAAGAGTTGTTATAAAAGGCTGTGGCGATATTGCTATACCAGCTTTAGCTTATACTGCTATTACATTTAAATTAAAGCCAGTAGTAAAAAGTATTATGTATGGCGAACCTTGCAGTACAGTGCCTATTTACAAAAGAAAATAAGTTTTTTTTTACAAAACACATCTATCACTTCAAGCTACTTTTAATAGATATCAGCAATGTCTTATTAAATAATTAATAGCATTTGTCTATTAGCTATCAATTAAAACAATACTTTACAAACAGATAGTTTGGTAAGTTTGCACTATCAATTAGTTAACAATAAAAAAATTATTATGGCATTAGTAGGAAAACAGTTTCCAAACATTGCAGTAAATGCAATTACAGACTTAGGAGATACTTTTAAATTAAATGTATTAGAAGAAGCAAAAAACAAACACAAAAAAGTTTTATTATTCTGGTATCCAAAAGATTTCACTTTTGTATGCCCAACAGAATTACATGCTTTTCAAGCAGCAATGGCAGAGTTTGATAAAAGAAATACTATTGTAATAGGTGCATCTTGCGATACAGCACAAGTACATTTTGCTTGGTTAAATACACCAAAAGATCAAGGAGGCATTGAAGGTGTTACATATCCAATTTTAGCAGATACACACAGAGCATTAGCAGAAGCATTAGATATTTTAGATACAGAATATTTATTAAATGATGACGATACTGAAGAAATTACAGGAGATAATGTAACTTATAGAGCAACATATTTAATTGATGAAACAGGAAAAATATTTCATGAAAGTGTTAATGATATGCCATTAGGCAGAAATGTACATGAATATTTACGTTTAATAGATGCTTATACACATGTACAAAAACATGGAGAAGTTTGCCCTGCAAATTGGGAAGAAGGAAAAGAAGCTATGCAAGCAGATAGAAAAGGTGTAGCTACATATTTATCTAACAATTAATTTTTTAAAAAATGTATTTAGAATTAACAGAAGATAATTTACAAACAATGGTAGCCAGCAACAAAAAAGTGATGGTACAATATGGTGCAGGCTGGTGTGGCAATTGCAGAATAATGAAACCAAAGTTTAAAAAATTAGCTTCAGAAAATGAAGAAGTAGCTTTTATTTATGTAGATGCTGAAAAAATGCCAGAATCTCGTAAATTGGCTAAAGTAAATAACTTGCCAACATTTGCATCTTTTGTAGATGGTGCATTTATTAATCAAGTACAAACAAATAAACCGGAAGAGTTAAATAATTTATTTCATGAGATTACCAATAATTAGACAACTATATCAAACAACACCTACAGATAAATTATCTGTAACATTAGATGTTTTAGAAACATTAACAGAAGCAAGAGGAATTAAAGAAGAAGAATTAAATATAATAGGCGAATTAATTACCAATATTTGTGGTGCTTTAGAAGTTCACCAAATGGTAAGTGAAGGAATGAAAGAAAGTGAAGCATTAAATGTATTTGCACAAAAAGTTTTAGGTTCAATAGATAAATAAGTAAAGTTTACTTGTACAAATTATACTGCATCGGGATTTCTCTTTTTTAAAAAGGGTTAATTGCTCGGTGCAGTTTTTTATTTTTAAACTTTTGTTATTTACACAGTAGTTTACAATTAGATTTGCTTTGTAAAATATTTTAAAGAATATGAAAAAAGCTGCGTTTATTCCTGCTCGTTATGCTGCTACTCGTTTTCCTGCAAAGCTAATGCAGTTATTAGGCAACAAAACAGTTATTAGACATACATATGATAATACCATTGCTACAGGTTTGTTTGATGAAGTTTGGGTTGTTACAGATAGCGAAATTATTTTTAATGAAATTACCAATCATGGTGGCAAAGCAATGATGAGCAAAAAACCACACGAAAGTGGTAGTGATAGAATTGCAGAAGCTGTAGAAAATTTAGCTGTAGATATTGTAGTAAACGTACAAGGCGATGAGCCTTTTGTAAAAAAAGAACCTTTAGAAAAATTATTAGCAGCATTTAATGATAATACAGTTCAGGTAGCTAGTTTAATGCAAGTATTACACGATGAAAAACAAATTAACGATGCTAATTATGTAAAAGTTGCTGTAGATAAAAATATGAATAGCTTAATGTTTAGTCGTTCGCCAATACCTTATCATAGAAATAAAGAAATATCGCCAATTTATTATGAACATATTGGGGTATATGCTTTTAAAAAACAAGCATTACTAAACTTTACAAAATGGCCAATATCTCCTTTAGAAAATGCAGAAAAAATTGAGTGTTTACGCTATTTAGAAAATGGTATTTTATTAAAAATGGTCGTTACAGAATATATGGGTGTAGAAATTGATACACCAGAAGATTTAGAAAAAGCAAAACAATTTTTGTAAACAATAGTGATGAAAAATAAAAAGCTGCTTAATTTAAGCAGCTTTTTTAATGTGATGTTTTTAAAATTATTAATCTCTTTTAGCAAAACGACTAAGTAGTTTTAAAATTTCTATATAAAGCCAAATAATAGTTACCATTAAACCAAAAGCACCATACCACTCCATATATTTAGGAGCACCTTGTTCAGCACCTTGCTCAATCATATCAAAATCTAAAATAAGATTAAGTGCTGCAATAGCTACCACAAATAAGCTAATACCAATACCTAATAAACTATTATTTCCAAAGCTCATAAAATCCATTTGCACACCAAAAAGGCGAAGCAATAAACTAATACCATAAAAAATTGCAATACCTAAAGTTGCACTAAGTACAATACTTTTAAATTTATTAGTAGCTTTAATTATACGAAAGTTAAATAATAAAAACATTGATATAGCTACACCAAATGTTAAGCCTACAGCTTGTATTACAATGTTTGGATAACTTTCTTTCATTGCTTCATTTATTATCACAGAAATTGCTCCAATAAATAAGCCTTCTAATATACCATAAGCAGGAGCTAAAAAAGGAGCCCACTTTGGTTTAAATGCAATAGCAATAGCAGCTATTAAGCCTCCAAATACACCCACCAACATTAATGTCATCATTAATTTTTGTTGGCCACTTGCATATAATTGCCAAGTATAAGCAGCACCAGCAATAACAGTAAGCATAAGAAAACCAAATTTATTAATGGTGCCTCTTACTGTCATTGTGCCATCTAACTCTCCTTGTGTATTGACACTTTTCTGAAAAATTTTTTCTTTTAATGTAGGATTACTTGATTTAAAAATTGACATTTCTTAATTGTTTAGATTGTAAAGATAAATGTAAAAATGTGAAAATAAGCGTTAAAAAGATTACAAATTACGCAACTGTAGCTTAATTATTTTTACAATCTACGATGCTTTTTTAATACTGCTATTAAGCAAACTTGTAGCTTTTATATTTTTTACCTTACCATGATAAATTATTAAACTTTTACCTGTTGCAAAAGCTGCTAATTCGTCTTGTACATTTATTTCTGCAGAGCTAGCACCACTAACATTTATACTACAATTATTAATTAATAAATCTGCAGCATAAATAAAACTTGCACCAGCTACATTTAATGTAGCATTTGTTGTTTTGCCAGAGAGTTTAATAGATGATGCACCATTAACAGTAGTATTTATATTTTCAGAAAATATTTTACCATTAAAACTACAAGCCCCACTAATATTAATTTGTACATTATTTATATGAAAATCATCAACTAAACGTGTATGCACAGCACCTAAAAGATTAATAGAGGCTAAATTTTTTACACTAACATAGGCTTTAAATTGTCCTTTAAATCTTTTTAGTTTTACAGCATTTTCATCAAAATAAATTTTAAGAATATTATTTTCTGTTTTTGTGATGATATAATTAGTAAAATTATCATCTGTACAACTTACAGCTAAACCTTCTTCTCCTTGAGAAATATAAACATCAATATTTCCAGAAACTTCTATATGATTAAAACTTTCTACTTTTCTAAGTTGTGCATTTTCATCTATTACTAATGTTTTAGTAGGTTGTGCTATTAAGCAAATAAAACTTAGTGTAGTAAAAAGTAAAAGCAAAAGTTTTTTCATCGTAGTATTTTAATTAATAATAGAACGTAATTAAATAAAAATAGTTACAATAATTTATCTATCATTATTTTTGCCACTGAAATTTCCTCGGGGTGTTATTTTATAATTTTTAAAATGACTGAGATTATACCCGTAGAACCTGAACAGGGTAATTCCTGCGAAGGGAAGGCGACTTCTTAATGATATTTTATAGTCAACTTTCTTAGCGTTTTTCCTGTTCCCATTTTTTAATTTAAAATATTTAACAATGAAAAAATTATTGGGAACATTAGCATGTACACTAATTTCTATGATGCTTTTTGCACAAAAAGCAAATGTAAATGGCAAAGTAATAGACCAACAAACAAAAGAGCCTATTGCTGGTGCAGTTATTACAATTAATAACACAACAGTTTTTACAAACGATGAAGGTTATTTTAGTTTTAAAGGCATTTTTAAAAATGAAATTACCTTAACTATTAGTAGTATTGGGTTTGAAAAATTGATAAAAACCTATACAATAGCAGAACTTAATCAACCAATATTAATACAGCTTAAAAGTATAGCATTAAACTTAGATGCTTTAGAAGTAAAATCTATTAGTGCAGGAAAAAAATCGCCTTTTACAAAAACTAATTTAACTAAAGCAACTATAGAAAAATTAAACTTAGGACAAGATTTACCTTTTGTTTTAAATCAAACACCATCAGTAGTTATTAATTCAGATGCAGGTAATGGCATTGGTTATACAGGAATTAGTATAAGAGGTACAGATGCTACAAGAATTAATGTAACGCTAAATGGTATTCCTTTTAATGATGCAGAAAGTCAGGGTACATTTTTTGTAAATATTCCAGATATTATTTCATCAGCAAAAGCAATTCAAATACAAAGAGGTACAGGAACAACCACCAATGGTACAGCAGCTTTTGGTGCTGCTATAAATATTAGTACTAATGAGTTTATAGAAAAACCTTATGCAGAAAGTAATAATACTTTTGGTTCTTTCAATACTTTTAAAACAACTGTAAAAGCAGGTACAGGCTTGTTAGAAAAACATTTTACTATAGATACCAGATTAAGTAAAATTACAAGCAATGGTTATATAGATAGGGCAAATAGTAACTTACAATCATTCTATATTTCAGGAGCATACATCAACAAAAAAACATCGTTAAGATTAAATATTTTTTCTGGTAAAGAAAAAACTTATCAAGCATGGAATGGTGTACCTGAAAACTTACTTGCTACAAACAGAACATATAATGCCTCTGGTACAGAAAAATCAGGCTCTCCTTACGAAAATGAAACAGATAATTATCAACAAACATTTTATCAATTATTTTTTAATCACAAAATAAATAATTATTGGAGTTTAAATATTGCAAGTTTTTTAACAAGGGGTATTGGTTATTACGAAAATTATAAAGCAGCTCAAAAGTTTGTAAAATATGGATTAGCAGATACTGTTATTGGCGGTATAACAATTCAAAAAACAGATTTAGTAAGACAACTTTGGTTAGATAATTATTTTTATGGAAACATTTTTTCTACAGAATATAAAAAGAATAATACCATTTTTATGTTAGGTGGTGGATGGAGTAATTATGATGGAAAACACTATGGCAAAATTCCTTGGGCTAAAGTAAGTATTGAAAAAGATTATACTTATTACAATTTAGATGCTTTTAAAAACGAGTTTCATTTATATACTAAATTACAACAACAAATTACCAAAGAATTATCGCTTTTTGCTGATGTACAGCTTCGTAATGTACAACATAAAATGAATGGATTTAGAAATAACCCAACATTATTTGTTAGCAGAAAATTTAATTTTATTAATCCCAAAATTGGTTTTTCTTATTTTAAAAATAATTGGAGTACTTATTTTAGTTATGCTTTTTCTGGTAAAGAGCCTAACAGAAAAGATTTTGAAGCAGGAGTATCCATACAACCTAAAGCAGAGTATTTGCATAATATAGAATTAGGTACATCGATTAAAACAGCTACTTATTTTATTGCAGCTACAGCATATTATATGCAATACAAAAATCAATTAGTACTTACAGGAAAAGTTAATGATGTAGGTGCTTATACAAGAGTTAATGTACCTAATAGTTATAGGTTAGGAGTAGAGTTACAAGCAAATTATTTATTTAATCAATGGTTTAATGTTGCTGCTAATATTACACTTAGCAAAAACAAAATAAAATCTTTTACAGAGTATATAGATGATTATGATAATGGCTCTCAAATACAAGTAACACATAATAATAAAGACATTACACTTTCGCCTTCATTAATAAGTAATATAGCTGTAAACTTTATACCTTTTTCAAATACAGAAATAAGTTTATTGGGTAAATATGTAGGCAAACAATATTTAGATAACACTCAAAACAATCATAAAAGTCTTAACAGCTATTACACACAAGATGTAAGATTTATTTATACACTTAAAAATAAATTATTTAAAGAGTGGCATTTTTTATTGCAGGTAAATAATGTTTTTAATAAATTATATGAGCCAAATGGTTATACCTTTAGTTATATATACAATACTCAATTAACTACAGAAAATTATTATTTTCCGATGGCAGGTACAAACTTTTTGTTTGGTATAAATATTAAAATGTAATAGTTTGTTTTATTAATAAATTATTTTTCATCTAATAGTTGAAAACAATTATAGTATTTCATAAATACATACCAAGTATTTTTGTATCTTGAATTTTATTTTACTACAATATGTTTCAGCAACTATTACATCAAATACAAAAAGGAGATATTAAATCATTAGCTCGTTGTATTTCTTTAATAGAAAATGAACAAGAAGGCTACGAAGATTTTTTAAAGCAATTACCCCCATCAACTACAAAAATTATTGGTATTACTGGTCCTCCTGGTGCAGGAAAAAGTACTTTAACAGATGCATTAATAGGAGAAATTATAGCACAACAACAAAGTGTAGCAGTTGTTTGTGTAGATCCTTCATCGCCATTTAATTTAGGTGCTGTTTTAGGTGATAGAATAAGAATGAGTGAGTGGTATAATAATCCTCAAGTATTTATTAGGTCATTAGCTACAAGAGGTAGTTTGGGTGGTTTACATCCTAAAATTATTGAAATAACAGATGTTTTAAAAACGGCCAATTTTAATTATATAATAGTAGAAACAGTAGGTGTAGGACAAAGTGAAATAGAAATTGCAGGCCTTGCAGATACTACAATTGTAGTAGTAGTACCAGAAGCAGGAGATGAAGTACAAACAATGAAAGCAGGCCTTATGGAAATTGCAGATATTTTTGTAGTAAATAAAGCAGACAGACCAGATGCAGATACATTTGTAAAAAATCTTAGACAAATGTTGGCTCCTGCATTTGTACATAAGCAATATTTAGTGCCTGTTATAAAAACTATTGCATCGCAAAAACAAGGAATTAATGAATTGCTAAATAAAGTTATTACTCATCAACAACAAATTACAACTACAGATAAAAAATATTGGTTATTAGCAGAAAAAGCTTATCACTTAATACAACAAAAAAGAATGAAAAATATTGATAAAAAAATATTGAAAGAACAATTAGAACAAAACAACCAAACCAATATTTATCATTTGATAGAAAAATTTTAAAACCATCATTTTCTTAGCATCAACATTTTTATGGGACAAAAAAAATTAATTAAGTTTAATGCAATAAAAACATTTCATAATGTTTTAGAACATCCAGAAAATATGCAAGGAAAATGGCATGCTTTTTTTAAAAATAATCATCCAATAACTTTAGAGTTGGCTTGTGGTAAAGGAGAATATACTGTAGGTCTTGGCAGAATGTATGCTAATAGAAATTTTGTAGGTGTAGATATTAAAGGCAATAGAATTTGGCGTGGTGCAAAAACTGCTATTGACGAAGGCTTAAACAATATTGCATTTTTAAGAGCAGAGATAGATAAAATAAACAATTACTTTTCTGCAAATGAAGTAGAAGAAATTTGGATTACTTTTCCTGACCCTCAATTAAGATTTAGTAAAGCAAAAAAAAGATTAACACACCCAAAGTTTTTAAGATTATATCAGCAAATATTACAACCAGATGGACTGATACATTTAAAAACAGATAGTCCAGATTTGTATCAATTTACTAAAAAAGTTATTGCATTATATGGCTTAACATTAATAACAGATTACGATAATGCTTATTTACAAAACAATATTACTGAAGAGTTAAAAATAAAAACCTATTACGAATCATTAGATATTGCACAAAGCAATCGTATTCATTATTTACAGTTTAAAATAAATAAAGAGTTGCCAACATCGTTAGATGAAGAATTAAAAAAATTACTTAAAGCTACAGAGGTTGTTGAAAATATTTCATCAAAATAAACAAAGTGCCACTTAACAATAAAAAATTAAATAATTATAAAAGCTCAACAGCAACAACAGAAAAATATTCATTTTTTAATGATGTACATGATGTAGCATGTTTAATACCTAAAGGAAGGGTTACAAGCTATGGTGCAATAGCCAAATATTTAGGTACAAAAATGAGTGCAAGAATGGTAGGTTGGGCTATGAATGCTGCACATTATTCACCTAAAAAAATACCTGCTCATAGAGTTGTTAATAGAAATGGTATGTTAAGTGGTAAAATGCACTTTAAAACGCCAGAAACTATGGAACAACTTTTATTAAAAGAAAGCATTAAAGTAAAAGAGGATAAAATAATAGACTTTGAAAAGCTATTTTGGGACCCTTTAAAAGAACTAAGCTAAACATTTTAAAAAATCTTCATTTTGTCTAATTTTCTTCCATATTCTCAAAAATTTGGTTGTTTTAAATAAAAAACTTGCAATTTTGATTAGATTTTCCCTAATTTGCCCTTTGCTCTAAAAATTATTAAGGGCATAAAAATTTAAAAATTAATATTAACCTCGTAAAACTTGCTTTATGGATTTAAAACAAATTCACGAACTCATAAAAATTATTAATAAAAGTAATATTGGAGAAATAAGCATTGAAGACAAAGATGGTAAAGTAACTATTAAACAAAAAGAAGAGCAAGTAGTAACAGTAGCTGCACCTGCTGCTGCTCAAGTTTATAATGTTGCTCCAACTGCAGCTGCTCCAATACAAGCTGCAACTCCAGCAACTCCTGCTGCACCAACACCACAAGCAGATAATTTAATTACTATAAAAAGTCCAATGATTGGTACATTTTATAGAAAATCATCTCCAGATAAACCACCTTTTGTAGAAGTAGGTACAGAGGTTACTCCTGGTAAAGTGGTTTGTATTATAGAAGCTATGAAACTTTTTAATGAAATAGAAAGTGATATTAAAGGTAAAATTGTAAAAGTTTTGGTAGATGATGCAAGCCCTGTAGAATATGACCAACCTTTATTTTTAGTAGAACCATAATGAATAAAAATTTTTGATGATAATAGAGTAATAACTAAAATAGTTTATTGCTACATCAAATAATTTAATGATTAAAATATTACTATGTTCAAAAAAATATTAATAGCCAATCGTGGAGAAATAGCATTAAGAGTAATACGTACTTGTAGAGAAATGGGAATTAAAACAGTTGCTGTTTATTCTACTGCAGATAAAGAAAGTTTACATGTTCGTTTTGCAGACGAAGCTGTATGTATTGGCAAACCTGCTGGTGCAGATAGTTACTTAAATATTCCACATATTATGGCAGCAGCAGAAATTACAAATGCCGATGCCATACATCCTGGTTATGGATTTTTAGCAGAGAATGCAAAATTTTCTCAAATATGTGCCGATCATGGAATAAAATTTATTGGCCCTACACCCGAAATGATTAATAAAATGGGTGATAAAATAACTGCTAAAGAAACCATGATTGCTGCAGGTGTTCCTGTAGTTCCTGGTAGTGGTGGATTATTAGAAAGTGTAACACAAGCAAAAGAATTAGCTAAAAATGTAGTAGGTTATCCTGTTATTTTAAAAGCAACCGCTGGTGGTGGTGGAAAAGGAATGAGAGTTGTTTGGAAAGAAGAAGATTTAGAAAAAGCTTTTGATACTGCTAAAGCAGAAGCTGCTGCATCTTTTAAAAATGATGGTATTTATATGGAAAAGTTTGTAGAAGAACCACGCCATATAGAAATACAAGTTGCAGGAGACCAATATGGAAATTATTGTCACATGAGCGAAAGAGATTGTAGTATTCAAAGACGACATCAGAAGTTGGTAGAAGAATCTCCATCGCCTTTTATGACACCTGAATTACGTAAATCAATGGGAGAAGCTGCTATTAAAGCTGCTGCTGCTATTAATTATGAAAGCGTTGGTACTATTGAGTTTTTAGTAGATAAAAACCGCAATTTCTACTTTATGGAAATGAATACTCGTATTCAGGTAGAACATTGTGTAACTGAAGAGGTAATTAATTTTGATTTAATAAAAGAACAAATTAAAATAGCTGCAGGAGAAAAAATTTCTGGTAAAAATTATGAACCTGAAATGCATGCAATTGAATGTAGAATAAATGCTGAAGACCCTTATAACGATTTTAGACCATCTCCTGGAAAAATTACTACATTACACACACCTGGTGGTCATGGTGTACGTGTAGATAGCCATGTTTATGCAGGCTATGTAATACCTCCTTATTACGATAGTATGATAGGTAAATTAATTACTGTTGCTAGAACAAGAGAAGAAGCTATAGATACTATGTACAGAGCTTTAAGTGAATATGTAATTGAGGGAGTAAAAACTACGATACCTTTTCATTTACAATTAATGCAAAACGAAGATTTTAGAAAAGGTAATTTTACCACTAAATTTTTAGAAACTTTTAAAATGGCTTAATTCAATAAAAAATAGATTCAGATAAAAAAAGAGTAGTTTAAAAAACTACTCTTTTTGTTTTGGTATATTGATAAAAGAAAAAATATTAAACAGTTTTTTCAGCTAAAATACTTTGTAATTGTTTTTCTAATTCTTTAATACGCTTTTCTAATTCAGGCAATTTACGAGCAACTGCTTGACTGCGTAATGCAGCAGTATAATCATAAGCAGGACTACCTGTAACAGCTTGGTTAGGTTCTGTCATGCTTTTACTTACACCACTTTGTGCATTTATTTTACTACCATCAGCAATAGTTATATGTCCTACAATTCCTGCTTGTCCACCTATCATAACATTTTTACCAATTTTTGTACTACCACTTACGCCAGTTTGTGCAGCAATTACAGTATTGTTGCCTACTTCTACATTATGTGCTACTTGTATTAGGTTATCTAATTTAGCACCAGCTCTAATAATTGTACTACCAATAGTAGCTCTATCAATGGTTGTATTTGCACCAATTTCTACAAAATCTTCAATTACAACATTACCAATTTGAGGTACTTTTTTAAAGCTACCATCTTGCTGAGGAGCAAAGCCAAAACCATCGCCACCAATTACAGTACCTGCATGTATAATAACATTTTTACCAATTTTACAATCGTTATAAATTTTTACGCCAGCATGTAAAATAGTATTGTCTTGTATATGTACATTATCACCTACAAAAACGCTACTAAATATTTTTACATTATTACCAATTGTTACATTTTCTCCTAAATATGCAAATGCAGCAATAAAAACATTATCACCAATTTTTACAGTAGGTGCAATAAAAGATGGCTGCTGAATACCTTGTAATTGTTGTGTTTGTATTTCTTGATACTTATGCAATAAAGTAGCAAATGCACTATAAGCATCTTTTACTCTAAGTAGTGTAGCTGCTATAGGTTGCTTTAAAATAAAATCTTCATTAATAATAATTACAGAAGCTTGAGTGGTGTATAAAAAATCTTCATATTTTGGGTTGGCCAAAAAAGATATTTGCCCATTTTTAGCTTCTTCTATTTTACCAAAAGAGGTTACACTTATTGAAGCATCTCCCTCTATTTTGGCATTAATTATTAAAGCAATTTGTTGTGCTGTAAACATATTTTAAAAATAAGGTGTTTTTAAAAACTTATTTACTCTAATGAGCAAATGTAAAATTTTTTTATTGGTGCTGTTATAGTTTGATGAATTAGTGGATTATCTATGGTAGAAATATCCTTAACTGATCCATCTTTATATAAAATATTTATTTTTTCGTCTTCTGTTTTATACAAGGTATTAATAGCAGTGCCAGAATGTACAAAATATTGAATAAGACTTTCATCAACCTTAAATCGCTGCATGGCTTTTTGTTGTAATTCATTTATATAAGTAGCATCAAAAGCCTCATACTGTAATTTTATTTTATAAAGATTTCTGTTTAACAAGGCATTGCATAAAGTTTTTAATACAAAATCATTGTGGTTACTCCATTTTTTTATAGCAAAAGAAAAATCGGTATCATCTAATTCACAAAACTTTTTTAATACTTCTTCATCTACACCACCTTTGTATTCATACAAAAAATAATCTAAAGCACCATGGGTTTGTAAACTATCATTTCCATTGTTACTTAATTCTTTTACTCTTTTAAAAATATTAATAAGCATTGACTCTGCTGCTACAACAGTTTTATGTAAATACACTTGCCAATACATTTGCCTACGAGCAACTAAAAATTTTTCAATACTATAAATTCCTTTTTCTTCTACTACCAATTCTTCTTTATGTACAGTAAGCATTTTAATAATTCTATCATAACCAATAACACCTTCACTAACACCAGTAAAAAAACTATCTCTTGTTAAATAGTCCATTCTATCTACATCTAATTGGCTACTAACTAACTGATGTAAAAATTTTTTAGGATATTGATTGGTAAAAATGGCAATAGCGGTATCTAATTGTCCATTTAATTCTTTATTCATTTTATGCATTATTGCCAAGCTTAATGCTTCGTGATGAACATTTTGTAATATTTGATTTTCTAAAGCATGAGAAAAAGCACCATGACCAATATCGTGTAATAAAATAGCAGCTTTTACCGCTACATCTTCTTCATCTGTAATTTTAATTCCTTTATCTTTTAATTCATTTACAGCTAAACACATTAAATGGTATGCACCTAAAGAATGATGTAATCTAGTATGTACAGCACCAGGATAAACTAAGTATGCCAATGCCATTTGATGTATTCTTCTTAACCTTTGATAATAAGGATGAGCTATAATATGAAATAATAATGGATGATTTATTGTAATAAACCCATATACAGGATCATTAATAATTTTACGCTTATTAGCCATAGTAAATTTTAGAAGTTGTGAAGTTACAGGCAATTATTTTATATCATATACCTTGTAATACTTAATTTTATTATGTAAAAGAGAAATTAAGCCTAAATAATTATAGGTTTTTAAAGCAAATTAACTTCTTTAACAAAAAGTTTAGATAGTTAGGTATGATTTTTACAATTCATTTATATCTTTAATACAAATCATTAACACTATGGAAGAAAGAAAATACAGAATACTACTTTGCGAAGATGATACTAATCTTGGTATGGTATTAAAAAATTATTTAGAACTAAACGACTATGAAGTAGTTTTAGAAAGAGATGGAAGACTTGGTTTAGCAGCTTTTCAACGAGAAAAATTTGACATCTGTTTATTAGATGTTATGATGCCAAATATGGATGGCTTTACTGCTGCTGAAGAAATTAGAGATATTGACCCTGATGTGCCTTTATTCTTTTTAAGTGCTAAAACCATGAAAGAAGATATTATACAAGGATATAAATTAGGTGCAGATGATTATATCACTAAACCTTTTGATAGCGAAGTATTGCTAATGAAAATTAAAGCAATATTAAAACGCAATGAAGAAGAAACTAAAATAAATGAAAATATAGAGTTTGATTTAGGAGCATATCATTTTAATCCTAAATTAAGAGAGTTGATACATGATGGTAAAACACAAACACTATCACCCAAAGAAAATGATTTATTAAAAATGTTGGCAGAACATAAAAATGATTTATTGCCAAGAGAAAGAGCATTAAAGAAAATTTGGGGTAGCGATACTTATTTTAATGGCAGAAGCATGGATGTATATATTGCCAAACTGCGTAAGTATTTAAAAGAAGATGAAAAAATTGAAATTGTTAATATTCATGGAAATGGTTTTAGGTTAATAGCTCCATAACATAAAAGCTAAAGGTGGTTAAAAGAAAAAGGTTGTCTGATTTGTTAGACAACCTTTTTTATTTGTTTAAATAGGGGAATTATTTTTTTAATGAATCCCTAATTTCCATTAATAATTTATCTGTAGATGAAGGTTCTGGTGGTGCAGCTGGTGCAGCTTCTTCTTTTCTTTTTAATTTATTTATAGCTTTAATAACCATAAACATTACAAAAGCAACAATAATAAACTCGATAGCTACAGTTAAAAAAGTACCATATTTAAGGGCAATTTCTGCAGTACCATTTTCTGCAGAAGCTTCTTTAATTACATATTTCCAGTCAGATAGGTCTTTGCCTTGTAGCATACCAACAATAGGCATTACCATACCATCTATAAATGCACTTGTAAGTTTTGTAAATGCAGCACCCATAACAAAACCAACAGCTAAATCAATAAGGTTGCCTTTCATGGCAAACTCTTTAAATTCTTTTAACATTCCCATAAGTAAAAAGTTTTAGTTGATAATATTATCAAATTTAATCATTAACAATAGTATAAACCTAATTTTTATTTACCTATTCCATTTCCTTTTTTTCCTTTTATTAAACCCATACAGTTTTTGCTTTTACAATTGCATTGAAATGGTTGAGCTGTTTCGTCTAAAAAATGAGCATAGTTAATAGTTAGCTCTTCATTGGCTTTAATATTTTTTGTAGCAATAACATTTAAACCATTATAAGCTGTATTAGCATGACAACTATGATTTTGTGGTGCCCATTCTGATGGATGCAAACTCCATAAAATATATACTTCTTTATTTATTGGATAGGCATAATGTTTAAAAACTTCTTTTTCTTTTTTACTCCAATTTTTATCTACAAATTTTTTTGTTACTATACGATGATTGGCTTCTTCACCTTTAAAAATAATGGTTCCTTTTTTTATTTCTTTAGTTGCATAAATGCCATAACCATTAGTAGCATTGCTTTTTACTACATATTTTTTTTGTTGTTGAGCATGTCGTTCTATTCCTTCTTTAATAATATGCTGTAAAAATTTTTGCTGACCATAACCATTTAATTTTAAAATATAATCTGCACTACCCTCGTAGCCATTTGTATAAAATACAGAGCATGTAAAATTAATTTCTAAAAAATAAATTTCATGCTGGCTGTTCATTCTAAAATCTAATCTTGCATAACCTTTACCATTAAAGCCTTTAAAAATTTTTGTAGCAGCATTTTTAAGTTTTAAAGAAAGTGATTTATCTTTTACAAGTACATTAGCATCTGTATGTAACTCTGCTGTTTTTAATGCATATGTTTTATAATGTTTTCCTTCAGGAAAAATATATTCAATAGGCTCTAATGCTGTAATAGTTTTACCATCTTTATTTGCTATTACTAAAACAGTAAACTCTCTGCCAGATATATATTCTTCTATTAAAACTTCATCAAACTCTTTTAAAATATTGTTTGTTTTTTTACTTAGTTGCTTTTTATTTTTTACTAAAGAAAAATCATCAACACCAAGACTATCACCTGCTTTAGCAGGTTTTACAAAAAGTGGAAATTTTAACTGACTAATTTCTTTTTCAATATTTGTACAAGCATTTATAACTACAAATTTTGGTGTTAAAATATTTTCGCAGTAAGCAACATATTTCATTAAAGTTTTTGGTGGGTCGTATAAAACAGATGTAGGACCTGTAAAGGGCAAGTTTAATAACTCTAAAGAATAAATAACATCAATACTTGGTACATCCCATTCTAAATATCCCTCACATAAGTTTATATAAATATCAAAATTTTGTTTGCTTAATAATTTTAATTGTTTATAAGTAGTAAGTTTATTTAAGAAAACAGTTGTTACTTGATGTTTGGGTAATAAAGGAGCTAAATTTCTTGGAGGGTCGTAGTTTTGATAATCTACATTAGAGGTTGAATAATCTGGTAAAAGCACACATACTTTCATAAAAAATGTTTTATGCTACTGCTGCTTTTTTTGTAATAGATAAGCTGCCAGAATTTTCTATAATTGTATTCATTAATATAGATTGTATAAGCTGTGTAAATGAAACATTACTTGCTCTTAAAATAGCACCAATAGAAGTATAATTTTCATCTTCGCTTAAGCCACATTGAGCATTTACTTCTAAAACATACATTTGTTGAGTATGTTTATCCATTCTAATATCAACTCTTGTATAGCTTTTGCCTCTACAAGCTACATAAGCATTCCATGCTAAATTTTTTATTGTATTATGTAACGATACATCTGGAATACGATATTCATAAAAATTTTCTTGATTAGGCATGGGTGATTCGTTTTCATAAATTTCCCAAAGCCTTTCAAACGATAAAAACTTTTCAGTATCGGGCAATGATGTATGAAAAACTCTTTCTACAGGTGTATATATAATTGCATTTGATGGATTATCGTAATTGCCAACAATCATTACAGTAAACTCTGCACCATTAATAAAAGATTCTGCAATAATACCATCAGCAGTTAATTGCCAACCACGATAGCCTTGCATTAAATGCAATACTTCATTATTTAATTCATCAATATTTTTAACTACATTATTTATTCCAACACCCATGCTACCACCACTTACAGCAGGTTTTAAAATAATAGGACAACCCAACTCATTAAAAATATTGGCTGATAGTGGTGTGTTATTTACAATAGCTTGCCATTTTGCAGATAAAACATTACATTTATCAAAAGCCATTTTCATAGGTATTTTTGATGTAGTAATATTATAAAAATAAGCATCGGCACCAGTAAATAATAACGACTTTTCTGTTAAATAATTAATGATAGAAATACCTGGTGTATTATTTGTTTCATCGCCATCGCAGAGGTTTAAAATTAATTTTTGTTTTAAAATTTTTGTATTGGCAATTTCATCTATCACTGTTTTATAATTATGTAAACTTATAGGTTGCCATTTCCATTCAATATTTAATTCTTTAAAAGTTTGGGTATATTCTGCAATGCTTTGAGAAAAATCGTAATAGTAGTTAATATTATCGTCTTCTGTTTCAATAAAAGGAGCTAATACCCAAACAAAATAATTATTTAATAAGCTGTGCATGTTTTGTATTTTGGGTTAATGATATTGTTGTATCATAGATTGTATAAAAGAAGTTAATCTATACTTGCTTAAAATTTCTTTAGATAAATATTTTGCACCTTGTATTGTTTTAAGACAATTATCTGCATTACATAAACACTCAAATGGTTGAGAAATATCCCATTCTGTAGCAGGATAAAAAAAGCAAAGTTCATCGCCAACATTTATTTTTCTAATACAAATAAATTGTAGTTTATCTGTATCAAATAATACATTAGGATTACAGCTATGATTAGTGAGTTGTAAATTAGTAGGAGCAATCATGATGTGCTCATCTACTCCTTTTTGAATAGTTAAATAAGTGGGAGATTTAAAAATTTCTGCAATGGTAAAATGACAAATAACATCATTTTCATTAAATGCTTTTAATGCAAAAAGAGCTTTAGATGAGGTTAAAATATTTTGTCTTGCTTCAGCAAAATCAAATGTATCAATTACTTGATAGTAGGGTTGTGTAATTTGCACTAATGGCATATAAATTTATGTTTCCACAAATTAGTGATTGCATCAATGCATAATAACAGCTATTGAGTTAGTGTGGAAAAATAAGATTGAATTGTTAGCTACTTATAAAACAATATTTTGCAATAAAGAGCTTTTATTAGGATAGTCAGTATTAAAATGTAAGCCTCTACTTTCTTTTCTAAACTCTGCAGCTTTTACAATAAGATAACCTGTTGTTATAAGATTTCTTAACTCACATAGCTGAGGAGATACTTTAGTAGAACGATATAATTGCTCTGTTTCTTCAAACAATAAATCTAATCGTTTCATAGCTCTTGCCAAACGTACATTTGTTCTTACAATACCTACATAATCGCTCATTATTTGTTGAAGTTCTTTAAAACTTTGTGTAATTAAAATCATTTCTTTGGGTTCTGTAGTTCCTTTTGTGTTCCAATCTGGTATAGTAATATTGTCAATATTTTTTTGTAAAGTTTGATAATGATTACTAACATGTAAAAAAGCTCTATGGGCAAAAACCATTGCTTCTAATAAGCTATTACTTGCTAAACGATTAGCACCATGTAAACCTGTACTTGCACATTCGCCACATGCATATAAATTTTGAATAGAGGTACAAGCATTTTCATCTGTTTTAATTCCACCACAACTATAATGTGCAGCTGGTGCAACAGGAATTAGATGTTGAATAACATCTATACCAATACTTAAACATTTTTCATAAATGTTTGGAAAGTGATGAATAAATTTTTCTTTTTCAAAATGGCGACAGTCTAAATAAACATATTCTGTACCTGTACGCTTCATTTCGCTATCAATAGCTCTGGCAACAATATCTCTTGGTGCAAGGTCTTTTCTGCTATCATATTTTTCCATAAAAGCCTCACCATGTTTATTGCGTAAAATACCACCATCGCCACGAACAGCTTCTGTAATAAGAAAAGAAGGAGATACTCCAGGTTCGTATAATGCTGTTGGATGAAATTGTATAAACTCCATATTTTCTATTCGTCCTTTTGCACGATAAACCATTGCAATGCCATCGCCTGTTGCAATTTTAGGATTGGTTGTTGCTCTGTATGTTTGACCACAACCTCCTGTAGCTAATAATGTAATATTGCTAGTAATTTTTTCTACTTCATTAGTATTAAGGTTTAATACATATACACCATAGCAGGTAATATTTAAAGTAGATTTTGTAACCAAAAAGCCTAAATGATGTTGTGTAATAATATCTAAAACAAAACAATGATGAATGATAGAAATATTTTTTGTTTTAGCTACTGTTTGTAATAATGCTCTTTCAATTTCATTGCCTGTAACATCTTTATGATGCAGAATTCTAAATTCGCTATGACCTCCTTCTTTACCTAAAGCATAAGCACCTTTTTCGTCTTTATCAAACCGAGTACCATATTCAATAATTTCTTTAATTCTATCTGGTCCTTCTTTAACTACAATTTCTACTACATTTTTATTACACAAACCATCACCAGCAATTAATGTATCTTCAATATGTTTTTCAAAACTGTCTTTAGCTTCGTTCCAAACACCAGCTACACCACCCTGTGCATATTTAGTATTAGTTTCTTCGGCTGTATTAGTTTTAGTAATTACAGTAACTTTTTTATCAGGAAATTGATTAGCTACTTTTAAAGCATAAGTTAATCCAGCAATACCACTACCAATTACTAAAAAATCTGTTTGCATAATGAATAATTAAAGACAACAAAAATAATTATTTGTAAATGAAAAGGCTTTTATAAATTAAGAAGTCATATAGTAATGGTGCAAATAAAAAAGGCTGCTATTTAGCAGCCTTTTTTAAAGATAAGTATTTAAACTATTGTTTAATAAATTGTACTGAACTTCTATTGCCATTATTATTAAATACAGCAATATAATTACCACTTAAAAGTTTGCTAACATCTACAGTTGTTTGTGTAGCACCATCTTTTACATTAATATTTAAAACGCTTCTACCATCTAAAGTAGTAATTCTTAAAAATGCATTATCAGTTGCTTTTTCATGAGATAAAGTAGCAACATTTCTTACAGGGTTAGGATATACATCTAACTTAACAGTTTGTTTACCATTTAAACTTACTATTTTGCTGTATTTATAAGAACCATCTTTATCAATCATTTTTAAACGATAGTAAACAATACCATTAAAATCGTTAGTATAGCTATAGTTATTTACTTTATTGTTATTAGCAGCTACAAAACCTATTTTATTAAATTCTGTACCATTAGTACTTTTTTCAATTTCAAAACCAGCAACATTTACTTCATCTGTAGTTGCCCAGTTTAATTGAGCTTTATTATTAATTGCAGAAGCAGTAAATGAGTTAAGTGTTAAAGGAGCTATAGCAATACCACCAATATAAACATTATCTATTCTTGAAGTACCTGTAGAAGCAATTGCACTTCCATTAATTGCAGTACTACCTGTATTTAAAGTAAATCTAATATAAATAAAAGGTTGATCATTTAAAGCTGTTATACTACTTAAGTCTAAAGTACGTGTAGAAACAGGTTTATAAGTTCCAGCACTCCATGAATCATTAGCAATATCATAAGGACCACCAGGTGCATCTGTAAAAGAAGCACCATCTGTACTATATTGTACTTTAAAAGTTTTTGGACCAGTATTACTACCCATTTGATCCCAAACTAAAGTAATAGAATTATAACCGGTAGTGCTAACTTTAAATTGCCAATAATCATCTGCAGCCCAACCATTACCACTTGCACTATTGCTAGAACCATTGCCTGCAGGTGTGCTCCATGTAGATGTAGCAGCTGCATGTAATGCAGAAAATACTGAACCAGTAACTAAAGCACCAGAATCTGCAACTACATCACCAGTAGATACTGTAAAAGAAGTTCCTGCAGCTGCTGAAAAATCTAATGCTTCAAAGTTCCAACGTGCAATAACAGTTTGTGCATTGATGCCTGTATATAAAATACAAGAAAGAAAGAAAAGGGTAAATAATTTTTTCATATTTTAATAGTTTAAGTTTTGCAAAATAAGAATTTTTTACATATTCAGCAGATTATTTTTGAGTAAATTTAATATACAATTAATATTGAAAGACTTCAATTCTTATCTTCATAGCTTTAAATACTTATAAATGAGGCTTGTATTAAATATATTTATTTTTTTATTGCTCTTATCTTCTTCTGCAATTTATGCTCAAAAAACTGCTACTTTAACAGGCAAAGTGGTAGATGAAGACCACAAACCTCTTACCAACGTTAGTATTGAATTATTAGGAAAAAAGCAAGGTACTATTACAAACGATACTGGGTTTTTTAAAATAATTATTCCCTCCAATAAAGTAGTAAGTTTAATTTTTTCATATACAGGCTATGTGCCTATTCAAAAAAATATCATACTAAATACAAATGAAATTGAGTTTATTACTATTCGTTTAAAAAAAGATACGTCTAAACTAAAAGAGGTAGAAGTAAAAGATAATAGAAGAAGAAGAGAAAGTGGCTCTGTACAAATAGATCCTTCAAAAGCAGGTGTTAATCCTTCGCCAATACAAGGTATAGAGCAGTTAATAAAAATTTTTGTTGGTAGTAATAATGAACTTACATCACAATACTCTGTACGTGGTGGTAGTTACGATGAAAATTTAATTTATGTAAATGATTTTGAAGTTTTTCGTCCTTATTTAATTCGTAATGGACAACAAGAAGGTTTAAGTTTTATAAATCCAGAATTAACCAATAGTGTTAAGTTTTATAATGGAGGATTTCAATCAAAATATGGCGATAAAATGAGTAGTGTTTTAGATATTACTTATAAAAAACCTAAAAAATTTGGTGGCTCTACTTATATAGGATTGTTAGAGCAAGGCTTTCATTTAGAAGGAACTACAGCAAAAAATAAATTTACTTATTTAATAGGTGTAAGAAATAGAAGTAACAGAAATTTATTAAGTAGTCAGGAAACTAAAGGAAATTATATTCCATCATCATCAGATGTTCAAGCTCTTTTAAATTATAAACTAAATAGTAAATGGGAGGTAGAATTATTTGGCAACTTATCTGCAACGAAATTTACTTTAGTACCAGAAGAAAGTAAATTATCCAGCTCTGTATTCTCTCCTTTTTATACAGCAAATTTTGGGTTAGATATTTATTTTGATGGAAAAGAAAAAGATGCATATACAACAAATTTTATAGGTGTATCAACTACTTATCAACCTAATAAAAACCTTAGATTAAAATGGATGTTAAGTCGTTTTAATAACAACGAAAAAGAAAATATAGATATTACAGGAGCTTATCTTTTTGGCGATAGAGATTTTGATAAAGGCAGTAGTACTTATGGTTTAATCAGCAATCCTTTAGGTGCAGGATTATTTCAAAACTATGCAAGAAACAATTTAAATATTACAGTTTGGGATGCAGGACATAAAGGAAGCTTAAACAAAGGAAATCATTTTATACAATGGGGTGGTAACATACAAAAACAATATATAGATGATAAACTAAATGAATGGGAATATACTGATAGTGCAGGTTATGCACTGCCTTATACATTAACAAGCTTACAACTAAATAAAGTATTAAAAGGTGCTACAAGATTAAATGTTACAAGAATTAGTGGTTATATACAAGACAATATTCAATTTAAAAATAATACAGATTTTACTTTACAAGCTGGCTTACGTTTTAATTATAACGATTTAAATAAAGAGTTTTTTCTTTCACCAAGAGTTAGCTTTTCTTTTATACCACAAAGCAAAAAAGATTTAGTAGTTAAAGGTGCTGTTGGCATGTATTATCAACCACCATTTTATAGAGAGTTAAGAAGGTATGATGGCAGTTTAAATACAAATTTAAAAGCACAAAAAAGTTGGCAAGTGAGTGCAGGGTTAGATTATAATTTTACTATGTTTCAACGACCTGCAAGAATTACAACTGAAGCATATTATAAAAATTTATGGAATGTAGTACCTTACGATATTGATAATGTAAGACTAAGATATTTTGGCGAAAACGAAGCCAAAGCTTATGCTGTAGGTATTGAAACAAGGCTTTATGGCGAACTTGTAAAAGATGCAGAAAGTTGGATAAGCTTTGGTATTATGAATACAAAAGAAAATTTAAATAATGATACCTACTATCAATACACTTTAGATAATAACAACAAACCAATTGATAGCTCTTTAGTAAATGTAGGATGGTTAAGAAGACCAACTGATAGACTGATAACTTTTGGTATGTTTTTTCAAGATTATTTAAGTACCAATAAGCATATAAAATTTTATATGAATACTTTGTATGGTAGTAATTTGCCTTACAATATTCCTGGAAGTATTAAATATAGAAATGCTTTAATTATAGAGCCTTATATACGTGTAGATATTGGTTTAAGTGCATTACTATTACAACCAGAAAAACAGAATAGAAGAAGCTATAGCCCCTTTAGAAATTTTGAAAGTATTTGGGCTAGCTTAGAAATTTTTAATTTAATAGACAGACCTAATACAATTAGTTACTTACTAATAAAAGATTTTCAAAACAACACATTTGCAATGCCTAACAGGCTTACACCAAGACTAATAAATTTAAAAATTGTAGCTAAATGGTAAGGGTTTATAAATAACTTAGCCACCAATCTTTTCTACGTTGTTTTAACTGCATAAACCAATAACAAGGATAATACAATGCAGCAACAATAAATATCCATGCTATATATACAGTAGATAAATTAGTACCCCAGGTAAATGTTTCTTTTTTAAATATTGTTTGCATAATATACAATCCTATTAATGAAGAAGCATGAATTAAAAAGAGATGTAGTATATAATAGAAGAAAGGTACTTTGCCATAAACCTTAATTATTTGTGTAGCTTTATTTTGTACATTTTCTAATAATGCTAAAGCAATAAAAGCAATACCCAGTGTCATTAATAAAAATAATAATGATGGAGGATATTTGGTACAATTGATGAAAGATAAAAATGTTTTAATATCACTATCTTGTTTAATCCAAATATTTAAATCGCCATAAACATTATTATATCTAATTAAAACAAAAAATAACAAACAAGTAATTCCTAAAACATACATTATTTTTTTACGAGCATCAACTGTTAATTTATATAATGTACCAAACCAAAAGCCAACAGCCATTACACCTAACCAAGGAATTAAAGGATATAATGTACCAATATATTTTTCATTTGCATATTCAAAAAATTGTTGTTCGTGCAAAACAGCCCAAACAAATTTTAAGTTGCCAAAACTTTCTGCATGTATATTATCAAAAGCATTATGGCTTATTATCATTATTAAACCTATTAAGCCAATATAAATTGGTGGTAAGAAAATTAATAATGCTAAAAAAATCATACTACAACCAATAGCCCAAATAACTTGTAAGCCAATAAATGAAAATGTAATATCAAAACTCCAAGCAAAGCCTATAACAAATATTTCTATAAATATTAACCATATACCTCTGGTAAATAAAAATTGGGCAGCTTGTTTTTTGGTTTTTCCTTTTTGTAAAAATAAGTAAGCACTAGTACCAGCAAGAAACACAAAAATTGGGGCACAGAAATGAGTAATCCATCTTGTAAAAAATAATGCTGTATTGGTTTTTGTTAAGTCTAATGGGTCGTAAGAAATTGTATTAAAAAAGTCTCTTGTATGGTCTAAGGCCATTATAATCATTACAATGCCACGAAGTATATCAATAGATTGTATTCTTGATGATGTGGATGGCTGCATTTGCTAAAATTAATCATACTTAAAAATTTTAGCCAAATAATTTTATCAATGGTTAAGTAGTAGTTGGTTTATTTAAAATTTTCCAGAGTGCATCTTTCAATTCTGTTAAGCCTGTTTGTGTAACAGAAGAAATAAATAAATGAGGAATATTTTTAGGCAATTCTTTTTTAATTTCTTTTTTCAGTTCATCATCAAGCATATCGCTTTTGCTGATAGCTATTAAAATATCTTTATGTAATAATTCAGGATTATATTCTTTTAATTCATTTAATAAAATATTAAACTCATTTTTATGATGTAGGCTATCAGCTGGAATAATAAAAAGCAAACAACTATTTCTTTCAATATGTCTTAAAAATCTATGACCTAAACCTTTGCCTTCTGCAGCTCCTTCTATAATTCCTGGTAAGTCTGCAATACAAAAACTTTTATCATCTCTATATTGTACTATACCTAATTGAGGAGTAAGTGTAGTAAAAGCATAGTTAGCAATTTTAGGTTTAGCAGCAGTGATTACACTTAATAAAGTAGATTTCCCAGCATTAGGAAAACCCACCAAACCTACATCTGCCAATACTTTCAGCTCTAATTGTTTCCAACCTTCTACACCTTCTTCTCCTGGTTGTGCATGTTCAGGAACTTGATTTGTTGGTCTAGCAAAATGCTGATTACCTAAACCACCACGACCACCTTTTAACCAAACAATCTCTTGTTTATCTTCTAAAATTTCTGCTTCTATTTTTCCTGATTCTTCATCTTTAGCAATAGTGCCTAAGGGTACTTCAATAATTATATCATCGCCATCTTTTCCTGTACAATTACTGCCACTTCCATTTTCTCCATTTTTGGCTAATACATTTTTGTAATAGCGTAAATGAAGTAAAGTCCAAAGTTGTGCATTGCCTTTTAAAATTATATGACCTCCTCTACCTCCATCACCTCCATCTGGTCCACCTTTTGCAGTTAATTTATTACGCATAAAATGTTTTGCACCAGCACCACCATGCCCACTTCTACAAAAAATTCTTATTTGGTCTATAAAATTATTTTTTTCAGACACTTGATATAATTTTTATTATAGTAAAAACGACTTCATTTATTAATGAAATCGTTTTAAAAAATTGTTCTTTAAAAAAAGAAAATAAATTAAAGCATCATTCTTAAAGGCTCTTCTAATAAGCTTTTAAGTGTTTGTAAAAATGCAGATCCTGTAGCACCATCTACAACTCTATGATCGCAACTTAAAGTAACTTTCATAACATTACCTGCTACAATAGTACCATTTTTAACAACTGGTACTTGTGCAATACCACCAACAGCTAAAATACAAGCATCTGGAGGATTGATAATTGCAGTAAACTCTTCTATACCAAACATACCTAAATTGCTAATAGTAAAAGTATTGCCTTCCCAATCGGATGGTTGTAATTTTTTGTCTTTTGCTTTTTGTGCATAATCTTTTACTTGTGCAGCAATTTGTGTTAGGCTTAATGTATCTGCATAGCGTACTACAGGTACTAATAAACCTTCATCTACAGCTACAGCAACACCAATATGTATATGATGATTAAAACGAATTTTATCGCCTAACCAACTACTATTTACTTTAGGATGTTGTTTTAATGCAATTGCAGTAGCTTTTAAAACTAAATCGTTAAAGCTAATTTTTGTTTTACCATCTGCATTTAATCTTGTACGTGCAGCAACTGCTTCATCCATATCTATACTCATAGTAAGATAAAAATGTGGTGCTGCAAATTTGCTTTCTGCTAATCTTTTAGCAATTACTTTACGCATTTGGCTTACTGGTACTTCATCAAAACTTTCTGTACCACTAGTTATTGGTGCAGCAATTGTAGTTGCTACTTGTGTAGTGTTAGTTGCAGCAATTGTTGATGGAGTATAAGCATCTACATCTGCTTTAATTATTCTTCCATTATCGCCACTACCTTTTACATATTTTAAATCAACACCTTTTTCTTGAGCTATTTTTTTAGCTAATGGCGATGCAATAACTCTTCCTTCATTAACTACTGTTACTGAAGTTGTAATAGGTTCTGCTGTTGTAGTATTACTTGTTTGTGGTGTAGCAATATTTGTACTTGCTTTTGTACCATCATTTTTTACAGCATTAATAATGGTATTTATATCTGTTCCTTGTTTGCCTATAATACAAAGCAAATCATTTACTAAAATTTTTTCTCCTGCATTAGCACCTTGATATAGTAAAGTTCCTTCTTTATAACTTTCTAATTCAAGTGTTGCTTTATCAGTTTCTATTTCTGCTAAAATATCTCCTTTTTTTACGGTATCGCCAATATTTTTTTGCCAACTTGCAATAACGCCTTCTGTCATTGTATCACTTAAACGAGGCATTAATACTACTTCATCAAAGCTTTTACTTTCTGTTGCTGCTGCTTGTTCTTGTATTGGTGTAGTTGTTGTTGCTACTGCTGGTTCAGTTGTTACATTATTTGCATTTGATTGTTTTGTAAATAATGCACTAATATCTTCTCCTTTATTACCAATGATAGCTAATAAATCATTCACTAATAATTTACCACCATTAGGTGCACCAATATGTAGTAATGTTCCTTGCTGATAACTCTCTAATTCTAATGTTGCTTTATCAGTTTCTATTTCTGCTAAAACATCTCCTTTATTTACTGAATCACCCACTTGTTTATGCCATGCAGCAATAACACCTTCTGTCATTGTATCGCTTAAACGAGGCATTAAAATAACTTCTGCCATAATAAAAAAATTACACAATTAATTTTTAGAGCCGTGAAAATACATCAAATTAAAATTGTGGCAAGTATTACGATGTATTTTATTGTATAATTCAATCATTTTATATAAAAATTGGTATTATAATGAGTTTTATTTAACTACTATTTTTAAAAATTACCCTATAAAACCTTCGTTGTATAAATTGGTATATACCAGTATAATCTTTTACTTTCGCAACACTTAAAACTTTATGAGCAATGAAACTAGTTTCTTATTTAAAAAATGAACATGATCAATTAGCTTTTTTAGTAGATAATCGTTTATACGATTGCGATATTGTGCATCCTGAATTACCAGGTAATATGAATATGTTTTTAAATTATTGGGACGATATGTTTCCTTTAGCACAAAGAGTTAATGAAGCAATAAAAGATGGTACAATACATCAAGAACATGGAATAGATTTAAGTGAATTAAATATTTTGGCACCTATACCTTTTCCTACAAGTTGTAGAGATGGTTATGCTTTTCGCCAACACGTAGCTGCTGCCAGAAGAAATAGAAAAGTAGATATGATTGCAGAGTTTGATCAATATCCTATTTTTTATTTTACTAATCATCATAGCATACAAGGCGAAGGAAATATTTATTGTATGCCCGACCATTTTGAAAAATTAGATTTTGAATTAGAAGCTGCTATTGTTATTTGTAAAGCAGGCAGAAATATTCCTGCTGAATTAGCAGATGAATATATTGGTGGTTTAATGATTATGAATGATATGAGTGCAAGAAGATTGCAAATGGAAGAAATGTTATTAAACTTAGGTCCTGCTAAAGGAAAAGATTTTTGTACTGTTATTGGTCCATGCCTTGTAACCTTAGATGAATTAGCACCTTACGAAATACCTGCAAAAGAAAATCATATTGGTAAATCTTGGAATCTTACTATGAAGTGCAGTGTTAATGGTATTCAAGTAAGTGAAGGTAATGTAGGTGATATGGATTGGACATTTGCAGAAATTATTGAACGTTGTAGTTATGGTGCAAATATTTATCCTGGCGATGTAATAGGTAGTGGAACAGTTGGCACTGGTTGTTTCTTAGAATTAAATGGTACAGGAAAATTAAATAATCCAGCATATCAAGAACAATGGTTAAAAGAAGGAGATGTTGTAGAAATGAGTATTGACCATATTGGCACTTTAAAAAATACTATTATAAAAGAAGAAAGTAGTTTTTCTATTTTAGAAAGAAAGAAAATATAATACTGCTTTAGTGATTGATAAATTACTATTAGTTTCTTTTTAGCCCAAAAACTTATTGTTATTATTGCAATGTGTATGAGTAATGATGCATTGCAAATATTAAAACAGTATTGGAAATACAACGCATTTAGAGGCGAACAAGCAAACATTATTCAAGCCGTATTAGCAAAAAAAGATGTATTAGCATTGTTGCCAACAGGTGGAGGTAAATCTGTTTGTTTTCAAGTACCTACTTTATTATTAGATGGTTTGTGTTTAGTAATTTCTCCACTCATTGCTTTAATGAAAGATCAGGTAGAAAACCTGCATAAAAAAAATATACAAGCAGTAGCTATTACAAGTGGTATGAGTTTTTTTGATGTAAAACAAACACTACAACAAGCTACTCAAGGAGCATATAAATTTCTGTACATATCGCCAGAAAGATTAGCAACAAATCTGTTTAAAGATTATTTACCTGCATTAAATATTTGCCTAATAGCTGTAGATGAAGCTCATTGTATAAGTCAATGGGGATACGACTTTAGGCCTCCTTATTTAAAAATTGCTACTTTAAGAAATGAGTTGCCCAATGTACCTATTATTGCTTTAACTGCCTCTGCAACACCTATTGTACAAAAAGATATTATAGATAAATTATTACTTAATAATGCAAATGTTTTTGCTCAATCTTTTGAAAAACCTAAATTATCTTTTTCTGTTTTTAAAGTTGCCAGCCAAATAAATAAAGCATTAGAAATTTTACAAAAAGTAAATGGTAGTAGTATTATTTATTGTAAAAACAGAAAAGAAACTAAAAAAGTAGCATTGTTATTACAGCAGCATCAAATATCATCAGATTATTATCATGCAGGACTTACACAAAAAGAAAGAAGTGAAAAACAAAATAATTGGATACAAAATAAAATACGTGTAATGGTTTGTACCAATGCTTTTGGAATGGGTATTGATAAACCAGATGTAAGAACTGTTATTCATTTTCATCTTACAGATTGTTTAGAAAATTATTATCAAGAAGCAGGCAGAGCAGGACGTGATGGAAAAAAAGCTTATGCCATTTTATTATACCAAATTAAAGATGAAGAAGAATTAGCTTTTTTGCCAGATAGTAAATTTCCAACAATAGAAGCTATTAAAAAAGTATATCAAGCTATTGCTAATTATTTACAAATACCAGAAGGTACAGGCGAAGGCAATTATTACGATTTTGATTTATTAACCTTTTGCAACAACTTTAAATTAGAAGCTAATTTGGTAATTAATACTTTAAAACTTTTAGAAAATCAAGGTCATATTACTTTTAACGAAAATGTTTTTTTGCAAAGTAAGGTTGTGTTTACTGCAGATAAACATACTATCAATAACATAGAAAACACACACCCTCAGTTAGAGTTAGTAATGAAAACTTTACTAAGAACTTATGAAGGAATTTATGAAAATGCTGTAACTATTAATGAAAAACTTTTAGCCAAAGTTTGTAAACTGCCATACAGTAAAATACATGAAAACTTACAAGCCTTACATCAGCAAAAAATTATTGAATATACCCAACAAAAAAATGCTCCTCAATTATTTTTTATTTTAAACAGAGCTCCTGTAAGTAGTTTATATATTGATATGAAGCAGTATGAAGAAAGAAAAAAATTATATAAACAAAGAATAGATACTTTACGAGAATATATTCATTTATCAACAGCTTGTAGAAGTAAATTTATAGCTAATTATTTTGGCGATACTACTGTAAGAAATTGTAATTTTTGCGATAATTGTATAGCTAACCATAAACAATTATTAGCTAAAGGAGAGTTTAAAAAAATAGAACAACAAATTTTACAAACACTTAAACAACATCAGCTAACCTTAAAAGAATTATTAAATAAATTACCTGCTATAAAACAAGAAAAAGTTTTGCATGTGTTAGATTTTTTGCAAAACGAAAAAATAATTATTACAGACAGTAAAAATTTATTGCAAATAAAAATTAAGTAAATACAAAAAGCGTTTATACTTGAAATTTACCTTTACCACTTTCATTAACTCTTTCATGATGTTCTATAATATTCTCTTTCCAATTAGCATCATATTTTACAAAAAAGCTTAACCAAATACTTCTTGATAAACGCATTATTATTGGTTGTAAAAAAACCAATAAAATACACGAAATGATTAACCACCACAATACACTATTATCTTTAAATGTTAAACCCAAAAAAATAGTAGAAAATATAAATGAAGCAATAAAAAATGCAATAGATAATGCATAACTAACATAACCTGTACCATAATAAAAACCTACTTCAATTTCTGTAGGTTGCCCACAAACAGCACAAGCTTTGTGCATGGTAAAGGCAGTTGTTAATTTATACGGATTTTTAGAAACATAAATATTTCCTTCTCTACAACGTGGACATTTATTTTGCACTACAGACAATAAAAACAACTTCTTTTTTTGCTTACCCATAGCTGCAAAAGTAATTTTTGAATTTAAATTTTAGATTAAAACTTTTTCCATTTGAATACTTCTGGAGCCTTTAATTAAAAAATAAGTATTAGTAAAATTATGTTGCTTAAGCCATTCACCTGCATCTGCTGCATCCTTCATATAAATATAATTGTGTTTTACAAATGCAAAATCTCCACCTGTTAATACTACTTTATGCCAATTATATTGTGCTAATAAATTTACAATGTTTTGATGTTCTTGTACACTTGCATTGCCTAACTCCATCATTGCACCTAACATTACCACTTTTTGTGAAGCTTGTATTTGAGCAAAATTTTCAATAGCTACTTTCATGCTACTTGGGTTTGCATTATAAGCATCTAAAATGTAGTGATTACTATCTTTTGTTATTAATTGGCTTCTGCTATTTGTAGGTGTATAAGCTTCAATTGCTTGTTTAATATTTGCTAAAGAAATTTTAAAATGCACACCAACAGCAACAGCACAAAGTATATTAGGTAAGTTATAATCGCCAACTAATTGTGTGTTTAATAAAACAGTTTCTTTATGAATAGTTAATGCAACAGAAAGATAAGGATTAGACTGTACAACTTTGCCTTGCACTAAACCATTTTTAGTACCATATTTTATTACTTCATTAATTCCAATACTCATTTCTTTTAAGTAATCAGCATCGTCATTAATAAATGCTGTACCACCATTTATTTTTAAAAAAGAAAATAATTCTCCTTTACCTTTTCTTATACCTTCTTCTCCACCAAAACCTTCTAAATGTGCTTTACCACAATTAGTAATAATGCCATGTGTTGGCAATGTATAATTACAATAACTTTCAATTTCTTTTTGATGGTTAGCACCCATTTCAATTACTGCAATGGCTGCATCTTTTTTAATACTTAATAAAGTAAGTGGTACTCCAATATGATTGTTTAAATTTTTTTGGGTAGTATAAGTTGTCAATTGAGTTGCTAATACAGTACTTACTAATTCTTTAGTTGTTGTTTTTCCATTGCTGCCTGTAATTGCAATAAAAGGAATAGAAAATTGTTGTCTATGATATTTTGCTAATTGCTGTAAGGTCTCTAAAACATCATTTACCAAAATAATTTTTTCAGAAGTAGGATTTACAGGCTCATCAACCACTGCATAAACTGCACCTTTTTGCAAGGCTTCTAATGCAAAATGATTGCCATTAAAATTGCCTCCTTTTAATGCAAAAAAAATACTGTCTTGTTGAATATTTCTACTATCTGTAGATATGGTAGGATGTGCTAAGAATAATTGATAAAGTGTTGCTATATTCAAAATATATCTAAAGTTTATATTTCAAAAATAAGTGCTTTTATAATCATACTTTCAGCAAAATATTTTTGCTGATTAACAATTATTTAAGTGAACAAGAAAAATAAAATTTGGAAATTAGATGTACATACATGTATATTTGCATTATCAAATGAAATTAGAACAAGCAATACAAAGCAATAAATTTAGAAACGAAGTGCAGAAAGCAGGGTTAAATATTTTATATACTGCATGGTGGTTAAAAACTATGACATGTAAAGAGTTGAAAGATTTTGGATTAACTCATGAACAGTTTAATGTATTAAGAATATTAAAAGGAAAACATCCTAACCAAATGTGTGTAAAAGATATTGCTTCTAGAATGATTGAGAAAAACTCTAATGTGCCAAGAATAATTGATAGGTTAGAAGATAAAAAATTAGTACGTCGTAGTCAGGGTGAAGAAGATGGCAGACAAACAGTAATTGAATTAACCCAAACAGGTATAAATATTTTAGCTACATCTACCATTAAGGTAAATGAGTTATACGATAAATTATTAACTATTAATAATAATGAAGCTGCAACTTTAAATGCTTTATTAGAAAAAGTAAGAGAAAAAGAAGATTAAAAATTTTTATAAAAATACATGTATATACATGTAAATAAATATAAACAATATGAAAACTAAAACAATAAATACAATATTAGAAGGTACAGCTACAAATGTTGGTACATTTAATGTTCAAGAGTTATTACCAAGTAGAGAATATGGTTATTACGATCCATTTCTTTTATTTCATCATGGAAAAACAAAGGCAAATAAAAATATACCTGTAGAAGATCAAGGTGTTGGTCCACATCCTCACAGAGGTTTTAGTCCTGTAACATTTATTTATAAAGGAGGCATACATCATCAAGATAGTTGAGGTAATAATCAAATTGTTTATGCAGGTGGTACACAATGGATAAATGCAGGTATGGGAATTATTCATAGTGAAAGAATGCCTATAGATATTTTTGAACTTGGTGGAGAGCAAGAAATTTTACAAGTTTGGATAAATACACCTGCAGCTTATAAAATGGAGCAACCAGCTTATTATTCATCTATAAAAGATGAAACACCTACCATAGTTACAGAAGATAATCTAACAACCATTCGTATTTCATCAGGTGTATTAAATGGTGTAAAAGGTAATATACCAACATATACAGATGTTACAACAGCTATGGGAGAAATAAAAACTAACGGAACATTTACATTCAACTTTCCTATTACACATCAAACACTTTTATATGTTTTAGAAGGAGAAGTGATGATAAACAACCATCAAATTGTATCCAATAAAAAAATGGTATTGTTTAATAATGATGGAGAAGAAGTAACAATTAAAGCAAATAAAGACAGTTTAATTTTTATTGGCTCTGGTACACCAATTAAAGAACCAATTGCAGCTCATGGTCCTTTTGTAATGAACACACAAACAGAAATTTTACAAGCATTTAAAGATTATCAAATGGGTAAAATGGGTGTTTTAATTGAAGCATAAAATTTTATTTAATAACTATTAAAATATAAAACAATGAAAACGTATAACATTGATACAGCACACAGCGAAATTAACTTTAAAGTAAAACATTTAATGATTACGAATGTTACAGGAAAATTTACAGAGTTTAATGCTACAATGCAAGCTGATAAAGAAGATTTTTCTGATGCAAAAATTACTTTTAGTGCTAATGTAAACAGCATTTCTACTAATAACGAACAAAGAGATGCTCACTTAAAAAGCAATGATTTTTTTAATGCAGAAAAATTTCCTACACTTCATTTCGAATCTACAAGCATTGCTCCAAAATCAGCAGATAATTTTGAATTAACAGGCAATTTAACTATTAGAGATATAACTAAAACTGTAGTATTAAACGTAGAGTTTGGTGGTAAAATTGTAGATCCTTATGGACAAACTAAATTAGGTTTTGAACTTGCAGGAAAAATAAACAGAAAAGATTTTGGATTAACATGGAGTGCAACTACAGAAACTGGTGGTATTGTAGTAAGCGATGAAGTAAGATTACAATTAGCAGTACAAATGATACAACAATAAAATACCATTGTTGAATTTGGATAATTTTAAATATGCCCAAAAATTAATATTTAATTTTACATCCATAATTACTTAGTAAAAGATAAAGATGAAGATAGAAATAATTGGAGGTAGCCCAAGAAAAGAAAGTGTAAGTATTAGAGCTGCTCTACATTTAGAGCAAGTTTTAAAAGCACAAACTAAACATCAAATAGGGTTAATTAATTTAAATAGTTTTCAGTTGGGTAGTTTTCAAAAAGTATTTAAAAATATAGATGAAACACCAGAAGAGTATAAGCCATTAGCCAAAAGAATGTTTGAAGCAGAAGCTTTTATTATTGTAACACCTGAGTATAATGGAAGCTATACAGCAGCAATAAAAAATTTATTCGATCATTTTCCTAAGCAAAGCAGAAAAGCTTTTGGCATTGTTACCACAAGTACAGGAGCTTTAGGAGGTGCAAGAAGTAGTCAGCAATTACTACTTTATATACCTGCATTATTTGGTATAGCATCGCCATATTTGCTAATAACACCACATGTAGATCAAAAATTTGATATATCTGGAAAATTGATTGACGAAAAATTTCAATTACCTATAGATACTTTTGTACGAGAGTTTTTGTTTTTGGCAGAAAAATTAAATTCGGATAGTAGATAATTAAACATTGTAATAGTGGCGAAGTTGTATAACTTCGCCACTTCACTTTTATATATTCTTTTTTTATGAGTGATGCTATAAAACACGAATGTGGTTTAGCGTTTATCAGGCTTCGTAAACCTTTTTCCTACTATCTTCAAAAATATGGAACAGCTATGTACGGTTTAAACAAACTGTACTTATTAATGGAAAAACAACATAATCGTGGTCAAGATGGTGCAGGAATTGCTACTGTAAAATTAAATGTAGAAGCAGGTTATCCTTTCATGCATCGTATAAGAAGCAGTGCACCACAATCTATAGCAGAAATATTTTTAAAAGTAAATCAAGAACTTGCAGAGTTAGAAAAATATCAGTCAGATATTAAACAACATCCTGGTTTATTAAAAGGTCATTTACCTATTCTTGGAGAGTTAATGTTAGGCCATTTACGTTATGGCACACAAGGAAAAAATAATGTAGAATATTGTCATCCATTTATAAAAAGAAATATTCAGCCAGGCAGAAATTTAGCTCTTGCAGGAAATTTTAATTTAGTAAATACAGATGAGTTATATGGTTTATTAAATATTAATCCTGATGAATTTCAGCAACAAAGCGATTTAGCTGCAATGATGGAAACTATTCATCATTTTTTAATTAAAGAAGATGAAATAAGCCCTAATAATGCTAATGTAGTACAACTCTTAAAAAAATCTATTGCTTTATTTGATGGTGGCTTTACAATTGGTGGACTTTTAGGTAATGGTTACAGCTTTGTAATGAGAGATGCAAATGGTATTAGACCAGCTTATTATTTTATTAATGATGAGTTTATTGTAGCTGCAAGTGAACGTTCTGCTATTAGAACTGCTTTTAATGTTGGCGAAAATCAAGTACAAGAATTATTACCAGCACATGCTTTAATTGTAGATGATAAAGGGTTATATAAAATAGAGGAAATTATAACACCTAAAGAAAGACGTGCTTGTAGTTTTGAAAGAATTTATTTTAGTAGAGGTAGCGATGAAGAAATTTATAGAGAAAGAATAGCATTAGGACATTGCTTAAGCAAAACTGTTTTAGATAATATAGACTACGATTTAAAAAATACTATTTTTTCTTATATACCTAATACAGCAGAAATTGCTTTTTATGGTTTAGTAAAAGGCATGGAAGAATATTTGAATAAAATAAAAGTAGAAAGAATTTTAAGTTGGAATGGAAATGTAAATGAAGAGAAATTAGAGGAAATGATTAACAGAAAAATTCGTCAAGAAAAAATTGCAATTAAAGATGTAAAACTTAGAACCTTTATTACAGAAGATGCCAGCAGAGACGAAATGGTACAACACGTTTATGATATTACTTATGGTACTGTAAGAAAAAATGAAGATACTTTAGTAGTGATAGATGATAGTATTGTAAGAGGTACTACATTAAAACAAAGTATTGTTACTATGCTTTCTCGTTTGCAGCCTAAAAAAATTATTATTGTTTCATCGGCTCCACAAATTCGTTATCCAGATTGTTATGGTATAGATATGAGTAAAATGGGCGACTTTATTGCATTTAGAGCTGCTGTTGCTTTACTTAAAGAAAGAAATATGGAGAATATTCTTACAGATGTGTATGATAAAATAAAAGAACTGCAAAGAACTAATCAACTACATACAGAAAATGTAGTACGTTTAGTTTACAAGCCATTTACTACACAAGAAATTACAGATAAAATTGCACAATTAATAACACCTTCAGATATAAAAATTCCTGTTCAGGTAATTTATCAAACCATAGAAGATTTACATAAAAGTTGTCCTGCCAATACTGGCGATTGGTATTTTACAGGAAATTATCCAACACCTGGTGGTAATAAAGTTTGCAACAAAGCATTTTTTAATTTTATGGAAGGCAAAAATGTAAGAGGTTACGAAACTTTATCGCCTAAAACAAATTAATCATTTAACTGCTTTACTAAAACCTAATATTTACCAAAAGAAAACTACTTTTGTTGTCTATAAATTTTCTTTTTTAAACCTGCTAAATTTTATATTAAATGTCTTTACGTTCTCAATTAAGTGGTACAGGTGTAGCAATTATTACACCATTTAAACAAAACTTATCTGTAGATTATGATGCTTTAGGTAAGCTCATAGATTTTATTATTGATGGTGGTATCAACTTTATTGTAACACTTGGTACAACTGGCGAAACTCCAGTTTTAGATAAGCAAGAAAAATTAGACATTGTAAAATATACTTTTGACAAAGTAAATAACAGAGTACCTGTTGTTGTTGGTATTGGTGGCAATAATACAAATCAATTAATTAAAGATTTTGCAAATTATCCATTAGATAAAGCTGCTGCAGTTTTAAGTGCATCGCCATATTATAGTAAACCAAGTCAAGAAGGAATTTTTCAACATTATAAAGCTTTAGCAGAAGCAAGTCCTAAACCAATTTTAATTTATAATGTACCAGGACGTACAGGACGTAATGTTAGTGCTGCTACTACTATTCGTTTAGCAAATGAAGTGGCAAATATTGGAGGTATTAAAGAAGCAAGTGATGATATGAATCAGTGTATGCAAATTTTAAGAGACAGACCAGAACATTTTTTAGTTGTTAGTGGAGACGATGCTTTGGTAATGCCACAATTAGCTTGTGGTATGGATGGTGTAATAAGTGTTGCAGCAAATTGTTTTCCTAAAGATTTTGCTGCAATGATTCAGTATGGTTTAAAAAATGATTTTGCTGCTGCAAGAAAAATTCATTACAAACTTTTAGCAGCTTATGATTTATTATTTGTAGAAAATAATCCTGCTGGTGTTAAAGGTTTTTTATACGAGTTAGGGTTAATACAAAATATGCTTCGTTTGCCTGTAGTGCCACTAAGCAATACAGTACAAGAAAAAGTAAAAGCATTTCTAAAAAATTATTAATAAATTATCTCAGCAATTAGTGTATTGCAAAACAGCATGAACAAAATTATAATAGCCATTGATGGTTTTTCTTCTTGTGGTAAAAGTACTTTAGCCAAGCAATTAGCTAATACATTAAATTATGTGTTTGTAGATACAGGTGCTATGTATCGTGCAATTACTTTATACTTTTTAAGAAATAATATTAATACCAATAATTCATTACAAATAAATGAAGCATTAAAACAAATTCAACTTAGCTTTAAATTTAATGCAGACAAGGGTTTTAGCGATATGTATTTGAATAATGAAAATGTAGAAACTATTATAAGAGATTTGCCTGTAACCCAAAATGTAAGTAGCGTAAGTACGTTAAAAGAAGTGAGAGAGTTTGCTGTATTACAACAACAACAAATGGGCAAACAAAAAGGTATTGTAATGGATGGCAGAGATATTGGTACAACAGTTTTTCCTCAGGCAGAATTAAAAATTTTTGTTACTGCAAATATTGATGTACGTGTAGAAAGAAGGTACAAAGAATTAGTATTAACCAATCCAACTATTACTAAAGAAGCAATTAAACAAAACTTATTAGAGAGAGATAATATAGATAGCAACAGAGCTATTAGCCCTTTAAAAAAAGCTGATGATGCAATTGTATTAGATAATAGTTTACTTACAAGAGAAGAACAATTAGCTATTGCACTTAATTGGGCAAAAGAAAAAATTGGTGAGTAAAATATTTTACAACTGCAATTGTTTCATCAATCTTACCTATTAATGCTGAAAAAAATATAGCTACTTTCGTTATAATTAAATTTTAGTATGAGCACTATTATTAGCAATATTCAAACCTTATTTACACAATGGAATAAGCAACCTGCCTTAAACATAGAAAAGTTACAACAAAGCGGTAGCGATAGAATTTATTTTAGAATTTATTTTAACAACCAAACATTTATTGCTACTTATAACGAGAATGTACAAGAAAATAAAACCTTTATAGCATTTGCAAAACATTTTAAACAAAAAGGAATTGCTGTACCAGAAATATTATGTGTAAGTGATGATGTTAAAATATATATTCAGCAAGATGTAGGCTCTGCATCTCTCTTAAATAAATTAGAAGAACAAGGATTAAGTGATAATGTTTTTAATTTATTTAAAAAAAGTTTACAACAATTAGCTGCAATACAAATTAAAGGAGATGAAGGTTTAGACTACTCTCTATGCCTTACTGCACAAGAGTTTGGCAAAGAAGCCATTTTTAGCGACCTGCTTTATTTTAAATATTATTTTTTAGATACACTAAAAATTCCTTACGATAAACAAGCAATGCTAAAAGATTTTGAAGCATTAAGTATTTACCTATCGTACACAGAGCATAAATATTTTATGTTCAGAGATTTTCAGAGTAGAAATATTATGCTAAATAATGATAAACTAAGTTTTATAGATTTTCAAGGAGGTATGAAGGGTGCTTTACAATACGATGTAGCTTCATTATTATGGCAAGCAAAAGCTAATTTACCCAATGAATGGAAAGATGAATTATTGCACTTTTATATTGATGAAGCAGAAAAACTTTTACCCAAAAAAATAGAACGAACTGTTTTTATAAATCAATATAATGGCTATGTTTTAATTAGGCTTTTACAAGTTTTGGGTGCTTATGGTTTTAGAGGTTTGTTCGAGAGGAAAGCACATTTTTTAACCAGTATTCCTTTAGCATTACAAAACCTTACGTACTTTTTAGAAAATAAAAAAGTTGGTATTTCTACTCCTGAGTTTGATAGAGTTTTAAAAATAATTATTAGCCAAAGCACTGTAAAAAAATTTACACCTATAAAAGCTACAGAAACAACACCTTTAGTAGTTACCATCAATAGTTTTAGTTATAAAAAAGGAATACCTACTGATGATTCAGAAAATGGTGGAGGTTTTGTTTTTGATATGAGAGGAATTTTAAATCCTGGCAGACAAGATGCTTATAAATTTTTAACAGGAAAAGATAAACCTGTACAAGATTTTTTAGAGCAGCATACTAAAATGAGTACATTTTTAAATAGTGTGTGGGACTTAATAGATATTAATGTTGAAAATTATATAGAAAGAGATTTTAAAAATCTTATGATAAATTTTGGTTGTACAGGAGGCCAACATAGAAGTGTTTATGCAGCAGAACAAACTGCAAGGCATTTAAGAAATAAATTTAATGTAAAAGTAATTTTACAACATACCAATCAAGATAATTGGTTAAGAAGCTAATTTACACAATGAAACAAAATATACATAAAGCCATGATATTAGCTGCTGGTTTTGGTACAAGGCTAAAACCCTTTACAGACAAGCATCCTAAAGCATTGGCTGTTGTTAATAATAAAACTTTATTGCAAAGAAATATTGAATACTTACAGCAGTTTGGTATTGAGAATGTAATTGTAAATGTGCATCATTTTGCAGAGCAAATTATAGCTGCTGTTAAAGAAAATAATGGTTGGGGTAGTAATATAACTATTAGTAAAGAAGATGAAATTTTAGAAACAGGGGGAGGTTTAAAAAACGCAGCTTGGTATTTTAAAGAAGAAGAAAATTTTTTATTGATGAATGTAGATATGCTTACAGACTTATCTATACAAGCAATGATACAACAGCATATACAAACCAAAGCATTAGCTACATTAGCTGTTACAGACAGAACATCATCTAGATATTTATTGTTTGATGATGCAAATAATTTATGTGGATGGAGAAACAAACAAACACAAGAAGAAAAGCTACCAAGAAACGCCAACACATTACAAGAAAAAGCTTTTAGTGGCATACACATAATTAATACTGACTTATTAAATTTAATACATCAGCAAGGCAAATTTTCTATGATAGATGTTTATTTAAGTTTAGCAGCACAGCACAATATTAAATGCTATCAACATAGCCATACTAAATTAATTGATGTAGGTAAGCCAGAAAATTTACAACAAGCAGCTACTATGTTTTTGTAAAACAAAAATTATTTTAAGTGAAAGTGTAAAGAAAATTATTTGCTTAAGTGCATACTTCTTTCTTTGTATAAAGTTCTAAAGTAAGGGTCTCTTAAATCTTTAATAAATCTAATTGCTTCTCCTGTACTTTTCATTTCTGGGCCTAATTCTTTATTTACACCTGGAAACTTATTAAAACTAAATACAGGTTCTTTAATTGCATAACCTTCTAATTTTTTCTCTAAATTAAAATCAGTAAGTTTAGCTTTATCTAACATAACTTTTGTAGCAATATTCAAATAAGGAATTTGGTATGCTTTAGCAATAAAAGGAGTTGTTCTACTTGCTCTAGGATTAGCTTCTATCACATATACATTATTATTTTTAATAGCAAACTGAATATTAATTAAGCCTTTTATATTTAAGGCTCTGGCAATTTTTTCGCTATAAAACTCCATTGTTGCTACTAATAAAGGAGAAAGATTAAATGCTGGTAATACAGCATTACTGTCGCCACTATGAATGCCTGCAGGTTCAATATGCTCCATAACACCCATTACATGAAAATTTTCTCCATCAAAAATGGCATCTACTTCTGCTTCTTGACATCTATCTAAAAAATGGTCTATTAAAATTTTATTATCTGGTAAATGTTTAAATATACTGATACATGCTTTTTCTACTTCTTCATCATTAATAACAATTCTCATTCTTTGTCCACCTAATACATAACTAGGACGTACTAAAACAGGATAACCAACTTTATTAGCAACTTCAATAGCTTCGTCTGCACTAAAAGCTGTACCATAATTAGGATAAGGAATTTCTAATTCTTTTAATAAGTCGCTAAATCTTCCTCTATCTTCAGCAATATCCATATTATCAAAAGAAGTGCCTATAATTTTAATACCTCTTTCGTGTAATTTTCTAGAAAGTTTTAAAGCTGTTTGTCCACCTAATTGTACAATAACACCTTCAGGTTTTTCAAGTTCAATAATTTCCCATAAATGCTCCCAATATACAGGTTCAAAATATAGTTTATCAGCCATATCAAAATCTGTACTTACTGTTTCAGGGTTACAGTTTATCATAATTGCTTCGTATCCACATTCTTTAATTGCTAATAAACCATGCACACAACAGTAGTCAAATTCAATACCTTGACCAATACGATTGGGCCCACTACCAAGAACAATTATTTTTTTACGAGAAGATGAGATAGATTCGTTGCTGTATAAAGTAGTATTACTCATTTGTAGAAAGATTGAGCAAAAGTAAGGCTACATAAGTTTTTGAAAGCATATTTTTTAAAAGAAATAAAAACTTTATTTAAAAATGGCTGTATGGCATTGTTAATGAGCTTCTAACCAATTTTTACCTATACCAATTTCTGCTTCTACAGGTACATGATTAGGTAATATTAAAGCGTTTTTCATATTATCTAAAATTAATGGCTTTAATATGTCTATTTCATTTTCTGCTACATCAAAAATTAATTCATCGTGTACTTGCAAAATCATTTTACTTTTTAAATTTTCTTTTTGTATAGCTGCATGAATTTTTATCATTGCCAATTTTATCATATCTGCAGCACTACCTTGTATAGGAGAGTTAATAGCATTTCTTTCTGCAAAACCACGTACAGTATGGTTAGATGAATTAATATCTCTTAACCATCTTTTTCTGCCAATAATTGTTTGTACATAACCATGCTTTTTAGCAAAAGCAATAGTATCATCCATATATTGTTGAATACCTGAAAATTCTTTTTTATAACTATCAATTATTTCTTTAGCTTCTGTACGGCTAATACCTAAATTTTCTGCTAAACCAAATGCACCTTGACCATATATAATTCCAAAATTTACACTCTTCGCTTTATACCTCATTTCTTTTGTAACACTTGCCTCATCTACATTATACACTTTTGCTGCAGTTGCAGTATGTATATCTTTACCTTGTAAAAATGCATCACACATATTTTTATCGCCACTAATAGCTGCTACAATTCTTAATTCTATTTGTGAGTAATCGGCACTTATTAAAACATGTTGTTGATTGCTTGGTATAAATGCTTTTCTAATTTCTTTACCTCTATTTGTACGTATTGGTATATTTTGCAAATTAGGATTGCTACTACTAAGCCTACCTGTAACTACTACAGTTTGTGCATAAGAAGTATGTACTTTATTGCTTTTACGATTTATCATTAATGGCAAAGCATCTGCATAAGTAGATTTTAGTTTTGTAAGTTCTCTAAACACTAAAATATTATCTGCAATTTCATGACCTTTTGCTGCTAAGCTTTGCAACACTTCTTCGCCAGTTTGATATTGTCCTGTTTTAGTTTTTTTAGCACTACTATCTAATTGTAATTTATCAAACAAAACTTCGCCAAGTTGTTTAGGCGATGCAAGATTAAATTTTACACCTGCAAGTTTATATACATTATCTTCTGCTTGTTTTGCATCTTTTTCTAACTCTTTACTATAGTTTACTAAAAATGCTTCATCAACTTTTACACCTTCAAACTCCATATCTGCCAATACTTTTACTAAAGGATTATCTACTTCATAAAAAACATTTGCAACATTTTTTTCATTAAGTAATGGATGAATAGCTTGTTTTAATTGAAAAGTAATATCAGCATCTTCTGCAGCATAATCTTTTATTTTTTCTATTGCTACATCTCTCATATTACCTTGACTTTTCCCTTTTTTTCCTATTAAATCTTCTATAGGTATTGGCTGATAATTTAAAAAAGTAGCACTCAATAAATCCATACTTCTTTTTCCTTCTGGCTCTGCTACATAATGTGCTAACATGGTATCATAAATATTTCCTTTAAGTTCTATACCATACCATTTTAAAATTAAAATATCGTATTTAATATTTTGTCCTATCCATGTAATGGTAGTATTTGAAAATAATTTATTTAACTGTTGTAAAATTTTTTGTGTAGCTTCTTTATTTTCTGAGCAAGGAATATAATAAGCTTCATGTGCTTTGCAAGAAAAACTAATACCTACTAAAGATGCATTATTTGCATCTATACCTGTAGTTTCAGTATCAATACAAATTTCTGTGAAGGGCAAAAGTTTTTCTATCATTTCATCAATCTCATGCTCTGTTTGTATTAAATAATATTGATGATCTGTGTTTTGAATATTTTTTAATGAAGTATTTAAAATAGTTTCTTCATCTATTTCTTGAAGAGTGTTTGTTGTTTTTTTAGTTGAAGATTTATTTTCTGCATTAGGTGTTATAATATTTCCAAACAAATCTTTTTGTACATTAGGTGTTGTGTTATCATTGTTTTGAATAGTAATTTCTTCGCCCAAAATTCTGCTACCCAAAGTTTTAAATTCTAATGTGGTAAAAATTTCTTTTAGTGCATCTTTATTCCAATCTTTTAATGAAAAATTTTCTTCATGAAAACTTACAGGTACTTTAGTAATAATTGTTGCTAATTTTTTACTCAAAATAGCATCATCTTTTCCTGCTTTTATTTTTTCTCCTAAAGAGCCTTTAATATTATTAGCATTAGCTAATACATTTTCTAACGAATGATATTCTTTTAAAAGTTTAGCAGCAGTTTTTTCGCCAACGCCTTTAATGCCAGGAATATTATCTACAGCATCTCCCATTAATCCTAAAATATCTATTACCTGATGTACATTTTCTATATCCCATTTTTCACACACTTCTTTTGGACCTAAAATTTCTGCTTTACCACCTTGATATGCTGGTTTATAAATATAAATTCCATCTCTTACTAATTGGCCATAATCTTTATCTGGCGTTACCATATAAACTTCATAACCTGCATCATGAGCTTCCCAAGCTAATGTACCAATTACATCATCTGCTTCGTAACCTTCTATTCCAATTACAGGTATATTAAAACCTTCAATAATTTTTTTAATATCTGGTACAGCAGCTAATAAATCTTCTGGTGTTTCTTGTCTGTTTGCTTTATAATCTGCATAGTCTGTTTCTCTAATTACAGAGCCACCAACATCAAAACAAACAGCCATGTGTGTTGGTTTTTCTTTATTAATAAGTTCAATTAATGTATTGGTAAAACCAAATTGTGCATTAGTATTTTTTCCTTTACTGGTAATACGTGGGTTACGAATTAGTGCATAATAAGCTCTAAAAATTAGTGCATAAGCATCTAACAAAAATAATTTCTTTGCTGGCATGCAGCTAAGGTAATAAACTGTATTGAGAGGTATAAAGAAAAATTAATTACTCTTTAAAACATTGCTTCTATTAAATCATCAAGTGTAATATTGCTAAAATGTTTGTCTATATTAATATGTGCTAAAGCTTGTCTAATAGCATTTTCATTGTGAGCAATATTGATTAAAGCATGTTCAATTGGCTCTATACCAAGTTCAGAAAAAAAGTCGCCATAAATTTTTATGTTTTCAATAATACCATTCTTAGCTTCTAAATTCATTTCTAATAAACCACCTTTGGTACGTATAGCTTTTTTAAAACTATATTCTGGCGATTTGCCATAATTCCATTCTTGTGTACTATATTTTTCGTTTTTTAATTGGTTAATAATTTTTATATCATCTGGTGTAAAAGTATAAAGTTTACTATCTGGATAAATGCTTAAAACATGATTCATTAATTGCTGTGTAAATGCTTCTAAACTTAATGGTGTTTTTAAATGTTCTGTAATATTTGTAACTCTTTTAGGAACAGATTTTACTGCTTTATCTTGATATTTTACAGGATTAATTTTTAATGCTTCGCTAACATTACGCATTTCTGCAGCATATAAAATAGTACCATGATGCAAAATTCTGTTTTTATAAATATGTGCAGCATTGCCAGAAAATTTTTTACCATCAATCATTAAATCATTCTTTCCTTCAAAACGAGCATCTATACCTAAGCTTTGAATAACATCTACAATAGGTTGTGTAAATTTTTTAAAATCGGTAAGGTTAGAGTCTTCGCCAGATTTTACAAAAGAAAAATTAAGATTTCCTAAATCGTGATATACAGCACCACCACCAGAAATTCTTCTTACAACAGCTATATTATTTGCTTTTACATAATCGTAATTTATTTCTGCTAAAGTGTTTTGATATTTACCTACAATTATTGCATTGTTATTACGCCAAAGCATAAAACAATCTTCTTTTAAATACTTTAAAATATATTCATCTGTAGCAATATTAAAATATGGGTCTGTAGATTCGTGATAAATACAAAGCATAAAATTTTTTTTAGATAATAAACACTTTTAGTTAGTAATATTTTTAAAGTGGCAAAGGTAAGTTTTTGTTATGCTATCTTTGGTAATACATCATAATTTAGTAAAGCAACTTTTAATATTAATTGACCATAAAACACTAACATTTTTTTTAATAATTGAATTTTATCTTTGTAAAAATTTTCAAGCATGAAGTACAGTGTAATTGCTTTATTTTTTATTAGTTTTTCCATAGCAGGTTTTGCACAAACCAACCAAATAGGTTTTGATAAAAGCCCAATGGATATTAGTTATTTACCTAAAGATTATCCATTATTAAAAATGGATGGCAAAAGCAAAGATTTACCCATTGCCAGAATAATTTATAGTCGTCCTCAAAAAAAGGGTAGAGAAATTTTTGGAGAACTTATACAATATAATGAAGTATGGCGTTTAGGAGCTAATGAAGCTACAGAAATAGAGTTTTTTAAAAATGTAAAAATTGCAGGTAAAACCATTGCCAAAGGTCGTTATTCTTTATTTTGTATTCCCAGAGAAAATAAATGGACATTAATTATTAATAAAGACAATTATTCTTGGGGTAATTTTAATTATGATACTAAAAAAGACTTGGTAAGAATAGATTGTAAAATAGAAAAAACAGCAGAAATAACAGAAGCATTAACTATCTATTTTGAAAGTATAAAATCTGGGGCAAATATTGTAATTATGTGGGATAATGATAAAGCAAGTTTCCCTTTTAGCTGGTAATTTTAAGATTGCTGAACTTAACGAATAATTAATGGTTGAAAATTTTTTAAGTTTAAAAAACCATTAGATTTGTAACAATATGTTTAGCGAAAAAAATCCCTCTCCAAAACAATTATCTGCTTATACAGCTTTAATTGTATCTATACCTGTAGCATTAGCTTTTTTAATTGTAGAAAAGCAATTATGGATGGGTATTGTTGCATTTATCATCATGTTTATTTGTAGCTATTTATTAATAAGCTATGTATTAGAAACATTTATTTTCAGAAAAATAAAATTAATCTACAAATTTATTCATCAAACCAAAGCAAGTAAAAGAGAAGAGGTTTATTATAAATATATTTTACCTAAAAAAACTATTAATGAGGTTAAAGAAGATGTAGAAAAATGGGCTGCACAACGTAGTGAAGAAATTGAATTATTGAAAAAAACAGAAGCCTATCGTAAAGAGTTTTTACAAAACTTATCTCACGAATTAAAAACACCTGTTTTTGCTATTCAAGGTTATGTAGATACTTTGTTAGATGGTGCAATAAACGACCCTAATAACAATATGAAGTTTTTAGAAAATACTTCTAAAAATGTAGATAGGTTAGTAGCTTTATTAGAAGATTTAGACGAAATTTCTAAGTTAGAAACTAATGAACAAATTTTGCATCAAGACTTTTTTATTATTCAAGATTTAATAAAAGAAGTGTACGATTTACTCTCTTTAAAACTCAGCAAAAAAAATATTAAAGCCTCTATTAAAAAAGGTTGTGATGCTCCAATAACTGTATATGCAGATAAAGAAAAAATAAAACAAGTAGTTACTAATATTATTTCTAATGCTATAAAATATGGTAAAGAAAATGGTACTGTAATTGCCAGCATTTACTCAACAGACGATAAAAATGTATTAATAGAATTTAGTGATGATGGTATTGGCATGGCTGAAGAACATTTGCAAAGAATTTTTGAACGTTTTTATAGAACCGATTTTGGTAGAAGCAGAAATATTGGAGGCTCTGGCTTAGGCTTAGCAATTTGTAAGCATATTATTGAAGCTCATAGCCAAACTATACATGCAAGAAGTACTTTAAATGTAGGTACTACTATTGGCTTTACATTATCTAGCAATAAAGATTAATTAAGCGTAATTATTTTTTAGTACTAATAACTACATCATCATTTAATAAAACTTTCATGCTCTCCATAAGTATTTGACTTTTCTTAGCTTCAAAAATGGCAGCTTTATCTTTAGATAAACGCATGTTATATTTTTTACCTTCTGCTAAAGTTTTATCAAATCCAGGATTCCATTTATTAAACTGATCTATATCTAACAATAAATTATTAGCAATAACTACAGATAAATATCTGCCACCAACTTCAATAGCTGTAGAGTTGTTTAACTCTTCTTCAGATAAAGTAGGTTTATTATTAACAGCTAAAGATGCTAAGTATTCGTTGGTTTCATTGGTTGTCATTGTTGTCCAACCTCCTGAACCTTCAAAAATATAATGAGTAGCAATATATTTTTTTACATGATTACGTGTTTCTAAAGGTAAATAATATTGCAAGTTCCAGAAGTTGGTACTATTACTTTTTTTAATAGCTTGTTTTACTCTACCAACACCACCATTATAAGCAGCAATAACCAATAACCAATCTCCAAACTCTTTATATAGTTCATTAATTAGTTTACAAGCTGCATGAGTGCTTTTATAAAAATCCATTCTTTCATCAGTATAACCATTCATTCTTAAACCAAATCTTTTGGCTTCGTATTGCATTAGTTGCCAAGGACCAGTAGCACCAGCAGTAGAAATAGTTCCTGGTCTTAAATTACTTTCTATTACACTTAAATATTTTAATTCTTTAGGAATACCATATTGAGGCAATATTTGATTATATAAATCAAAATAAGGTTTGCCCCATACTTTCATTTTTTCAAAACCTTCGCCTTGTTTAGCTTTATATTGCTCCATAAAACCAGTTGCTAATGGATTTAATGTAACTTGTACAGGTGTTAATTGGTATAATGATGTATTTTGCTGAGGCGATAATTCATCTAATAATGATAATTGTTGTTGAATAGAAGTATCATTAATATTATAAAAGCCTCTACCATGTTCAGCTTCATTTTCTGCTTGTGTAAAAGAAGCAGCACCAAAGCCTAATACTAATAAGCCAATTACTACAATAAATGTTTTTTGTGTGTTTTTAGGATAACCGATGGCATTAATAAACCACTGCATAAACAAACCCTCCTTTATTATTTTTTTAAAAATCGGTTAGTAAATATTTCCTTACTGTTTTAAAACAAACCCTTGTGCTATTGATTTACTATTTTTCTAAAGAGGTGCAAAAGTACTTGTATAAGCTTAAAATGATGTGTTTTGGCAAATTTAGTACTACCAAAAAGCTATAAATAATAATTTATTATATGCTTAAATAATTAAAAAACAATTCAATAAAATAAAAATGCCATAATTGTTAAAATTAAACAGATAAATTATTAATTAATTTAATTTAAGTAAAAAATAGTACTTATAAAGAGTGGAAGATGAAAAATGATTGGGGTTAAAATACAATTTTCACTTGTTCTTTATAGTGTTGTAATACTCCTTTTATACTTGGCTGTCCAACCATCAATAAATACTTCTCCTTTTTTAATAGCATTAGATTAATCTTTTTTAGTAACATTATTACTATTGGTGATGTAGTAATGATTATTATTTTATAGAAAGTAATTATTATAAAATGTAAAATAAATTTGTCATAATGTAAAGAATACATTACATTTGTAAAAATTATTTACTTATGTTAAACAAATTATTATTACCCAATAAGTTTAAACTACTTGGTTGGTGTATTTTGATTCCTACTACAATTGTAGGTCTAATTTTAAGTTTCACCAATTTTGATACGTTTCCTATTAAAGCAAAAACTTTTGCAATTTTTAATGATGAATTTTTTGGTAAAAGTCAATCCTTTGGGTTTATTGAAACTAATATTACAAATACAATTGTTGGTGCGTTATTTATTGTAGGAGCAATATTTGTAGGTTTTTCAAAGGAAAAAAGAGAAGATGAATTTATTGCAAAACTTAGACTGTCATCATTGCTTTGGGCTGTTTGGGTTAATTATTTTTTACTATTTCTAAGCTTCCTTTTTGTTTATGGCACAGCCTTCCTCACAATAATGTTGTATAATATGTTTACAGTTCTAATAATTTTTATTATTAGGTTTAATTACATTTTATATAAAAATTCAAAAACTGTATCAGATGAAAAATAATATTAAAGTTGAAAGAGCAATAAAAAATCTGACACAAGAAGAATTGGCAAATAAAGTTTCTGTAAGCAGGCAGACAATCAATGCTATGGAGGCAAACAAATATGTACCATCTACTGTCTTAGCATTGAAAATTGCAAAAGTCTTTAATAAGCCAGTCGAAGAAATATTTATACTTGAAAAAGGCGATTAATTTTCTAAAAATTAGTAGTTAATTGATAAATAAACAATCAACTATTAACTAACTTTCTGGAGTGGTAGTTTTTTTATCTTTATCGTTAATGCCTTCTTCTATTTCTTTTTTCACATTGTTTTTTGCATCATTAAATTCACGAATGCCTTTACCAATGCCACGCATAAATTCAGGAATTTTTCTGCCTCCAAAAAGAATTAATACAGCTAATATTATAATAATCCATTCGCTGCCACCTGGCATTCCTAGAAGTAATTTAGGTATATACATTGTATGCTTTTAAGAAGAACAAAGGTATATATATTAGTAACTTAAAAAAATATTTGCTTTAATTTTTTAAAACATTAAAGCTAAAACTGTTTTATAGCACAAAATTTTATATATAAACTTTAATGTTTAAAATGCCTCATTTCAGTTAAAACCATAGCAAGCTTATGTTGTACAGAATAATCAATACTATCTTTATCTCTAATACTGCCACCTGGTTGTATAAAAGCTTCTATACCCTCTGCATGTGCTATACTTACACAATCATTAAAAGGAAAAAAAGCATCGCTGGCTAATACAGCATTTTTTAAACTAAAATTAAATTGTTTAGATTTTTCTATAGCATGACGTAGAGCATCAATTCTTGATGTTTGGCCACAACCTTTACCAATTAATTGTTTATTTTTTACTAAAGCAATAGCATTGCTCTTTAAATGTTTGCAAACAATATTGGCAAAAATTAAATCGTTTTTTTCAGCTTCAGTAGTTATTCTTCCACCTACTTCTTTCCATATTGTAAAATTTCCTTCATCTGTTTGTTGTGTTAGCACACCATTTAATAAAGATTTTTCTTGATACTGTATTTTGTTTTGGCTAAATACTGAATTATTTAATTGCAATAAAATTCTGTTTTTCTTAGATTTTAATAATGCTAATGCAGCTTCATCAAAATCTGGTGCAATTAAAACTTCAAAAAATAATTCATTAATAGCGGTAGCTGTTGCTTCATCAATTTTTGCATTAGTAATTAATATACCACCAAAAGCACTTTCATTATCGCCAGCTAAAGCAGCATCCCAACTTTCTTTTACAGTTTTTCTCGATGCAATACCACAAACATTGGTATGTTTTATAATAGCAAAAACCGTTTCTTGTGTATTAAATTCTTTAATTAATTGTATAGCTGCATCTACATCTACCAAATTATTATAAGAAAGTTCTTTGCCATTTAATTGAGTAAATAATGCAGTTAAGTTGCCATAAAATGCAGCTTGTTGATGTGGGTTTTCGCCATATCTTAATACAGCTTTATGTAAAGCTTTTGTAGCATACTGTTGTATTGTTTTATCTGCATTAAAATAATTATTAATAGCAATATCATAATCCATTACAATTTGAAAAGCTTTAGCAGCAAAGCTTTTTCTTTGTGCTAAAGAAATTTCTCCTTGTTGAGTTTCTAATAAATTATGTAATAAATTATAATCTTCTTTTGCTGCAATAACTGTAACATCATGAAAGTTTTTAGCTGCAGCACGTATCATACTTGGTCCACCAATATCTATTTTTTCTATAATTAAATTTTCGTCTTGTGTGCTTGCAACAGTTTCTTCAAAAGGATATAAATCTACCATCACTAAATCTATTGTTGGAATAGAAAATTGTTGCATTTCTGCTAAATGTTGTGCATCATTTCTTTTACCAAGAATACCACCAAAAACAGTAGGATGTAAGGTTTTTACTCTGCCACCTAAAATAGAAGGATAGTTAGTAATTAGCTCTACACCAACACATGGTATTTGTAAATCTTCTAAAAATTTTTGTGTACCGCCTGTGCTATATATTGTTACACCTAATTGAAGTAATTTTTGTGCAATTGGTGCCAATCCATCTTTATAAAAAACAGAAATAAGAGCCGATTTTATTTGCTTATTCATACATTAAATAAATGAAAGAGATTATTAGAAGTTCATTACAAATGCTCCATCTGTAACAGTTGAATGAGATTGCAAATGTAAGCTGTCAGCATCTTTTTTCCATTGAGCAATTTTCCAAAATGGGTTTGATGAATCAAAAATATAATGCTTACAATTAAATGTATGATATAATTTACTGATATAAATAGTAGGATTTTTGGTTAAAACAATAGCATCAATATTTATTTTTTCAGTATTCGGTAGAGTTTCAAAATCTTTATCAATTATTAAAAAACTTTTGCCATTACAACTAATTAAATTTTTATGTATAGTAAAACTATTTAAAGATTGTTGAGGCTTAATTCTGTGTAAAACTCTTGATGGTTTTAAATGAAAATTTCTTAAAAATCCATCAGTAGTTAAAATGCTATCGCCAATAAATGTATAATTTCTGCCTTCAATTAAATCTATAGCAGTATGGTTAGGTACATTATAAACAACTATTTTTTGTTGATGATTTTTTTGAATAAAATCTAAGCTTCTTACTACCATAAAACAAGTAATAAAACAAATTGCCCACATAAGTATTTTTGGTTTTTTATAATAAAACCATAACCAAAAAAATAATAAAGCAACATATAAAATAATGGCTTGTACAATTGTAATTTGTATAGCAGGCCATACAGAAAAAGATATTTTGTCTGCAAAAATTATAAACTTATTCATTACACTAATACACCATGTAATTAACTCTCCTACATAAGTACTAATAAAATTTAAAGAGGCAATTGCTAATAATAAAAGCTCCATATACAATATAAATCCAGAAAATGGTACAGCAAATAAATTAGTTAATAAAAACAAAGTAGGAAACTGATGAAAATGATATAATACAATTGGTAAAGTAAGTATTTGAGCAGAAAGTGTAATTGCATTTAAACTCCAAATTGCTCTTAATAATTTATTTTTAAAATAAAACCAGTTGTTAATATGCTTTTGAAAAACTACAATACTTAATACAGCAGTATAAGATAATTGAAAACCAACATCCCAAAGATTAAAAGGATTTATTAATAACAATAAAAAGGCAGATGCTGCCAAACTATTATAAATATTGGCTTTTTTGCCTAAGGTTTCTCCTAATACAATAAAAGAAAACATAACAGCACTTCTTAAAATAGAAGGTGCTGCACCTGCAATAAAACAAAAACCCCATAGCACTAAAAGTATTACAATGGGTTTTAAAATTTTACTCCATTTATATCGCTTTAAAGGCTTAAACAAAAAAAGTAGTAAACCATAAATCATACCTAAGTGCAAGCCACTAATAGCAATAATATGTACTACACCTGTATTGCTATAGCTCTGTACTAAATCTCTGTCTAAATTATCTCTATAACCAATTAATAAAGCTTCTGCAATACTTAATTCATGATTGCCTTTTATATAAGTTTTTAAAATAGATAAAACTTTTGTTCTTGCTTGTATAATTAATTTATCAAACCAATTTGTTTGTGTTGTAGGTAATATTATAAAATCATCATCATTTAAAAATGCTTGGTTGTGTATTTGTTGAAATGAACAATATCTTGCATAATTAAAACCTCCAGGATTTCCAGCATTAATAATTGGCATTAAGTTTTTGGTTACAATAATTTGTGATCCATAATGCAAATTGGGTTGGCTACTATCTTTTTTAAAATATAATAATACATCGCCTTTTACAGGTTGCCATTGTTTATTAATAAGTACACTATTAGCAGTGGTTAATGCTTTATAAGATTTTGGTTTTGTAACAATAGGTTCTTTTAAAGTAAGTTTTATGGGAAATTTTTTTTCATAGAAATGATTGATAAAAAGTTGTTGATGTGCAATGTTTTTTATGAAACTTACTTGTCCGCCCAATGCTATAAAAAATAACATAATAGCAAAGCCAGTAAACCAACTAAAGTTAAATTTTTTATACGAAGGCAAAATTTCGTAACACACCCAAATAACAAAAGCTATAATGGTTAAATAAAAAAATAGTTTTAATGATAGCTGAAAATGAAATTGTAATAAAATGCCAACAATGAATGGTAGCAAAATACGCAAAACAGGCACCTGTTTATATATTGGCTTATTAAATTGGCTAAACATATATTAGGCATCAACACAATTGTGTAATTATTGGCAATAAAGAAATATGGTAAAATTGCAGTTACTAATATAAGAAAAAACAATAATAGTTTACAGAATATATAGATTCAGTTGTATGTAAACTTATTATGAAAGGTTAAAATACTGATCTGCCATTTTTTGCACTTCTGTACCAATTGCTAAAGAAGCAGTAGCAGCAGGTGATGGTGCATTTAATATATGTAGTGCATTGCCTTGATGTTCTATTTTAAAATCATCTACCATTTTACCTTCTTGAGATAATAGCATAGCACGTACACCAGCTCTGCCTGGTGTAATATCTTTCATTTCTAAACTAGGTATTAAGGCTTGTAGTCTTTGTAAAAAAAGTTTTTTAGAAAATGCTCTTCTATATTCATCTAAACCAAAACGCCAATTATCTAAAAAAAATTTCCATGTGCCACCAAAACTAAAAGCTGCTAAAGTATCTTTTAAAGAAAAATCTGTTTTACCATAACCTTCTCTTTTAAATACAAAAACTGCATTTGGTCCACATTCTGTATCTCCATTAACCATTCTTGTAAAGTGTACACCTAAGAAAGGATATTTAGGATTAGGTACAGGATAAATTAAGTTTTTTACTTTATGTTTTCCTTCAGGTGTTAAATCGTAATAATCTCCACGAAAGCCAATAATAGCAGCATCTGTTTTTACACCATCTTTTTTAGCAAGTCTATCAGAGTGTAAGCCACCACAAGTAATAATATAAGTAGCATCAAAACTTTCTTTTTGGGTAATAACAGTTGTAAAGTCTGTATGTTTTTCAAATGCAATTACTTCTTGATTAGTAAGTACTGTACTATTTTTAAATTTAGCAGCAATTAGTTCTACATATTTTTCTGCTACAGCAGCATAATCTATAATACCAGTACAAGGCACCCAAATTCCTTCTATACCTGTACAATAAGGCTCAATTTCTTTAATTTGGTTAGCATTAATTAATTCAATTCCTTCTACATCATTTTGTAAACCATTATTAAAAACTTTGTGCATGTGGTCTAGTTCAGATTGTTTGGTAGCAACAATTATTTTACCACATATATCATGTTTAATATTGTGTTCTTTAGCAAATGTTACTAATTCTCTTCTGCCATCAACACAGTTTTTTGCTTTATAAGAGCCAGGTTTATAATAAATGCCAGAATGAATAACACCAGAATTACGACCTGTTTGATGTGCTGCAACTCTTGCTTCTTTTTCTAAAACCAATATTTTTTTTTCTGGATATTTTAAATTTATTTTATATGCAGTTGCTAATCCTACTATTCCACCTCCTACAACAATTATATCATAATGTTTGTTTGGCATAAATAAAAATTACTTATAAAGTACTAAAAATAAGCAGCAAAGGTAATTGATAGCATTTTTATACCATAGATTTAATCATATAAAAACTAATTGTAATAAAAATTAATTATGCTTTTCTAAATAGATAATAAATACAAATTTTGTGAATATTAATTACAACCTTACATTTGCAGCGGAAAAAAGTAACAGTTGAAAGGAACGAGGTCGTTCCTTTCTTTTTTATAAGTATGTTATCAAATACAATTTTAGCCAGTATAGAGCAATTTATTAATGACTTATTAAAAGATGAGTCTGCCTATTTTTTGGTTCAATTACGTATAAAACCAACCAATAATATTAAAGTATTTATAGATGGCGATGAAGGTATTACCATTGAAAAATGTATTTACTTTAATAGAAAATTATATAAATTAATAGAAGAAGCAGGCTTATTTACAGATGGCGATTTTAGTTTAGAAGTTTCTAGCCCAGGAATAGGAGAGCCTTTAAAACTACATCGTCAATATCAAAAAAATATAGGCAGATTTTTAGAGATAACTTTTAATGATGATACTAAAAAAGAAGGTAAATTATTAATAGTATCAGCAGCAGCAATAACAATAGAACATACAGAAGGAAAAGGAAAAAAAGCAATTACACAACAAATAGAAATTCCATTTACAAATATAAAATCAACAACAGTTCAAATTAAATTTTAGCCAAGTAAAAACACCTACAAGGTGTTTACGTTTTAAACTTAAATGTTATGAAAGAAATAAACTTAATTGACGCCTTTCAGGATTTTAAAATTTCAGAAAGCCTTGATAGACCAACTTTGATGAAAGTGGTAGAAGATGTTTTTAAGTCGCTATTACGCAAAAAATATGGTTCAGATGAAAACTTTGATATTATTGTAAATGCCGAAAAAGGAGACTTGGAAATTATACGTAGAAGAATGATTGTAGAAGATGGTGAAGTAATAGACCCATTATCAGAAATTGCTTATAGCGATGCCATAAAAATAGAACCAGATTTTGAGGTTGGCGAAGAATTATATCAAGAAGTTAAGTTAATCAACTTTCATAGAAGATCCATTTTAGCTGCAAAACAAACTTTAGCAGGTAGAATAAGTGACTTAAAGAAAAATGTTTTAGTAAAAAAATATGAAGATAGAATAGGAGAAATTATTAGTGCAGATGTACATCAGGTTTGGAAAAAAGAAGTTTTATTATTAGATGAAGATGGTAATGAACTAATATTACCAAAATCTGAACAAATACCTCAAGATTATTTTAAGAAAGGAGAAACTATACGTGCAGTTGTTGAAAGAGTTGATATGAAAAATAATTCACCAGTAATTATTCTTTCAAGAACTAGTAATAAGTTTTTAGCTAAACTTTTAGAAATAGAAGTACCTGAAATATTTGATGGGTTAATTACTATTAAAAAAATAGTTCGTGAACCAGGAGAGAGAGCAAAAGTTGCTGTAGAAAGTTATGACGATAGAATAGACCCTGTAGGTGCATGTGTTGGTATGAAAGGTAGTCGTATTCATGGTATTGTACGTGAGTTGAAAAATGAAAATATTGATGTAATAAACTACACATCAAATATTCAATTGCTTATTCAACGTTCATTAACACCTGCAAAAATTAGTTTTATGAATTTGGATAATGATAAAATGGAAGCAGATGTATATTTAAAAGCAGACCAAATATCATTAGCTATTGGCAGAAGAGGGGTAAATATTAAATTAGCTTGTTTACTTACAGGTTATGAAATAGATGTATATAGAGATGATGAAGAACAAGAAGAACAATTTGATATAGATTTAGATGAATTTAGCGATGAAATAGAACAATGGATAATAGACGAATTTAAACGTGTAGGTTGCGATACTGCACAAAGTGTATTAACTTTATCTGAAGAGGAATTAGAAAGAAGAACAGATTTAGAAAAAGAAACTATTAAAGATGTTAAGAAAATAATACAAGCTGAGTTTGATAGCGATAAAGCAGAATAATAGTTAGTTATTTTTTTATAAGATAAAAATTAAAGTTTAATAAAAGCCCATTAATAAAGGCAAATTAAATAAAACTGAATGTCAGAAATTAAATTACCAAGATTGTTAGCAGCAGCTAAAGAATTTAATATAGGTCAAGAAACCTTAATAGATTTTTTAGTGAAAAAAGGATTTGATAAAGAAGAACTGAAGCCAACAGCAAAGCTTACAGAGGGCATGTATTTTGCCCTACAATCAGAGTTTCAAAGCGATAAAGCAGCTAAGTCTAAAGCCGATCAGGTAGAAATTCCTAAAACAATTGTACCAGAAGCTAAGAAGAAAAAAGAAGAACCAATTGTTATAAAAGAAGAGCCTGTAAAAGCTACAACAAAAACAGAACAAGAAAAAACTGTAGAAGAAAAACCAGCTATTAAAGAAGAACAAGTAGTAGAAAATATTAAGATTGAGACACCAGAAATTATTGCTCCAAAAATTGTAGATAAAATAGATTTATCAACTATTGACTCATCTACTAAACCTAAAAAAACAGCTAAGAAACAAGAAGAGCCAAAAGAAACAGAAAAGCCAAAGAAAACAAAGAAAGAAGAAAAGGTAGAAGCACCAGCACCTATTGAAAAATCTATACCTAAAGAACCAGTAATTATAACACCTAAAATAGAAGAAACTCCTACTCCTTCTATTATTGAAAATATTGAAGTAGAAAAAATATCAGGACCAAAAATTGTAGGTAAAATTACTTTGCCTGTAGATAGTGATACAAGACCTAAAAACACTTCAAAAGACGAACATAGAAAACGCAAAAGAATAGTAGTAGATAAAAAAGCAGGTAGTAATATTAAGCATATTGATTTTAGAAAAGAAGGAGGCGATAATCAAGGAGCAAAAAGTGGTCATCAGCAATCACCAAATAGGTTTGGAGGACAACAACAACATGGTGGTGGCAGAGGAGGAAATCAACGAAATAGAAACACTGGAGGAAGAGGAAGACAAGATAATCGTAAACCAGTAGATAAAGAAATAGACGCAAAAGAAATTCAAGATAAAATTAAAGAAACACAAGCAAAATTAGCAGGTGCAAGTGGTAGAGGAAAAAGCTTAAAAGCTAAATATAGAAGAGAAAAAAGAAAAGAAGCTATTGAGGCAATGGAGGGTACAGAAATTACAGATAATAAATTACAGGTTACTGAGTTTGTTACTGTAAGTGAATTAGCTAACTTAATGGATGTAAGCTTTACAGATGTTATTAGCAAATGTATGAGCTTGGGTTTAATGGTTTCTATTAACCAACGTTTAGATGCAGAAGTAATAGAATTAGTAGCAAGTGAATTTAATTTTGAAGTAGAGTTTACCAACTTAGACGAAGCAGACGAAGAAGAAGAAGATATAGAAGATAATCCAGAAGATTTAACATCAAGATCGCCAATTGTAACCATTATGGGTCACGTAGATCATGGTAAAACATCTTTATTAGATTATATTAGAAATGCAAATGTAGTAGCAGGTGAAGCAGGAGGTATTACACAGCATATTGGTGCTTATGAAGTAACATTAGCTTCTGGCAAAACAATTACTTTCTTAGATACACCAGGCCACGAAGCATTTACAGCTATGAGAGCAAGAGGTGCAAAAATTACAGATATTGCAGTAATTGTAGTAGCTGCAGACGATGCTGTAATGCCACAAACAAAAGAAGCTATTAGCCATGCTCAAGCTGCTAATGTACCTATGATTTTTGCTATTAATAAAATAGATAAAGACGGAGCAAATCCTCAAAAAATATATGAACAACTTTCTCAAATGAATGTATTAGTAGAAAGTTGGGGTGGTAAATTTCAAAGTCAGGAGTTAAGTGCTAAAAAGGGATTACATGTAAATGAATTATTAGAAAAAATATTATTAGAAGCAGAATTATTAGATTTAAAAGCAAACTCAGACAGAGAAGCTTCTGGTACAATTATAGAAGCTTCGTTAGATAAAGGTCGTGGTTATGTAGCAACAATTTTAGTACAAAATGGTACATTAAAACAAGGCGATATCATAGTTTCAGGTCAACATTATGGTAGAGTAAAAGCCATGTTTAATGAACGTAATCAACGAGCACAAGAAGCACCACCAAGTACACCTGTTGTAATTTTAGGTTTAAATGGTGCACCTCAAGCAGGTGAGAAATTTAAAGTTTATGCAGAAGAATCTAGTGCAAAAGAAATAGCTACCAAACGTTCTCAAATACTTAGAGAGCAAGGCTTAAGAGCAAGAAAACATATTACTTTAGACGAAATAGGCAGACGTTTAGCTTTAGGCAACTTTAAAGAATTAAACATAATTATTAAAGGTGATGTTGATGGTTCTGTAGAAGCTTTAAGCGATAGTTTACAAAAACTTTCAACTCCAGAAATTGCAGTAAGTATTGTATTAAAAGCAGTAGGACAAATTTCTGAAAGTGATGTATTATTAGCAGCAGCATCAGATGCAATTTTAATTGGCTTTAATGTTCGTCCTTCTTCACAAGCAAATAAATTAGCAGAAACAGAAGGTGTACAAATTAAGCAATACTCAATTATCTATAATGCAATTGAAGAAATTAAGAGTGCAATGGAGGGTATGCTTGATCCTAAAGTAGAAGAAAAAGAAGTAGCTACTGTAGAAATTCGTGAAGTATTTAAATTTGATAAAGCTACTGTTGCAGGTAGTTATGTTACTGAAGGTAAAATTAAAAGAGACCATAAAATTAAAGTGTATAGAGATGGTATATTAGTATATCCAAGACAAGAAGGTGCTTATGCAGAATTGGGTAGCTTAAAACGCTTTAAAGATGATGTAAAAGAAGTAAATAATAATTACGAGTGTGGCTTAACTGTAAAAGGGTTTACAGATATGCAAGTTGGCGATACAGTTGTTGCTTATGAAGAAGAAGAAGTAAAAAGAACACTTTAATAGTTAAAGAAATAAATTTTTATAGACCTAATTTTTCTATTGCTTGTTGAGCAGCAATTTGGCTGGCATCTTTTTTATTATAGCCTACACCTTTAGATAAAATTTCTCCATCTAATATGGTATGAATAATAAAAGATTTTCGTCCTGCATTTAATTTTTCTTCTGCCAATTCAAAAGATAAAGCTCTACCATTTTTAGAAGCCCAACCTATTAATTTATTTTTTAGGTTTATGTCTATTGCTTCTAAATCATCTACAAACATGTGGGGTATTACAATTTGTTGAAGCACCCATTGTTGGGTTTTTTTATATCCTTTATCTAAATAAATAGCACCAACAACTGCTTCTAAAGTATTGCCAAAAATTTGGCTATTGCGTAAACTATTATCTAATTTATTATAAAGAGTAATTTTTTTTAATCCTATTTTAATAGCAATATCATTTAGCTGTTGGCGATTAACCATTTTGCTACGCATTTCAGTTAAAAAGCCTTCATCTTTATAAGGGTATCTTTTAAATAAATAATCTGCTACAATACAGCCTAATATAGCATCGCCTAAATATTCTAAGCGTTCATTATTTTCATTAGGAGTATCTTTTATACTTTTATGTGTAAGTGCAATTATGTAAGGTTGTTTTTTGGTAGGCTTTAGGCTTAACACATTTTCTATCTGCTTTTCAAAAGCAGATTTTTTTGCACCCGTAAATAATTGCTTTATTATTTGCACTACAAAATTTAAGCTTTATACTTTTTTACAATAACACAAGCATTATGTCCACCAAAACCAAATGTATTACTCAATGCTGCATTTACAGTTCTATGTTGTGCTTTATTAAAAGTAAAATTTAGTTTAGGATCTAATTCAGGGTCGTCTGTAAAATGATTAATTGTTGGTGGAATAATATCATGTATTACAGCCATAATACTTGCAATTGCTTCTATTGCACCTGCTGCACCAAGGCAATGCCCTGTCATACTTTTAGTAGCACTAATATTTAATTGATAAGCATGTTCTCCAAAAACTTCAGTTACAGCTTTTACTTCTGCACCATCACCAATTGGTGTACTAGTACCATGTGTATTAATATAATCAATTTCATTTGCTTGCATATTAGCATCTTCTAAAGCTGCTAACATTACATTTTTAGCACCTAATCCATCTGGGTGAGGTGCAGTAATATGATAAGCATCTGCAGTAGCACCACAACCTTTTATTTCTGCATAAATTTTAGCACCACGTGCCAAAGCATGTTCTAACTCTTCTAATACAAGCATACCAGCACCTTCACCCATTACAAAACCATCTCTATCTTTATCATAAGGTCTTGATGCAGTTGTAGGAGAGTCATTTCTTTCACTCATTGCTTTCATTGCATTAAAGCCACCAACACCAGCTTCGCTAATTACAGCTTCGCTACCACCTGTTAAAATAATATCTGCTTTTCCTAAACGTAATAAATTAAAAGCATCCATAATTGCATTTGTACTACTAGCACAAGCACTAACTACAGCAAAGTTTGGACCTCTTAAGTTATGACGCATACTTATATGTCCTGCTGCAATATCTAATATCATTTTAGGAATAAAGAAAGGATTAAAACGAGGTGTTCCATCGCCTTTTGCAAATTCTGTTACTTCATGTTGAAAAGTAATTAATCCACCAATACCACTAGCAAAAACAACACCTACTCTATCAGGGTTAATATTTTCTTTATTTAATCCAGCATCTTGCATTGCCTGATCGCTAACAACTAAAGCAAATTGAGTAAATCTATCAATTTTACGAGCTTCTTTTCTATCTAAATATTCAGTAGGGTCAAAGTTTTTTACTTCGCAAGCAAATTTTGTTCTAAATTTTTCTGCATTAAATCCTTTAATAAAATCTGCACCAGAAACACCAGCAATTAAATTATTCCAATAATCTTGTAAGTTATTGCCTAATGGTGTAATGGCTCCCATTCCTGTAACTACTACTCTTTTTAAAGTCATATTTTACTTGTGTTTTGGTATTGATATGATTATTAGTTCAAAAATAAAAAAAACAATAATATCGTCAATATATTTTGTGATGGCACAAATATAATATTATACAATGCTGAAAGATTATTTTTCAGTATTAAAAAATAATTATCTAATTTATTTTAAAATTAGGACAGAAAAATAAATCCGCCAACTTTAGCTTAAAAGCATGAGTGTGGCGGATTTATAAAAAGGTTAATCCAGTATTAACTGGTAAAAATTTTATTTGGCGTGTTCTTCTAAATAAGCAACAGCTTGACCAACAGTTGTTATTGTTTCAGCTTGCTCATCAGGAATTGAGATGTTGAATTCTTTTTCAAATTCCATAATTAATTCAACAGTATCCAAAGAATCTGCACCGAGGTCGTTGGTAAAAGAAGCTTCTGTAGTTACTTCTGCTTCATCAACTCCTAACTTATCAACGATGATTTTCTTTACTCTTGTTGCGATGTCTGACATTATTATAAGTTTTAGTTATAAAGGCAAAAATAGAGTTTTTGTATTAATTACAAAATGAATAATTTTTTTATTGCATGAAAGGTAAAAAAATGGGTATTTTTTACTAATTCATAAGATTATTTTCCTATAAAATTGGCTTTCCTTTTTTCTAAGAATGCAGCAGAGCCTTCTTTCATATCTTCTGTACCAAAACAATTACCAAAAAGTGCTATTTCTTCATTAAATCCATTTTTAGATTCATCCCAAACTGTATTAGCAGCTTTAATACATGCTGCAATTGCTAAAGGTGCTTTGGTATTAATATTTTCTAATATACTGATAGCTTTTTGTAAAAGCTCTGCTTGAGGTACTACATAATTTACTAATCCATATTGTAATGCTGTGTTAGCATCTATCATATTAGCACTTATTAATAATTCTATAGCTCTTCCTTTACCAATTAATTGTGCTAATCTTTGTGTACCACCATAACCTGGTATTAAACCTAAGTTTACTTCTGGCTGTCCAAATTTTGCATTATCTGCAGCAATTCTAAAATGACAAGCCATAGCTAATTCACAACCTCCACCTAATGCAAAACCATTTACACAAGCAATAATTGGTTTTGCACAATTTTCTATTTTATTAAAAATATCTTGTCCTCGTTTTGCTAATTGCTTACCTTCTTCAATACTTAAATTGCCAAATTCTGTAATATCTGCACCAGCAACAAAAGCTTTACTTCCTGCACCAGTAATAATTACAGATTTTACAGTATTATCATTAGTTATGTTATTTACTAGATTATCTAAATCTGTAAAAACATCTTTATTCAGTGCATTTAATTTATCTGGTCTGTTAATGGTTACTGTAAGAATACCATTAGTTAATTCTGTAAATAGTGTTTGATATTGTTGCATAAATTAAATATTAGTTAGGGCTGCAATTTAATTATATAATTTGAAGTTAGCATCTTGCTTTATTTTCGCAATAAATAAAGTGTTATGGCAAAGATGTATGATTGGAGTGATACAATTGTAGCATTAGCTACACCACAAGGCATTGGTGCTATTGGTGTAATAAGAGTTAGTGGAGAAGATGCTATAAAAATTGTAGATACACTTTTTTCTGCCAAACAATTAATTAATCAACCATCTCATACTTTACATGTTGGATTATTAAAAAATAAAGATGAAGTTTTAGATGAAGTGGTAATAAGTTTATTTAAAGCACCCAAATCTTATACAGGAGAAAATATTGTAGAAATTAGTTGTCATGGTTCTGCATTTATTCAAGAAAAAATTATAGAAGCATTAATTAATGCAGGATGTAGAACAGCCAGAGCAGGAGAATTTACACAAAGAGCTTTTTTAAATGGTAAATTAGATTTAGTACAAGCAGAAGCTGTAGCAGATATTATTGCAAGTAATACTAAAGCAAGTAGAGATGCAGCACTAAAAAATATTAGAGGTGGTTTTTCTAAAGAATTATCTGTATTAAGAGAAGAGTTAATAAAATTTTCTGCATTAATAGAATTAGAGTTAGACTTTTCTCAAGAAGATGTAGAATTTGCAGATAGAACTGCATTTATGCAATTAGTACATCAAATACAACAAGCTACACAAAAACTTTTACACTCTTTTAAATTAGGTAATGTTGTAAAAAATGGTGTACAAGTAGCTATTATTGGTAAACCTAATGCAGGAAAAAGTACTTTATTAAATGCACTACTAAATGAAGATAGAGCAATAGTAAGCGATATTGCAGGAACTACCAGAGATACAATTGAAGAAATATTAAATATACAAGGTGTATTATTTAGATTAATTGATACAGCAGGTATAAGACAACATACAACAGATGATATTGAAACTATTGGTGTAGGTAAAAGTTTGCAAAAAGCTGCACAAGCAGATATTATTTTATACTTGTACGATGCTGCTAATACCAATGATATTACAGAAGAAAAACGTTGGTTACAAAATTTAGATAAGCCTTATATTTTAATTGCTAATAAAGCCGATTTAACAACTTATAATGCAACTGAAGAAAATACTATTTATATATCGGCTAAGCAACATAAAAATATAGATTTACTAAAACAAACATTACTTGATAAAACAGTAAGTGGAGATATACATACAGAAGATACACTTGTAACTAATGCAAGACATTTTGAAGCGTTACAAAAATTATATAATGCATTGCAAGATGTACAAGCAGGATTAAAAGAAAATATTCCAGGCGATTTATTAGCTTTAGATATAAGACAAGCACTACATTATTTAGCGTTGATAACTGGTACTATTACAGTAGAAAATCAGCTAGATTATATTTTTAGTAAATTTTGTATTGGTAAATAAATTTTTGCACTTTTCGTTGGTAGATATTATAGAAGCTCTAACTGAAAGCACTAATGCTACTGATTATCTAAAGAAATTAAGAAAAAGAGATACAGAACTAAATACCTACATAGGGACAAACTGTCCCCAGGTAGCTATGCTAACAAATGGTAAAAATCGTAAAACATTGGCAGAATTATCTACAAGACAAATAGCAGAAGTGGATAAAGCCAAAGATGTAAAGGATAATGCTATTGCAGGTAAAAAAGAGGAGCTATTGCAAAAAATGCTTGTAAAGAATTAGAAGCTAAAACAGGTAAAAGCGTAGTTACAGGCGATAACTTTTTACCACCCAAAAAGAAAAAATGATAGCCAATGATTAATTGTTAATGATAAATTGCAAACAATGAGCAAAGAAAATATTATAAAACAAAAGTGTGATGAGTTTGCTATCAAATTAGTGAAACTGAACCAATATTTAACAACTGACAAATAGGAGTATGTTATGTAAAACATACGCTACACTAAACAAAATATTTAACTTTCATTGAGTTGCGATTTCACTTGTTTTAGAAACTCTATATTTAAAATACTTGATTCTAATTAATATCACAGAATTATGTATTGGTAAATAAATTACTCACTTACCAAACCCTTACAAATATTTTTTACAATAGAAGGTCCTTCATAAATAAAGCCTGTCCAAACTTGTATTAAACTGGCTCCTGCATTTAATTTTTCTTTTGCATCTGCAGCATTAAAAATTCCACCAGTGGCTATAATAGGTATTTGGTAGTTAGTTTGTTTAGCTAAATAATCAATAATGGTTGTACTTTTTTCTGTAAGAGGTTTGCCACTTAAACCACCTGCACCAATTTGCTGAATGAATGTTTGGTTGCTTACTAAATTTTTTCTTTCTATTGTAGTATTAGTAGCCACTAAGCCACTAAGCTTTGTTTCAAAACTTAAATCAACAATATCATTTAATTGTTCTTGTGTAAGGTCTGGAGCAATTTTTAATAATAATGGTTTGGGCTTATTTTTTTGCTGATTAATATTTTGTAATTCACTTAAAATTTTTCTTAGTGCATCTTTTTCTTGTAAAGCTCTTAAGCCTGGTGTATTAGGACTACTAACATTTACTACAAAATAATCTACACAATTAAACAGTTCATTAAAACAAATAGTATAATCTTTCCATGCATCTTCATTTGGGGTAATTTTATTTTTACCAATATTACCTCCAATAATTAAATGATTATTTGTAGTATCGTTTTTAAACTGATGTAATCTTTTGTTTATTACATGTACACCATCATTATTAAAACCCATTCTATTAATTAGGGCTTTATCTTTTGGTAATCTAAAAAGCCTTGGTTTATCGTTGCCATTTTGTGCTAAAGGAGTTACTGTACCTATTTCTACAAAACCAAAACCTAATGTTTGCAAGTCATTTAAATAAAGAGCATTTTTATCGAACCCTGCACCAAGCCCAACAGGATTTTTAAATTTTAAACCAAATAATTCTTTTTCTAATGAAGGATGATGGTACTGAAAATTTTTAGCAATAATATTTTTTAGCAAAGAAATTTTACATAGCTGCTGTAAGCTATTCATAGAAAAATGATGAGCAGCTTCTGGCGATAAATTAAACAATAAATTTCTTAACAGTACATACATGCTACGAAGATAGTAGTGTAATTGATGTACTTAAAAATTTGTTCTTTAAAAAATTAAATTCCGAAAGAAGGTAATGAAATTTTTACATTTGTTCCTTCATTTTCTTTAGACTGAATATTAAACTCTCCACTATTATATTCAACTAATTTTTTAACTAAATAAAGCCCTATACCTAAACCTTGCTGTTCAAATTTTGCACGATTATATTGTTTAAATGGTACAATATTATTCATATTGCTTATAGTAAATCCTTTTCCTTTATCAGTTACTTCTATTAAATAATTATCTCCTTCTGCTTTACCTGTTACTATTACTTGTTGCCCTTTAGTAGAAAATTTAAAAGCATTATCTGTAAGTTCTACAATAATTCTTAATAAATATTCAGGGCTTATATGCACATCAATAGCTTGCATATTAAAAACTAAATCATCGGGTCTGTTATAAATTTCTTTTGCAATTGCTACTAATTCTGTTTGTATTCTGCTTGTCCAATTGCCAGAAGTATTGCCAGAGTTAAACATGTTTAAAAGTTCTGTATGTACTTCTGCTCTTCTTATTTCTTCAAAAAGCATAAGATTAGCTAATGAGTGATTAAGTCTTAAGCCAGATTTTAAAATAGAGTATAATAATTCTTGTACTTGGCTATCATTAAAAGAGTCTCTTGCATTTAATAATAAATTAATACCACCAATAATACCATGTAAAGGTGTATTAAACTCATGATAATATGTTGCAAAAACATTAGTATCTAATTCGTGTTTTACTTTAGCATATTCATCAATTACTTTTTGATGTTTTTTTAATCTGGAATCTATTGCAGCTAATAAATCTTTTGCAGTAAATGGTTTAGTTAAATAATCATCTGCACCTAATTCCATACCTTGTCTAATATCTGTTCTATCAATTTTTGCAGTAAGAAAAATGAAAGGTACATTTTGTACAATACTTGTTTTTCTTATATATTCCAACACTTTAAAGCCATCCATTTTAGGCATCATAATATCGCAAAGAATTAAGTGTGGTCTAAAATCTATAGCATCTAAAATTCCTTGCTTACCATTAATGGCAGAGCGTACTTTATATCCTTTTGCTTCTAAAAGTTCTTGAATATTTTCTCTAATATTATCTTCATCTTCAATTACAAGAATTTTAAAATGGTTGTTCATAATTAGGCTGATTTATTTATTAAAGGTAACATAACAGTTATTGTGGTACCAATATTTAGTTCACTTTCTACAAAAATGCTTCCACCATGTTTTTCTATAAACTCTTTTACAATAGGTAATCCAAGTCCTGTGCCTTCTATTTCTGTAGTGTTAGATGCTCTGTAAAATGGTTGAAATAAATTTGCTAAATCATTTTGTGGTATGCCAATACCATTATCTTTTATAGATATTTTTACTTGTTCATATTCAAAATTAATAGACATTTTAATATCGCCTGTTTCAGAATATTTGTAAGCATTGTTTAAAATATTTTCTAAAGAATGGTCTAATAATTTTTTATCAAATAATACTTTTTGTTCTTTTCCAAAAACAAATAAAATTACTTTTCTACCATAGGGGTAGCGATTATTATATCTACTTTCTATCAGGTCTTTACAAAAAATTACTAAGTCATCTACTTCAGGTGTATAAGGTGTTCTTTGTGCTTCTTCTCTACCAAGTACTAAAACATCTGTCATTAAATCTTGCAATCTAGCAACCTCTGCATTAATTCTTTTAAATTGTTTTTTAAAAGGGTTTTGTTTTTCTTCTTGTAAGCCTTCTAAATATATTTCCATTAATTCTACACCACTTTGTATTACTGTTAAAGGTGTTCTAAACTGATGCGATGCCATTGATACAAATTGAGAACGTAATTCGTTTAACTCTCTTTCTTTTTCTAATGCTTGTTGCAAATCGTTCATTAGTTGTTCACGTTCTGTAACATCTCTTGTACTACAAATAATAGAAGTTGTTTGGTTAGTAGTATCTATAATGGGTTTAAAATAAGTTTCTACCCAATAATATTTATTTGTTTTTGCAAGTATTCTATAACGCAGTTTTACTTCTTCTTTATTAAAAACAATTTTTTCTAAAACATTTTCTATAAAGCTTGCAGCATCGTCTTTATGAATAATGTAAATAAAATTTTTACCAATAAGTTCTTCTGGATTATAGCCAATTACTTTTTCTGCAGATGGAGATGCATACATAAAACGCCCATCATTATCTAATACAGAAATAAAGTCTGTAATATTTTCTGATATAAAACGAAACTTACGTTCACTTTCTATTAAGTTTTGTTCTGCATTTTCTATATGTGTATAATCCGATTTTACAATATATATTTTTTCTGCTTTACCATTTTTATTAAGAGCTACTGTAATTTTTTCTAAAAGCATTTTAGTTTCTCCTACAGCATTGGTAATTCTGTAAAAAAACTCTCCTTTGCCTTTATTGTTAATTACTTCATCCATTTGTTTTACAATACTGGCATAATCTTCTATATGTATAATATCTTTCCAAAATAATCCATTAGAAATAAAATCTTCTTTACTACAACCATACAGGCTTTCTATATTATTGCTTACAAATTCGTATTTTTTTTGAGCAATATTATAAATAGCATATACATCATCAATATTATTAATAAGGTGTGTAAGCTGATTGGTAACTTTTTCTATATTTTTTTCGTACTCTAATCTTTCAGTTACATCTCTTAATACACAGAGTAAATATTTTTTTTCTTTAAATGAAAAAACTGAAGTTGAAAACTCAAAAGGAATATTATTTTTATTGTCTTTGGTAGAAAAAATAATTTGTTTTCTTTTAACGGAAGTAGTGCTTTTGCTAGCATGTTTTAATAAGTCATGAAACTTTTTTCTTTTCTCTAATGTCCATTCTGTATAATATTGGCCAATCCATTCTTCTGGTGTATAACCTAAAATACTTACTGCATTATTAATATTTTCTATTTGCCCAGTTTGTAAATCTATGGTTAAAATAATTTCTTTACTACTGTTTAAAATAGTGTTTAATCTTTCGTTGCTTTCTTGTACTTGTTGAAGTAATAATTCATTATTTTTTTTAAGTTCTAAATTAATATTTAACTCATCTTGCAAATCTGCAATTGTACCAGCAATAATTGTTGGTTTTCCTTGCTCATCTCTTAAAATAGATTGTAATACTTTTACCCAAATATATTCATTGTCATTCTTGCCTTTCATTCTAAAAACTAATTCACTTTTATTAGTTTCTTTTTGCAATAAAAATTGTTGGTAATGCAGATTTACTTTTTCAATATCATCAGGATGTATGGTTTCTTTTTGCCACAACTCACTATACTGATAAGTGGCTTCTTTAATATAATTGCCTGTTCTTGGCGAATAACCAGTTACTTTTACTGTATTAGTTTTTAAATCGTAATTCCAAATTAATTTATTTAATACAGATAAAGTAGTTTCATAAATTTCGTTACGATGATAAAGTTGTTTTTTAGTATTTTCTGTAAGTACTGCATTATTAATAGCTAAACTAAGCTGCTGAAAAGTGGGTTGATAATCTTCCCACCAGATAGGTGTAGATGTTGCTAATAAAATTTGCTCTTGAAAATTATTTTTACTAAACGGATAAATAAAAATGCTTTCTACACCTGCATTGTGCATAAAAGATTTTATTGCTGAAGATGCATTTTCTATATTAAACTCATATATACCCAAAGGTAATTTTACAACTTCATTATTTATTTTTTGATAATTTTCTATCGTATTTGTAGCAGTATTTTGTAGATATGCTTCAAACACCTGTATTTCATTTTCTGATTGAATATAAATTTGACAATAACTAACAGCTAATGCCTGCACAGCATAATGAGCAATATTTTGTAATGCTTCTGATAGGTTGCTTTTATTAATAATTTGCTCATAACAATAAGTAAGAAAAGATTCTTTACTTATTGTTTTAGGTGTGTTAACAGACATTGATGTTTAGTTTAACGCATCTAATTTACCTTTAATAGTATTTTTTTTGCCAAAAATTTTATGTAAGGCAATGATGATTTTATGTAATAAGGTATTATAACGCTTAGTAAAATTATTTATTATAGTATTTTTAATTTTACTGTTTCAATTCTTGTATCACTTACACTTAAAATATCAAATTGATAGTTGCCAATAATAATTTCTTCTTTTTTCTCTGGTATAGCACCATGAAAATTGATAATATATCCAGAGAGTGTTTCAGATTCGTTCATATCAAAAGAGAGATCATATTTTTCATTTAGCATATCAAGCTCTAATCTGCCACTTAAAATAAATTCTGTAGTAGATAATTGTTTGTTTACAAAATTTTCTGTGTCGTATTCATCTTGTATATCGCCAAAAATTTCTTCTAATACATCTTCTAAAGTTACAATACCTGCAGTGCCACCAAATTCATCAACTACCCAAGCAATACTTTTTCTTTCTTTGGTAAATTTTTCTATTAAATCTATTGCATTCATAGATTCTGGAATAATAGGAATAGGCAATAATATTTCTTGAATATTTTTTGGCTTATTAAATAAATCTAACTGATGTATATAGCCTAATACATTGTCTATATTATCGTCGTAAACTATTAATCTGGTAAGTTTATTTTTTATAAATAATTTTTTTACATCATCTATTGTACTACTAATTTCTAATGCTTCTATTTCTGTACGTGGTACAAGGCACTGACGAGCTTTTACTGTAGAAAGTATTAAAGCGTTTTCAAATAATTCTTTATTTAGTTCATCGCCACTTTCGTCATAATCTTTTGTTTGCTGATAAAAATGTTCAAGGTCAATATGAGAAAAAGCTTCTTCCTTTTCACTCATTCTAATATTAAATAAATATTTTAATATCCATTTAGAAATGCTAACAAAAAAACTAGCAAAAGGTTTAAAAATTTGATGAAAAATATTAGCTAAAAAAGCAAATGAAGTAAGTAAGGTATCATTCTTTGCTCTAAAAACTGCTTTAGGTATAAACTCTCCAAAAATGAGGATTACCAAACCTGCTAAAAAAGAATCTACCGCTAATTGTATATACTCATTTTTTACACGTATAAAACTCCAAAAAGAGTGATGCAAAAATTGGCTAAATAATAAACCATAAATAACATAAAAGAAATTTAATCCAATTAAACAAGAGCCAATAAAACCTGCTTGATTTTCTAAAAATTTTGATATAATGATACTGCTTTTATTGCCTTGCTTTTTTTTAAGCTCAATAGAAAATCTGTTGGCACTAATAAAAGCAATTTCGTAACCTGCAAAAAAACCAATTAAAATAATGGTAAATAATAGAGATATAAAAATATATACTTCATCCATATTTACGAATATACAATGAAAAATAGGCAAACAAAAGTTTTTTTAACTTTACTTACTATACTTTTGCTACGAATGAAAAAAATTAAAATTCCACGTTACTTAGCGTGGCTAATACAAACAGGCATTATTTTTTTATTACTAATGACTTTGTTTCGTTGGTTATTAGTAATATATTTTAGAACACCTTTAGAAAAAAATATTTCATTAACCGACTCGTTTTTGTTGGGCTTTAGATTTGATTTAAGATTTATCTCTATTTTTTTACTATTACTTTTTATTATTGGCAATATACCCTTTCTACATCCTATAAATAAAAAGTGGGGCGAAAGAGTTGTGTTTATTATTTGGACAGTTTTTATTATTTTTCTGTGTATTTTTTATGCTGCAGATTTTGCACATTATGCTTACTTACGTCAAAGACTTAATGCAAATGTTTTAAACTTTTTACACGATGCTAAAATTTCTTTTAGCATGATGTGGCAGAGTTATCATTTAGGATGGATAATTATTGCATTAATTGTTGCAGTATCGATATTAATAGCTATTGTAAAACTTAATTATAATTATATTTTAAGCAAACCCAATGTTTCTACAAAAAAATCTAAAGTTATTTGGGCTATTGTATTTGTGTTATTAATGGTATATAGTATTATAGGAAATATAATTTGGAAAGGAGGACAATACCCATTACGTTGGAGCAATGCTTATGCTTTAGGTAGCGATTATGCTGCTAATATTGCTTTAAACCCTTTTCAATCTTTTTTTAGTACAATAAAATTTAGAACTGTAGCTTTTGAAAAAGAAAAAGTAAAAGCACATTATAATTGGATGAGTGAATACTTAGCTATACCAATGAATGAAAGAGATACAACCACTTTAAATTTTAGCAGAAAAATTATTAACGATACCAATAATTTAACACAGCAACCTATACAAAATGTAGTATTAGTAATTTGCGAATCTTTTTCTGCTTATAAAAGTACTATGTATGGCAACCCATTAAACACTACTCCATTTTTTGCAGAAATGTGTAAGCAAGGTATATTTTTTAATAGGGCTTTTTCTCCTGCTTATGGCACAGCAAGAGGTGTTTGGTCAATTATTACAGGCATTCCAGATGTACAATTAAATAAAACCTCAAGCAGAAACCCAGCAGCAGTAAACCAACATACTATTATTAATGATTTTAATAATCACGAAAAATTTTATTTCTTAGGAGGTAGTAGTAATTGGGCAAATATTCGTGGTGTTTTAACTAATAATATTGAACACTTAAATTTATACGAACAAGGTAGTTACACCTCTAACGAAATTGATGTTTGGGGTATTAGTGATAAAAATCTTTTTTTAGAAGCTAATAAAGTTTTGGCCAAACAAAACAAACCATTTTTTGCAGTAATACAAACAGCAGATAATCATAGACCATACACAATTCCTAAAGAAGATTTAAAAGAATTTAAAAAAGAAAAAATTAAAAAAGACTCATTAACAAAATATGGTTTTGAAAATAATGATGAGTATAATGCTTTTAGATATACTGATTTTAGTTTTGAAAAATTTATAGAAGCTGCTCGTAAAGAAAAATATTTTAATA
>CAUJDL010000042.1 GCA_963169635.1 Bacteroidota bacterium
GGTATTCTTTCATTACCAGGTGCTGAGCCTTCTCCCAACATGGCAAGGCTATCAGCATGTTTACTTATTGGGTCGCCTCCTTGAATCATAAATCCTTTTATTACTCTATGAAATAAAAGGCTATCGTAAAATCCTTGCTGAACAAGTTTAATAAAATTATCTCGGTGCAATGGCGTTTCATTGTACAAACGAACAATCATTACACCATAATCTGTGCTTATTTCTACTAATCTTTCTTTGGTTGTAGTGTTTTTTGTTACTGTTTTTTGTGCAAATAAGTTTATGCTAATTATAGAAAATGTAAGTAGTAATAATTTCTTCATTATAAGTATTTAAAAATGTTTAAACTGCTGTAATTAAAATTCATTTTTTTCAAAGTAACGAAGTATGTGTTCTTTTAAAAAAATTTCTTGTTCTGCTAATTTATAATCAGGCAAATCTTTTATTTGTTTATAATGGGGCCAGTTGTCTTTATCTTTTTTTTCAAAAACAAAATAACCACTTGGTGTCAATATAGTGCAAACTGCAATATGCATTAAATCTTGTTTTTCTTCCTTCGAAAATAGTCTGGGTTCAAAACCTGATTCTTGCAATCCTATTAAAAATAAAGTTGTTTCCAAATCTGGTTTTTTACCAAATCTTTCTGCTAATTTAGTTTCTAATTTTTCCCATGCTTGTTGCAAATATTCTGTTTGTGTAAACATGGCACAAATGTACTGTTTGTGTAATAAAGAAAAAGGTAAAATATAGAATGAAAAGTAGTAATACTTTTGCTACAGAAACATATAGAAAGAATGTTTACTTTTTATCATAATGCTGTTGCAAAATAGCTATTATTTGTTTAATAATTTTGTCTGGTATTTGATTAATTATTGTACCATTTTGTACGGTTTGATTCTTGTAACTGTAATAAGTAATACTATATCCTGTAAAAAATCTTCAAAAAGACCATTTTAAAACCCTGCCGGAAGTGTTAAATTTTTGTTAAGTTTGCGGGGGGGTGAAAATCTGCTTTCATACCTTTATCTTAGTTTCTGTATAACATCAAAAGCTAATACCAAATTCTAATATTATGCTTTTTCAACTGCAACCCTTTAGCCCTCTTGTTACTGCGACTGTTAATTTATTACAACAATTGCAGGTAAAACGTATTACGCCAAATACAGTAAATGAAATCTTACAAAATCACCCCGATTATCCAAGTCTTTTAAGTATTAACGATAGCTTACAGCAATGGCATATAGATACTGCCGCTTTTATGGCAGAGCCTGAAAAACTACATGAAATACCTGCACCTTTTATTGCTGTGTTAAACAACAAAGATTTTGTAACTGTAATACAAAACGGTGAAACAATTACTTATAAAAACGGCACTAACAAAAAAGCCATTAGAAAAACAAAAGAAGATTTTATAAAAGAATGGAAAGGTATTGTATTGTTGGCAGAAAAAAACGAGCAATCGGGAGATGTTAATTATGCAAAAGAAAAACAAAAAGAATTGTTGCAGGCTGCCAAACTACCGTTGGTAATATTACTGCTTGCAGCCATTGGCTTATTTGCCATGTACAAAAGTAATTGGCATATTGGGTTTTCTTTATTTCTTTTAATAAAGTTGGCAGGTACTGTAGTTGTTTCCCTGTTATTATGGTATGAGATAGACAAAACAAATCCTTTATTAAAACAAATATGCTCTGCTACTAAAACTACCAATTGCAGTGCTATACTTGAAAGTAAGCAATCTAAATTATTGGGTTTACTAAGTTGGAGCGAAATAGGCTTTATATATTTTGCAGGCGGTTTTGTGTTTTTGCTTTTTGCGGCAGCTGTTAAAAACATACAACCTGCTTTATCTTTAATAGCATGGCTGAATGTATTGGCATTGCCCTACACGGTATTTTCTGTTTATTACCAATGGAAAGTAGCCAAGCAATGGTGTGTATTGTGCTTGGCAGTACAAATATTACTGCTAAGTGAATTTGCTGTAAGCATTGCTACAAAACAATTACACACTTTAAATACTGCTTACTTGATATACTTTTTATTGGCTGCATTAGTACCTGCCATAACATGGTTTTTGCTAAAACCTGTATTGTTACAAGCACAGCAGCAAAAAAGAACCAAGCGGCAGTTGGCAAGGTTGAAATACGATGCAAGAATTTTTAATGCCTTGTTGCCTAAGCAAAAACAAATAGCTGCCAATGCCAACGGTTTGGGTATTACCATTGGCAACCCTAATGCTACACATACCATTATAAAAGTATGCAACCCTTATTGTAACCCCTGTGCCAAAGCACACCCCAAAATAGATGCCCTGCTGGAAAGCAACCCCAATATAAAAGTGCAGATAATTTTTACCGCTACCAATAAAGAGGGAGATATACGCTCATTGCCTGTAAAACATTTATTGGCAGTAGATGACAAAGGCGATAAAGCCTTAACAGCAAAAGCATTGGACGATTGGTATATGGCAGAACCAAAAGACTATGAAATATTTGCCGCCAAATACCATATAAACGGGGAACTGAAACAGCAGAACGAGAAAGTAAAAGCAATGAGTGACTGGTGTAATAAAACCAATATAGAATTTACACCAACATTTTTTATATCTCTCCCCTCTCCTAAAGGAGAGGGGCAGGGGGTGAGGTTTTATCAATTACCTGATTTATACAGCGTAGATGATGTAAACTATTTTCTTACCGAATAGGCAACGGTAAGAAAATGCTCAATTTGCCTAAGGTTGTTGGTTGCAAACAACAGCTTGTTGGGTACACACAACTTAACCATAGTTGCAACTGTGGCTGAGGGTGGCTTTGCCATATAGCTGCAAAAAATAAAATGGCAATGGTAATAATTTAATTAACCGCTTCTTTTCTCTTTAAAAAACAAAAAGAGTAAAAGAAGCATAAAACAAAACGTTATGACTAAAAAATTTGAAAACTTTGGTACTGCTTTAAGCAGAGAACAGATGAAAAAAATAATGGGTGGATGTGGAATGGGAGAGTTTTGTGATGATGGGGATGACGGTTGCAAAGATACTTGTGTTAGTAATTCGGATTGCCCGGCAGATAGACAATGTGCAACTGGTGATTGCCAGGGTATAATAGTGAAAGCTTGCTTTCGTTATTAACATACGTTTCAATAATTAAACAGCATGGACATAAAGTCAGTTCATGCTGTTTCTCAAAAAGTAATAATAAAATTTAAAGAGATGAAATATTTATTGATATTCTTTTTGTCATTAAGTGTTCAACTTTCATTTAGCCAAAAGAAAGTTTACTTATCTGGTGTAATTAAAAACTATTATAATGAGATAGAAGTAGAAGACATGTCTGAATATCAGTCTTTTAAAATATCAAAAGAAAGAATTTACTATTTTTTGGATAGTATGGGAAAATTTGAAATTACTTTACAAATAAATAAGGCAAACTATTTTAGAATTGGGCGTAATATATTGTACTTAATACCTGGCGATTCAATATACATGGAACTTGATTACAGAAAACCCGAAAACGCCCTTTTCAAAGGGGTTAATTCTGCTGCTAATTCCTTTTTAGCTACTACTCCTTTTCCAAAAGGAGGTTCTTTTTTATCATCAGGAGACAATATCAAAGAAACCGTAGAATTAACTATTGATACCATTTTGAATATTTCAAAAAAAAGGAAAGAACTATTAAATAACTATATAAATATTTCAAAAGAGTTTAAAATACTTGAGAACGCAAGAATCGAAGCAGATGTTTTAAATAGTATATCATTATTATATACATACTATGTTTATGAACATAAAATAAAAAACGACTCGCTTGGTTATTATGCAAACAAATGCAAAGCCATTAAAGATAGTTTTTATACAAAGTATAGTTCTGATTTTTTAGATGTTGCGTTTTTAAAATTAGTTGTTTATAGAAATATTCTTAAAGATTTAGTTCATTATACTTTGAACAAGGAAAAGATACCACTAATAATTAGCGAATATATTGAATTAGAGAAATTATCGGAAAAATCAAATACCACTACTAATAAAGACAGTTTACAAAATATTAAAAAGGAAGTATTAAAGTTTTCTAATTCTCTATATAAAAAAATGTTGCTAAAAAAAATTAATACATTTTTATTATTTGGTAACGGAAGTACTGCAAAATCTTTTGAAGCGTTACGGTTGAATGGTAAAGCAATACACTTATCGGAGTTTAGGAATAAAATTATTTATATAGATATTTGGGCTACTTGGTGCGAGCCTTGCTTAAAACAAATGCCTGCTTTTGAACTATTAAAAGAAAAATATAAGAGTAACCCTGACATTGTTTTTATATCCTTATCAATTGATGATAATCTTGAAGCGTGGAAAACTAACGTAACTAAAAGAAATGCAAAAGGAGAACAATGGTTTATAAACAGATATAAATTGAAAGATTATGATGTTTTTTCTATCCCAAGAGCAATACTGATTGATAAGAACTTCAAAGTTGTAGAGATGAAAGCAGAATTACCGGATTCAAAAGATGTTGAAACTCAAATTAATTCTTTGCTTTAAACCCAGCTTATCATCTTTCTAAGAGGGGTATTGTACATGAAATTTTTAATAGTGCTTACTTAATGTGCCATATAGGACACATGACTATAGAATTGGAGAGATGATTTAAACTATTTTCTTACTGAATAGGCAACGGTAAGAAAATGCCCAATTTGCCTAAGGTTGTTGGTTGCAAACAACAGCCTGTTGGGTACACACAACTTAGCTATACTTGCAACTGTGGCTAAGAGTGGCTTTGCCATACTGCCACTACACAACCAAAATGGCAATGGTAATAATTTAATTAACCGCTTCTTTTATCTTTAAAAAAACAAAAAGAGTAAAAGAAGCATAAAACAAAAAGTTATGACTAAAAAATTTGAAAACTTTGGTACTGCTTTAAGCAGAGAACAAATGAAAAAAATAATGGGTGGGTGTGGTATTACAGAACTTTGTGATGATGGTGGTGGTGGTGGGGGTGATGGACAATGCGGTTCTTGTGCTGGCAAAGCGGAAGGTGCTGATTGTAGTGGTTCATCCGCATCTTGCGTATGTGAAAAGCATAGTGGTGGATTGTTTTGTACAAAGCAAATATAAATTAATCCTTTATTTTTTTTAATCCAAAGGCTAAGTCATAAGTATGGCTTAGCCTAATTTTACTTTTTGATAATGAGATATTACTTAATTCTCGGTTGTTATTTTTTATATGCTGTACGTTTATCAGCTCAAGATACTTTTCATATAATTGGGAGTACAAACTTTGTTAATGCAAAAAAAGCTATTTTACAACATGACGCATTAGAATGTTTTTTTGGCGAACAAAAAACGGATACTGTTCCAATAATTAATAATAATTTTACTTTCAAGGGGAAAATCAAATATCCATTGCAATGTAGGCTTTCGATTATTGATGATGTAGAAAATAAACATTATATGTCAGAGCCGTTTTTTATTGATACTGGAGTTCAGAAAATATCAATGAATATAGAAAATAAACTTAATAGTACCTTTGATTTTGGATATGGTATTTTACTATATGGCTCTGTTACTCATGATGAATATATTGAAAAATATTTAACCTTGTACAATGCTGTTAATCAAGAAACAAAAATTTTCTTTTCTAAATTAGATAATTTAGATACTATTAAAAATGAGATAATTAAAAACAAGGTGTTAATTGAGTTAGAGAATGAACGAGAAAGATTAAGAGGGGTAAGAGATAGCATTTTATTTAGTTATGCATTAAAATATCCAAATTCTAATATTTTATCGTGGTTTTTAAATGAGAGTTTAAGAAGGTACGGTTACAAGGAAATATATCAAAATGTGTTTGATGAAATTACAAATTATTTGCCTGATAATATAAATAAGTGCTTAGATAATTATGTAATCATACAAAAGAATAAAGCAGTTGGAAATAAGTTTCCCTTAGTGGGTTTTATTGATAGAAATATATCCAAATGTTTTCAGAAAAACAAGTTTGTTTTAGTAGATTTTTGGTTTAGTGGTTGTGGGCCATGTATTGCTCAGTTTAAAAAACTAAAACCAATTTATGAAAAATACAAGGATAAAAAATTTGAAATAATAGCAATATCTACTGATACTCAAGAAACCTTATCTGAATACAGAGAAGTACTGAAGTTAAATAATTATCTATGGAAACAGATTTTAGACATGGGTGGGAAAGAGGCATCATTAATTGATATTCAAAAATATCCAACCAATTTTTTATTAGATGCTTCTGGTAAAATAATCAAGGTAGACATAAACTTAAATATGTTAGATAGTTTTCTTGAAGAAAATTTATAGCAATAAGTTTTTTTTTCACTATTTCTTGTATTCCTTTTCAACAAATATTTAATGTCCTTTCCCTTTTATAAACAACTTAATGCTATGGATTGCGGACCTACCTGCTTACGCATGGTGGCAAAATACTATGGCAGGCATTTTAATACAGGCGGCATCAGAAATATGGCAGGCTATACCAAAGAGGGTGTAAGTTTATTGGGCATCAGCCAAACAGCAGAAAACATTGGTTTTAGAACAAGAGCCGTACAACTAACATATAAGCAACTAACAGAGGAAGCACCCCTGCCTTGTATTTTGCATTGGAATCAAAACCATTTTGTTGTGCTTACTGTATATAAAGGCAACAACTTTTTTAACCAACAAGCCAAACTAACTATTGCAGACCCTGCCAAAGGAATAGTAACATACACTAAAGAAGAATTTACCAAGTATTGGGTAAGCCATAAAGATAATGCAAACGAAAGTATAGGTACAGCTTTATTATTAGAACCAACAACTCAATTTTACAAACAACCCCACCAAAAAGAAACCAAACTGCATTGGGGTATTGTGTTTCAATATTTACGTAACAGTAAATGGCAAATAACACAGGTATTCATTGCTTTGCTCATTGCTTCTTTATTGCAATTAATATTTCCGTTTCTTACACAAAGCATGGTAGATACAGGTATTCAAACACACAACCTGCAATTTATTACCATTGTATTAATAGCCCAATTAATGTTGGTGATTAGTCAAACACTTGTGGATTTTATTCGAAGCAGATTACTACTAAACATTTCAGTTGTTCTAAACTTTTCTTTGCTTTCAGATTTTTGGATAAAACTTACACGACTGCCCATCAGCTATTTTGACAGCTATCATACAGGCGATACACTACAACGCATCGGTGATACCAAACGTATAGAAAGTTTTTTAACAGGCAGTGCATTAAACACGTTCTTTTCTTTATTCAGTTTTCTGGTTTTTTCTGTGGTGCTCATTTTGTACAATGTACAGTTATTTTTTGTTTTTGCTATTGGCAGCATTTTGTATTTTTTATGGATACGTTTATTTCTTGCTTACAGAAGAAAACTTAATTATCAAGCATTTTATTTATCTGCAAAAGAAAACAATGCCACACTGCAATTGGTACAAGGAATGCAGGAAATAAAACTGCACGGAGCAGAACAACTGAAACGTTGGGAATGGGAAAACTTACAGGCAGGAATTTTTAAACTAAGTTTTAAAAACCTTACATACAGCCAAGTGCAGCAATCGGGTGCATTGCTGATTAATCAGGGAAAAAATATTGTCATTACTTTTTTGGTTGCCAATCTCGTAGTACAAGGGCAGCTTACGTTGGGTGCTATGTTGGCTGTACAGTATATTATAGGACAACTGAACAGCCCCATAGAACAGTTTATTGGTTTTATGCAAATGGCACAAGATGCCAAAATAAGTTTGGAAAGAATAAATGAAATACACGATTTGCAGGATGAAGAACCAATAACAACAGAAGATTTGCAACCTGTAAAGGTTTTACCACAAGACAAAACATTGCAATTAAACAATTTTTCATTTGCTTATCCAGGTGCAGGCAATGAACCTGTTTTAAAAAATATTGATTTAATACTTCCGCAAGGAAAAACAACAGCCATTGTAGGCACAAGCGGCAGCGGTAAAACAACTTTGCTGAAACTGCTGTTAAAGTTTTACGACAGCTATGACGGTGAAATAAAAATTGGCGAAACGAATTTAAAATATATAAGTCCCTCTTTTTGGAGAAAACAATGTGGGGCAGTATTGCAGGACGGTTATATTTTTAACGACACCATCGCAAAAAACATAGCCGTAGGCGAGCAGCAAACAGATTATGAAAAGCTGCTGCACGCCTGCAAAACAGCCAACATATTGCAGTTTATAGAAAGCTTGCCCAATGGCTTTAATACTAAGTTGGGAACAGATGGAACAGGCATAAGTCAGGGGCAAAAGCAACGTTTACTGATAGCAAGAGCCGTTTATAAAAATCCGCAGTATTTGCTTTTTGATGAAGCTACCAATGCTTTAGATGCCAACAATGAAAAAGCTATTGTAGAAAATTTGCAGGAATTTTTTATGGGTAAAACAGTAGTGGTTGTAGCACATAGATTAAGCACAGTAAAAAACGCCGATAAAATAGTAGTGCTTCATAATGGACAAATAGCAGAACAAGGTACGCACCAAGAACTTTCTTTACTGAAAGGAAAATATTTTGAATTGGTAAAAAATCAATTGGAGTTGGGAGGATAAAAGTTAATTGGTTAATTAATAATCCAAAATGATATTCTTTGTGTTCTCTGCGGCTTTGCGGTAAAAAAACTAAATAATCATAAAATCTCCGTTCTATATGCCTACACAAGACGAAAGAGTAGCTTTAGCCTCTTACGAACAACTAAGAGGCGAAGACTATCATGAAATTATTTCACGCAAGCCTACGTTTCTTGCACGTTGGGCACTGGTTTTATTTGCAATTATTTTATTCTTAATTGTTGCAGCATCTTGGTTTATTTATTATCCAGAAACTATTACAGCAAAAGCAAAACTAAATAGCACCAATGCACCCAAAGAAGCCATTGCACATACAGACGGGAAACTAATAACAATTACAGTTAAAGAAAAGGAATTTGTACAGGCAGGGCAAATATTGGCATACATTGAAAGCCTTGCTAACCCTAATGCTGTTGATAGAATAAACCAACAGACAGACTCTATTAAATACTTAATGAATACCAATAAAACCAATGAAATTATTTATTTGTTTCCCAATTATACCAATCAAAAATTTTTAAACAATTTGGGGGAACTGCAAACCAATTACCAAACTTTTATACAGTCTTTCATTACGTTTAAAGATTTTTTAAACAATGGTTTTTACCTACGAAAAAAAATAATGCTGCAAACAGATTTACAAAATTTGCAAAAAATGGGTGCAGTACTTGTTCATCAAAGAGAACTATTACAAGCTGACCTTGCACTAACCCATGAAACATTTAAAGCCAACGAAACATTGGCAAAAGAAAAAGTAATTTCTTCAATGGATTACAGGAATGAAGAAAGTAAACTGATTGCTAAAAAATTATCGTTACCGCAAATAAACGCTTCTATTATTAACAATGAAAGTCAACAAAACGATAAACTAAAAGAAATAGCAGAATTAGACAATCAAATTGCAGTGCAGAAGAGTATTTTTATGCAAGCTTTGCAAACGCTTAAATCCGAAATACAGGCATGGGAATATAAGTATGTAATAAAAGCCTCTGTTGCAGGTAGTGTGGCATTTACAGGGTTTTACCAAGAAAATCAGGAAATAAAAAACGGGCAATCTTTATTTGTTGTTCAGCCTACCAATACACAATATTTTTTAGAAGCACAAATACTACAGTATAATTTTGGCAAAGTAAAACTAGGGCAGCAAGTGTTGTTAAAATTTGAGGCTTACCCTTACGAACAGTACGGCTCTGTAACAGGCAAAATAGATTTTATAAACACAATCCCAACAGATAGTGGCTACTTAGCTAAAATAATTTTACCAGATGGCTTAATAAGTAATTACAAAAAGCCACTTCAATATCATACAGGTTTAACAGCACAGGCAGATATTGTAACTACAAATATGCGGCTCTTAGAACGGTTTTACTTTAATATTCGAAAACAACTTTCCCGTTGACAGAATAATTCAAATCATTAACCAATCAAAGAATTGTTATTATAAAATAAACTTACAAGGTTTTATGTACAATATATTTTACAATTTCATCTAATTCTTTGGCACTTTCATCAAGCATATTAAGTAGCTCTTGTACTTTGTCGCTATGCTTTTCATCTTTTAATAAACTTACTAACCCCAAAATATTTGAAAGTGGTTTTCGTACTCTATGACTTTGTTCCCAAGCAATTCTTTTTAATTTTTCTTCAATAGATTTTATTTCACTAATGTTTAAAAAACTCAGCATTACACCTATAATTTTACCCTCATCATCATACACTGGTTTTGTAGTCATTTTGTACCATATTTCTTTTTCAGAAGTTGGCAGCGACAAACTATCTTCAAAATTATTTTCTATACCATTAAAGGCTTCATTAAAACACCTTTCAAAACGTTCTTCTGTACCTGGTACCAATAATTTTCTTACATCAAAACCTTCATGTAGATCTAAATTATAATATAGTTTTGATTTGTAGGCAGCACCATTATTATAGGATATTAATTTTTTGTTTTTATCTATAAAATAAATAGACTCAGTAGTGCTATTTAACATAGCAAGCAATTTTTGCTGTGTTAAAATATGCCCTTTTTTTTCTATTGCATACGCAGTTGTAGAATAACCAACACCGCCTATTTCAACAGCTTTACTTTCTTCATTTATGATAGCAAGAAAATTCCATTTAGTGTAGCTATCTATATCATCATGTTTTTTATTTCTTAAATCTGCTTTTACAATATCGCTTGTATATTCTAAGCATTGCTGTGTTATTTTTTGAAAAGTTTGTAAAGAATCTTTATGTAAACAATTAGATAAATTTTCGCCAATGAAATTTGTATAGCTGTGAGCAAAACGTTTTTTAAATAGTCGGTTTGCATACAAAAGTTTTCCATTCAAATCAAAACGGATGAAGTAAATTGAAGGAGTCTTTTCTATAAAATACAATAACGACTTATACATTTTTTTGTTTTTTGATAAAAAAAATAATAACCATTACAACTCTATATCTTATCTCCTAATTCATAAAGCATATAAAGTTATGTATATCGTTTGTTTTTAAAAAATAATTCATGTTGTTTTTTAATGGTTGTGTACTTATACTAATTAGTAAAGTATTTATACGTTTTTAAGGAAATTTTTTTATGTACGTTTGCAGCAAACACAAAGAAACATGTTACTAATTAGTACTTTAAAACAAGAACCAGATTTTGTAAAAGAAAGATTAAGTGTAAGAAATTTTACTGATGTATCATTGGTTGATTCTATTATTACATTAGATGATAACAGAAAAAAAATACAACTTGAATTTGATAATATACAAGCTAAAATAAATGCTACAAGCAAAGAAATTGGAAAATTAATTGCACAAGGAAAAAAAGAAGAAGCCGAAAAAACAAAACAAAATGTAGCACAATGGAAAACAGATGCAAATAATTTAAGCACACAACTTTCAGCAATAGAAAAAGAACTGCACAACACTTTAATTTTATTACCCAACTTGCCTCACAGCTCTGTTGTAAAAGGAAAAAGTGCAGAAGATAATGTTGTTGTAAAAGAAGGAGGAAATAAAATTTCTTTGCCTGAAAATGCTTTGCCTCATTGGGATTTAATTAAGCAATACAACTTAGTAGATTTTGAAATTGGTGCAAAAATTACTGGTAGTGGCTTTCCTTTATATACTGGTAAAGGAGCAAAACTACAAAGAGCACTCATACAATATTTTTTAGATTACAATACTGATGCGGGTTATACAGAATTTATTCCGCCTTTTATGGTTAATGAAGCAAGTGCTTATGCTACAGGGCAACTACCAGATAAAGAGGGTCAAATGTATCATGCAACTGAAGATAATTTTTATTTAATCCCAACAGCAGAAGTTCCTGTAACTAATATTTATAGAGATGTAATTTTAAAAGAAACGGATTTACCCATAAAAATGACTGCTTATTCTCCTTGCTTTAGAAGAGAGGCAGGAAGTTTTGGTAAAGATGTAAGAGGATTAAACAGAGTGCATCAATTTGAAAAAGTAGAAATTATTCAAATAGTAGAACCAACAAAAAGTTATGATGCTTTAGATGCAATGGTACAGCATGTAGAAACTTTGTTGAACCATTTAGAATTGCCTTATAGAATTTTACGTTTGTGTGGAGGCGATATGGGCTTTACTTCTGCTCTTACTTATGATTTTGAAGTTTGGAGTGCAGCACAACAACGTTGGTTAGAGGTAAGCAGCGTTTCTAATTTTGAAAACTTTCAAACTAATAGATTAAAATGCAGGTATAAAAATGCTGAAGGTAAAATGCAATTAACGCATAGCTTAAATGGCAGCTCATTGGCTTTACCAAGAATTTATGCTGCATTGGTAGAAAATAATCAAACTACAGATGGCATTCAACTGCCTAAAGTATTGCATCATTATTTTGGTAATACTATAATTAATTAAGAGGTAAAATTATGTCTGTAAATAAAATTTCTTATCAAAATATTATTGGTCAACTAAACAATAAAGCTACGCTTGTTGCAGTAAGTAAAATAAAACCTGTAGAAGATATTTTAGCACTTTATCAATTAGGGCAAAAAGATTTTGGCGAAAATTATGTACAAGAATTGGTAGATAAACAAGCAAAATTACCAACAGATATTCAATGGCATTTTATTGGTCATTTACAAACTAATAAAGTAAAATATATTGCTCCATTTGTACATTTAATTCATGGAGTAGATAGTTTAAAACTTTTAAAAGAAATTAATAAACAAGCTGCAAAATGTAATAGAGTAATTCAATGTTTATTACAAGTACATATAGCACAAGAATCTACTAAGTTTGGTTTTAGTTTTCAAGAGTTACAAACATTAATAATTGATGAAGCATTAAACAATGTACAAATAAGTGGTTTAATGGGTATGGCATCTTTAACAGATGATACAAATAAAATACAAGAAGAATTTAGCCAACTAAAATCGTTATTTGATACATTAAAAACAAAATATCCCAATTTTAAAACACTCTCAATGGGTATGAGTGATGATTATAAAATAGCTTTAGCAGCAGGAAGTAATATGATAAGAATAGGTAGTTTACTTTTTGGTAAACGAATTTATACTTAACGCTAAACTTTGCTTTATTTATCCTTTGATAAGTTTTTTAAAACTTTTTTAATCAGGAATAACTAATTTATTATTTGCTCTATTAATATCTGCCATTCTTTGTGTAGGGTCTATTTCAATAGATTTTATTTCATTTATTTTTCTCTTAATGCTAAGATTGTATTCAGGATGAGTCCATTTCCAAGCAGCATGTACAGTTCTGGCAATTTTATTTTCTGCTGGTTTATTGCCAAACATTATATCAAGTGGTATATAATGTAGCTCACTACTACCATCTTTATAAGTTATTAAAACATCAATAGGCATAGGCATTTTATCAATTCTTTTTAATGTAATAACAGCATGAGAAGTTGTAGTATCTATATTAATATTGCCAACTGCATAATCAATACTTTTAATGCTATTAATCCAATATTCATTATACCAATGTAATGATAAGCCACTAACTTTTTCTGCAATTCTTAAAAAGTCGTTTGCATTAGGATGTTTAAATTTCCATGCATTATAAAATGCTAATAAAATTTTATCTCTTAAAGAATCGCTAACTATATAACCTAATTGATTAAGATAAACACCACCTTTTGCATATACACTTAAGCCATAACCTCTATTAGTATTATAATGATCTGCATGAGTAGTTAATGGTTCTTCATAAGGACTTTTTACTAAATTAAAATATCCATAATAATTAGCAGATTGGTTTAAGGGCAATTCGTCTTTCATATTTTCATTAGTATATAAGATGGCTTCTTTTTGTTTTTGAGAAATCCATGGACTTCTCCATGCATAGTTTTCATTATACCAAGCCATTACTTCTTCTTCTGCATAGCTGGTAAAGCCTTCATCCATCCAAGGATATAAGCTTTCATTAAAGCCTAAAACTTGTTGATACCAAGAGTGCATCCATTCATGAAAAACAGTACCTAAACCATATCCTCTAATTAAAGTAGCCATTGCATATTCCATACCTCCATCGCCACCTTGTATAAAAGAATATTGATGGTATGGATATTTTCCAAATCTTTTTTCTATATAAGGCAATGCTTTTTCTGCTGCCCATAAAATATTATTCCATGCACTATCATTGTATGGTGTGGTAGATTTATAAAATAAATGAAGGGTTAAATCATTGCGTACTTTTTTTGTTACATGAGTATAATCTGTATCTGCAGCCCAAACAAAATCATGCACATTATTAGCTCTAAAATTCCAGGTAATTGTTGGTGTAGTAATTTTTGGAGGTTTATAACCAGCAACTGTATAACCCATACCAATTTTAAGAGCATTTTGTAGTTCGCCTGTTGCAGCAACCATATAGTTTTTATCTATGGTAATATTAACATCAAAATCGCCCCATATACCATAAAATTCTCTTGCTATATAAGGATTTGCATTCCATCCATTATAATCATACTCTACCATTTTAGGATACCATTGGCTCATACTAAATTTAATTCCTTCTGTATTATCTCTTCCTGAACGTCTAATTTGTTTGGGTACTTGTGCTTCAAAAACTACTACTAAATTTTGTTTGCTTTTTGGTAAAATAGGGTTGTCTAATATTACTTCTAAAATAGTTTCATGCTCTATCAATTGCTGTTTTTTACCATTTATTGTTATTGATTTTACTTGTTGATAGCCTATTTCATTTTCAGTAAGTGTACTAATTCTATTGGTTACTCTTCCATCCCAATCTAATACATTTCTTCCATCTTTATCTTTTTTAATAATTGTTTTACCTAATTCTCTGCTTCTTACATCCATACTGCTATTAGGTTTAAAAGCATTCCAGTATAAATGAAAAAATATTTTGTGCAATGTATCAGGCGAATTATTGGTGTATTCAATTTTTTCTGTACCAGTAAGTTTATTATTAGTAACATTCATTAATACATCTATATTGTATTTTATTCTTTGTTGCCATCTGTCTGGTTGTGCTTGAATAGTTAATGACGAAAAAATTAAAACAATTATTAAACTACTAAATTTCATATTCACTTAATTAAACTTATTTACGAATGCTTCAAAGAAAAACAAAAAAATGTATTTAATTCTTAAAAAGAATATAATTTATGCTGATAAGCTTTTGAGGTAAAATTTATTTACTGATAATTTTTATTTCCACTCTTCTGTTTTGCATTTTTTCATATTCATCTAACTCTTTAGTTAGTGGAAATTTTCTTGCAAAACCTTTGTAAGTCATACGTTCTGCACTAATACCATTGGTTACTAAAAAATCGTAAACAGCTTTAGCTCTTCTTACAGAGAGGTCTTTAGTTCTTGTATCTAAGTCTAAGCCATCTTCATCTAAAGCCTGACAACAAATATGTCCTTCTATCTGAATTTTTAAAGTAGGAATATTTTGCATAGCACTTAATAACTCATTTAGAGCAGCATAAGATTGTCTTAAAAAAATATGTCTGCCACCTTCAAAATTAATATTGCGTAAAATTAAATTATCGCCTTGTTTGGTTGCAGTGTCTTTAATTTTTTCTGTTAGTGTTACTTCTTTTTCTTTTGGCTTTTCTTTTTTTTCTGTAGTTGTAATCGTTTTCTTTTCTATACTATTTTTAGTATGGGTAATTGCAATAATTTCTACCCTTCTGTTAATGGCTCTTGACGATACATCAGTTTTATCAGTAATTAAATTTGTTTTGCCTTTACCTTCTACAATAAAAATTTTATTAGTATCTACACCATTGCTCAATAAATAATCTTTTACTGTTAATGCTCTTTTTATAGATAATTGCTGATTATATTCATTTGTACCAATTTGGTCGGTATGCCCATAAATAAATATAGAATCAAAAGTTGCTTTTGATGTAATAAAGAGTTTAATTTTTTCTTTAGCAGAATCGTTTAAATTAAATTTATCAAAAGCAAAATATACTTGTAAATAAGTAGTATCAGCAGCTAAACTAACAATGCTAATGAATGAAAATAAATGAATAAATAATATTTTTCTAAGCATTACAAAATAATTTCTGCAACAAGTTACAAATTTACAGTAATCTAAAAATTAAGTATTTGCTAAAAGATAAAATATTGTAATAAGTTAAAGCACATTATATCTTAAATATGTGATAAATTAATTTTTAACTTTGATTATGCTCATACATTTTTTTTAAAAATTATATTCATACTAATATGAAAGTAGTTAAATCAACTTATCATCAGTTACTAAATAATATTGGATTTTCTATTGAGCAAGCAAGACGAAATGCTTTTAATGCTGTAAATACCGAATTAGTTAAAGCAAATTGGGAAATTGGCAGGCATATTATAAAATATGAACAACATGGTAAAGAAAGAGCAGAATATGGAAGTGAGTTGTTATCAACACTTTCATAAGATTTAAAACAACGATATGGTAAAGGATTTAGCAGGCGTAATATTCTTGATATGAGAAGATTTTATTTAGCTTATAAAAAATGGCAGGCTGTGCCTGCCAAATTAAGTTGGACTCATTTTGTTACATTATTAAGTGTATCTGATATTACTGCAAGAAAATTTTATGAAAACCAAACCATCATTGAAAATTGGGGATATCGTGAACTTGCAAGACAAATAGAAACTTCTTTATTTGAAAGACTTGCTTTGAGTAAGGATAAAAAGGGGTTTTAAAATTATCTGAAAAAGGATATATTGTTTCTAAACCAACTGAAGTAATTAAAGATCCTTATATTCTTGATTTTCTGCAAATAACTCAAAGCAATAGAATGACAGAAAAAATATTTGAGCAAAAGATTATAGATAACTTACAATTATTTTTATTAGTACTAGGGAAAGGATTTTCATTTGTTGCAAGGCAATTTAAAATTTCACTTCGTAATAAACATTATTTTATAGACCTTGTTTTTTATCATAGAATATTAAAATGCTTTGTACTAATTGACCTTAAAATAAGAAGTGTAAAACATGCAGATATTGGTCAAATGAACCTATATCTAAACTACTTTAAATCTGAAGAAAATGTATCTGACGACAATGAACCTATTGGTATTATTCTTTCAACAGACAAAGATGAAGTTTTGGTAGAATATGCTCTTGGTGGAATTTCTAATAAAATATTTATTTCAAAATATCAATTGTATTTGCCAGATAAACATCAATTACAGAAGAAAGTAAAAGATATTTTAGCAGGTTATTAAATACAACAACTAACTTCTCTACTTATTACTTATTAATTAAATTGTCTTTTATAATATCTATCAACTAATTTCTTATAGCTTAAAAATTAAGTATTTGCTAAAAGATTATACACATTTGTGAAAGATTATATTAAATATGTTTAAATGGTAAACTATATATTTGTTATTAATATTTTTTGTTTAAAATGTACAATATGGAATACCCAAAAGGTAAATTAATGGCAATTGGTGGTGCAGAAGATAAAGGAACTGATTTAGAAACAGGCGAAATTCTTCGTAATAATTTAAACTTTTTTGAATTAGGTATTTTAAAAAGAATTATTCAAGAAACTGGTGGTATTGATAAAAGGGTAGAAGTAATTACTACTGCATCTACAATACCAAAAGAAGTTGGCGAAAATTATTTGAATGCTTTTGGCAAAATTGGTTGTACTAATATAGGTGTAATGAGAATTCGTAACAGAGAAGATGCAATGGATGAAACCTATATTGAAAGAATAAAACAATGTGATGCTGTAATGTTTAGTGGTGGTAATCAAATGCGTTTAACTGCAACATTTGGTGGAACAGAATTTTTAGAAATAATTAAGAAAAGATATAAAGAAGAAGCTTTTGTAATTGCAGGTACAAGTGCTGGTGCAATGGCAATGAGCAATACCATGATTTATGAAGGTAATGCTACAAAAGCTCATTTAAAAGGTGAAGTAAAAATTACTACAGGTCTTGCATTTATGGATAATGTAATTTTTGATTCTCACTTTGAAAAAAGAGGAAGATTTGGAAGGTTAGCACAAGCTGTTGCAACTAATCCAAGCTGTATTGGTGTTGGTTTAGGCGAAGATACTGGTATGCTTATTACAGAAGGAAATAAAATGGAAGCAATAGGTAGTGGCTTAGTAATAATAATTGATGGCCACGAACTTCGTCATTGCAATATTGCAGATATACCAGAAGGCAACCCTATTAGTGTAGAAAATTTAAAAGTACATTTTTGCGAAAAAGGTAATGGCTATTTAGTAAAAGAAAGAAAATTTATTATTGAAGTAGCAGAAAATGCTTTAGTAAATAAAAAAGTAGAAGTAGAATAATACTTACTATTTTTTAATGCAGCGTTAGGTAAATACAGGATAATTATTTTACATGCTTTTATATATACATCCAGATAATCCTAATCCAAGAAATGTAAAAACTGTTGTAGAGTGTTTATTAGATGGTGGTGTAATTATTTATCCTACTGATACAATTTATGGTTTAGGATGCAATATTTTTCAGCATAAAGCAATAGAACGAATTGCACGTATTAAACATATTGACCCACAAAAAGCTCAATTAAGTTTTGTATGTTACGATTTAAGCGATTTAAGTAAGTACACAAAATCTATTTCTACTCCTTTATACAGATTATTAAAAAGTTATTTGCCCGGTGCTTTTACATTTATTTTACCTGCAAGTAAAGAAGTACCTAAAATTTTAAACAGCAAAAAAAATACAATTGGACTTCGTGTGCCAGATAATAATATTGCCAGAACAATTGTTGCAGAATTAAAACAACCTATTTTATCTGCATCATTACCTGGCGAAATGGTAGAAGAATATACAGACCCTGAATTGATGTATGAAAACTTTAAACATCAGGTAGATATTGTAATTCATGGTGGTATTGGAGGTATGATTCCTTCTACAATTGTAGATTGTACACAAGAGCCTTATACTGTTTTAAGACAAGGTTTAGGTGTATGGAATGAATGAGTAATTGCTGAGATGAAAACTTTCTATTAATGTAACTATCAATATTTTTCTTATTAATTTTGATACATAAAATTTGAAGATTATACCCAATATTTTATCATGAAATTAAAATTAGATATAGATGCTTTAAATGATGATTTCTTTGAAAACACTAAACTATTTGGTATATCTACCTCTGTAAAAAATTATAAACTTTGTTGGCAATTAAATAATTTATTAGGCTTTAATTTCAGGCTTAATAATGAAATAGAAATTTGCTTAATAAAGAAAAAAAGAAAATACTATTTCAGCATATATGAATCTAAAGAAAAAGCAAGTATATTAACGCATTACTTATATCACAACCAAAATGATGGAGAGTATTTACTGCCAGAATTTAAACATATAGATTTTTTATGGCTAATGAAAGGCGATGATGTAGAAGAAGAAAAAATAAACTATATCAGAAACTCTGTTAATGCAATTTATGGTGTACAATTATTTGCTGAATTAACGAATAATAAAATTATTAATAAAGGCAATATGGTTTTTTAACCTATACTTTTATAACAATACTATGTGGCAACAACAAGATAATAAACTCTACAAAAAATTTAAGTTCAATAATTTTTCTCAAGCTTTTGCTTTTATGACAAGAATAGCTATAGAAGCAGAAAAAGCAAATCATCATCCTTATTGGAGTAATAGCTACAATATAGTAGAAATATGGCTAAGCACTCACGAAGCAAATAATACTGTTACAGAAAAAGATCATCAATTAGCTAAAATAATAGATGAAATTTTTGCTACATAAAACTATAATGCTTTTGCAGAGTTTCTGTTAAGAAAAGAATTATCTATGATGTATATGTGCTAAAAATTCATGCTTAATTGTTTCAATTTCAAACTGCCCAAAATAACTTGCTGTAACTGTTTTACTATTAGTATCATTAATACCTCTTGATGCTACACATAAATGATCAGCTTCTATAATTACAGCTACATCTTGATGTCCTAAAATTTCTTTTAATGCTTCAGCAATTTGTATAGTTAATCTTTCTTGTACTTGAGGCCTTTTTGCATAATACTGTACTAATCTATTAATTTTAGATAAGCCAATTACTTCTTTATGTGGTATATATGCTACATGTGCTTTTCCTATAATAGGTACAAAATGATGTTCGCAATGAGAGTATAATGTAATATCTTTTTCTACCAACATTTTTGCATATCCATATTTATTAGCAAACAAACTAATAGCAGGTTTATTTGCTGGGTTTAAACCACTAAAACTTTCTTTTACAAACATTTTAGCTACTCTATTTGGTGTGCCTTTTAAACTATCGTCATCAAGGTCTAAACCAAGTGTATCCATTATTTGAGTAAAATAATATTCAATTTTTTCTATCTTCTCCTGATCAGAAAGTTGAAAAGCATTTTGTTTTAATGGAGTACTGATATCATGTCCATTCAAATTCATTATTTCTTGTATTAAGTTCATAGTTTGTTTATTTTTTTCATTACATTATTTACAATTGCATCGCAATAAATTAAATTAAATTCGTACAGTTCATTAGGTGTATAAGCCAATGTCATTTCTTTTCTTAACATGCTCTTAGCCCTGTTTAATCTAACTTTTACATTAGCTTCACTTATATTTAATAAGTTAGCTGTATCGGCTACACTAAAACCATTAATTTCTCTTAATGAAAAAGTAATTCTATAATCTTCAGGTATTTTGCTTAAAGCTTTTTCTATTAAATTACCTAACTCTTTGTTATGAACTACTTTGCCAGTATTATGTGCAGTTGCAAATAGTGGGTTTGCTTGTTCATTAATATCTTGCATAATTTCATTTTTAAAACTTAATTTTTCTTTTTTTCTAAAGCAATTATTCAACATTATTTTTACTAGCCATGTTTTAAATGCTGAACGTCCTTCAAACTTTGCTAAATTTTTATAAGCATCTATAAAAGCATCTTGCATTAAATCTTGTGTATCTTCATGACTATAATTGTAAGACCTTCCTATTTTATATAAATAAGGATTATATCTTCTAATAATAATTTCATAAAGAGCTTTTTCGCCATTTTCTATAATTCTTTTAGCTATTGCCTCTTCTGTTAATTGATGATTTAAGTGCATATTCATTTGTACAAATAAATTTTAATCATTACTAAATTAATAGAGTAATGATAGTTATAAAAGGTTACAAAGTTTTAATTAAAAATATTTCTTTTAAAAGATAAACGATGAAGTAAGAAGTTTTAGAAAGCAGAAAGTAAAATTCTAATACCTACAATTGCTAAAGAAATAGCTAATGCTTTTATAATAAAAGTACCTTTTACTTTACTAGAAAGTTTAGCACCTAATAATGCACCAGGTATTACACCAATTGCTAATGCTATAATCATTTTTATTGTAGCAGCATCTTGATAACTTCCTTCTATAAAATGTACAATAACACTTACAGTTGACATAATAGCTAATACAAAATGAGATGTTGCTGTTGCAATATGTACAGGAAATTGTAACCACTCTGTCATTGCTGGTACATGTATTATGCCTCCACCAATTCCTAATAATGGAGAAAGAAAACCTACCACAATACTTAGTAAAATACCATACTTCATATTAAATGTATATGAGTATGTTTCGCCTTGCTTATCTGTTATTGTATGATGTGTATGACCAGATTTTTTTGAATGTTGAATACTTAATTTTTTTTTCTTTCCACCTCTGATAAATAAAAATATAGCTAGTATAATTAATACAATTCCAAACAAAATATTAAACTGATTTTTAGGAATTATTTTAGTTGTTAATACACCAATAATAGAACCTGGTATTGTTGCTAAAGCAAAAATTAATCCAGACTTATAATCTATTCTTTTAGATTGCATATAAGCTATAGTACCTGTAGATGCATTAATAGCAACAACTGCCATAGAAATAGCTGTAGTAATTTGTGTATTTAAATTAGGAAATAAAAGTAATAATACAGGTACAAGTATAAAACCTCCACCAGCTCCTATTAGTGTTCCTAATGTTCCTATACCAAAACCTAATAATACTAAAAGGAAAAATGTTTCGGTCATACACTTATTTATTTACCAATTTATTAAAAAAGGTGTTATATAATTAATTGGCAAGTTGATTAGCACTATCAACCACACGACCTTTATCTGTTTTAAGCATACGACTTGGATACCTACTAATAACAATAAAATCATGTGTAGCCATTAATACAGTAGTACCAAATTCTTTTGCTATATAAAATAATAGTTGCATTATTTCATCACTTGTCTCAGGGTCTAAATTTCCTGTAGGCTCATCTGCTAAAATAAGTTTAGGAGAGTTTAATAAAGCTCTGGCAATATCTATACGTTGTTGTTCGCCACCACTTAATTCAAAAGGCATTTTAAAACCTTTACTTCTTAAGCCTACTTTATCTAATACATCATTAATTTTTTCACTCATTAATTTTTCATCTTTCCAGCCAGTAGCTTTTAAAACAAATTTTAAATTCTCATAAACATTTCTATCAGTTAATAATTGAAAGTCTTGAAACACTACACCTAAGTTTCTTCTTAAAAAAGGAACTTTTTTCCAATTCATATCTCTTAAATCAAAGCCTACTACATTTCCTGTACCTTCTTTTAAAGGTAGCTCTCCATATAATGTTTTTAATAAACTACTTTTTCCAGTACCTGTTTTTCCAACTAAATATACAAACTCACCTTTGTCAATATTTAAATTTACATCTTGTAAAATAAGGCTATTGCCTTGATAAATATTTGCTCCACGTAATTGAATAACTGTTTCTGACATGCTTTAATTTTTATGATTACAAAACTATTGATACAAAATATTCTTTTGCTGTAAATACTATACACATTATGCAATAATATGTTAAGAATTTTGATGAATAAAATAATTGATATGCTAAAAAGTAAAAGGTTAATTATTTTATTTTTATTGTAGCTAAATAATATTTACCTCTCTTTGCAGCGTAATATTAAATTTATTTTTTACATCGTTTATAATGCCTTCGCTAAAATCTACAATTTCTGTACCTGTAGCATTGCCATAGTTTACCAATACTAATGCTTGCTTTGTATGGCAGCCAACATCATTTTTTCTACAACCCTTCCATCCACATTTTTCTATTAACCAAGCTGCAGAAATTTTTATTAATTCATTATTTTCTTGATAGCCTGTTAAGGAAGTATGCTCTTTTTTTATTTCTTCAAATTGTGTAATACTGATAACAGGGTTTTTAAAAAAACTTCCTGCATTAGGTAATTCATGGGGGTTTGGTAATTTAGAAGAACGAATGTGAATTACTGCATCTGAAATGGCTTTTGCACTAAGCGTTGTAATTTGCATACTTTGTAATGCTTGTTCTATAGCACCATAACTAATATTAAATGTTGGTTGCTTACTTAAACGAAAAGTAACATCAGTAATCACAAACTGATTTTTATATTTTCCTTTAAACACACTTTCTCTATATCCAAATGCACAATCTTGCAAAGTAAAATTTACCATCTTTTTTTCTTTGATATGATAGGCAGATAGTGCATAAAAAATATCTTTTATTTCTACACCATAAGCACCAATATTTTGCATAGGACATGCACCTACCAATCCTGGTATTAAGCTTAAATTTTCTATACCATTATATTGTTTTTCTATACAATACAAAACAAACTGATGCCATACTTCTCCAGCTGCAGCTTTTACATAATAATAGTCTGCATCTTCTTTTATTAGTGTAATACCTTTTAATTCATTTTTTAAAACTAAACCATCAAAGTTTTTTGTAAATAAAATATTGCTTCCACCACCAAGAATTAGGGTTGGTTGTTGTTTGGCATAATCAAGCAATTCTGCTAATTGTTCAAGGGAAGAAAATGTTGCAAATTCTTTTGCAAAAACTGCTGTTCTAAATGTATGATATGGTTGTAATGAAAAATTTTGCTTTAGCTGCATAATGCAAAGTAAACATAATGATTGATAAGATTTTTTATTTATTCTTAACCATTTTAAGAGCTAATTTGTTACATTTTCTACCAATTTTTAATTTTTAAAAACCCAATATCCTCCATTTTAAGAATGAATTAGTACAATTTTTTACACTGAAATTATTGAATTAAAAAGAACTTTTGCACCTTAAACCTCAATAAAATGGATGTTTTTTCCCACTTTTTCAGTATAACTTAAGCAAATTCGAGTATTGCACAGCTTTTACACAGTTATTCACATGATATACAGTATTTAAATAGCTAATTTTCATTACAATTCAACAAATACAAGGGTTTTGTTAATTTTTTTCTTGTGGATAAATACGACACCTCTTTTAGTGTTTAAAAGTGGTAAA
>CAUJDL010000043.1 GCA_963169635.1 Bacteroidota bacterium
TAGCAAATTCAACAGCAGCCATTGCAGATATAAAAAATGGTAGTACCATTATGTTAGGAGGTTTTGGATTAAATGGTATTCCAGAAAATTGTATTGCAGCATTAGCCGAAAAAGGAATTAATAATTTAACCTGTATTTCTAATAATGCTGGAGTTGATGATTTTGGTTTAGGCTTATTACTAAAATCGAGACAAATAAAAAAAATGATAGCAAGTTATGTAGGCGAAAATGCAGAATTTGAAAGACAATTATTAACAGGCGAATTAGAAGTAGATTTAACACCACAAGGCACATTAGCTACTAAAATACAAATGGCAGCTATGGGTATTCCTGCATTTTATACACCTGCAGGTTATGGTACTGAAATTGCTGAAGGTAAAGAAGCAAGAGAGTTTAATGGAAAAATGTATTTAATGGAGCATGCACTTCATGCAGATTTTGCTATTGTAAAAGCTTGGAAAGGCGATACTATGGGTAATCTTGTTTTTAGAAAAGCTACTAGAAATTTTTCTACCTCAATGGCAAAAGCAGGTACAATAACTATTGCAGAAGTTGAAGAATTAGTAGAACCAGGAATGATAGACCCAGATCATGTACATGTTGCAGGTGTTTATGTACATAGAATTTTTCAAGGTGTTAATTATGAAAAAAGAATAGAACGTAAAACAGTTCGTTTAAAATAATTATGTTTATTAGTACCGATTTTTTAGCTACAAAATATGGTGTACATGATACTATTGCCAACTTTTTTGTAGAACGTGAACCACCTGAAAATAATCTTTATTGGAAAGATAAATTACTTTATTTAAGACCAGAACCAGGATTTTTATTTATTCCAATAATGGTAGATGCTTTAAATAAATTAGGTATAGCAAGAGAAGTACTTTTAAGCGATAAATATATAAATTTAGTAGAACAAATTGGGCATATTGCTGCTTTAGAAGAAACAGCACAAATAAATTATGAACAAGCAATTGAACAGTGCATTGCCTTAACAAAACAAGATGCAAAAAATAAAAATTTTTATGCTTCATTAACAGATTATATGCAAGGTGGTACTAATCATTTTTTTCAATCATTATTATTACCTTTTTCTGCATTGCATAGAGGCGATATATTTTTATTTTCTGTTACAATACTTGATTTTGATGATGAGAAAGCAAAAGAAATTGTGAAATACTGGTTTGCAATTATTGGTTCTTTTTTAATGTTAGATGATGCAAATGATTTAGAAAGCGATAAAAAAACTGGTGAATTAAACTCGTTTCTGCAAAGTGGTTTAGACAAAGATGGTATTGAACAAATAAAAAATTTATTAGGAGATATGCTTGCAACATTAAAAACATTTAATAAGCCATTAGCAAGAGCAATAGATAATCAATTTGTAAAAATGGCTGAGTTACCACATATTCAACAATATTTAAACTATTAAAATTATGGCATTAGATAAATTTGGTATTGCTAAAAGAATAGCACAAGAATTAAAAGATGGTATGTATGTAAATCTTGGTATTGGCATACCAACTTTAGTAGCAAACTATATTCCAGATGGAATGACAGTTATTTTACAAAGTGAAAATGGTATTTTAGGAATGGGTGCTTACCCAACAGAAGAAGAATTAGATGCAGATTTAATTAATGCAGGTAAAGAAACAATTACTTTAATTAAAGGTGCAGCCATTTTTGATAGTGCAGAAAGTTTTGGAATGATACGTGCAGGAAAAATAGACCTTACTGTTTTAGGTGCTATGGAAGTTAGCGAAAATGGCGATATTGCTAATTGGAAAATTCCTGGAAAAATGGTAAAAGGAATGGGTGGTGCAATGGATTTGGTGGCAAGTGCACAAAATATTATTGTTGCTATGATGCACACTAACCCTAAAGGCGAAAGTAAACTTTTACCAAAATGTACATTACCATTAACAGGCTTAGGTTGTGTTAAAAAAATTGTTACAGACCTTGCTGTTATTGATGTTACACCTAATGGTTTTGAATTAGTAGAAACTGCACCAGGTGTTTCTGTTGATGAAGTAAAAGCTAAAACTGCTGGTAAATTAATTATACCAGATAGTTTAAAAAATTAAAAGATAATTTGTTTGATTTGATATTTTAAAGATTATGTTATCTAAGATTAATCCTACTACTACACAAGCATGGTTTTTATTAACTAAACACCATGAAGAAGAAATGAGCCACTGCAAAATGAAAAAATTATTTGCAGAAGATGCAGATCGATTTCAAAAATTTTCTATACAGTTTCAAGATATTTTATTTGATTATTCTAAAAATATCATGAATACCAAAACACTGCAACTATTATTACAATTAGCACAAGAATGTAAAATAGAAGATGCAATACATGCTATGTTTTCTGGTATTAAAATTAATGAAACAGAGCAACGTGCTGTATTACATACTGCACTTCGCAACTTTTCTGATAACTCTATAATTGCAGATAGTAAAGACATTATGCCACTTATTAAAAAAGTACAAAAGCAAATGCAAACATTTTGCGATAAAGTACATAGTGGCGAATGGAAAGGTTATACAGGAAAAAAAATTAAGTACATTGTTAATATAGGAATTGGAGGTAGCGATTTAGGTCCTGTAATGGTTACAGAAGCTTTAAAACCTTATTGGATAAAAAATATTGAAACTTATTTTGTAAGTAATATAGATGGAACGCATATTGCTGAAACATTAAAAAAAGTAAATCCCGAAGAAACTTTATTTCTTATTGCATCTAAAACATTTACTACACAAGAAACCATGACTAATGCACATACTGCACGTTCGTGGTTTTTATCATCTGCAAAAGAAGAAATACATATTGCAAAACATTTTGTGGCTTTAAGTACTAACGAAGTAGCAGTAAAAGAATTTGGTATTGATACTGCAAATATGTTTGAGTTTTGGGATTGGGTAGGTGGTCGTTATAGTCTTTGGAGTGCAATAGGATTATCAATTGCATTAACCATTGGCTATACAAATTTTGAGGCTTTACTAAAAGGTGCTTATACTACTGATGAACATTTTAAACATGAAAAATTACACAATAATATTCCTGTTTTAATGGCATTAATAGGTATTTGGTACACTAACTTTTTTAAAACACAAAGTGAAGCAATATTGCCTTACGACCAATATTTACACAGGTTTGCAGCTTATTTTCAGCAAGGAAATATGGAAAGCAATGGAAAAAGTATAGATAGAAGTGGCAACGATATTGATTATCTTACAGGACCAGTAATTTGGGGCGAACCAGGAACAAATGGCCAACATGCTTTTTATCAATTAATACATCAAGGCACATTATTAATTTCTTGCGATTTTATTGCTCCTGCAATTAGTCATAACCCAATAGGAGATCATCATGCAAAACTAATGAGCAATTTTTTTGCTCAAACAGAGGCTTTAATGAATGGTAAAACAGCTGATGAAGTAAAACAAGAATTATTACTTGCAGGAAAAACAGATGAAGAAATAAAAAAACTTTTGCCTTATAAAGTTTTTGAAGGTAATAAACCCACCAACTCTTTTTTAATTAAACAAATTACTCCTTTTACTTTAGGACAATTAATTGCTTTGTACGAACACAAAATTTTTGTACAAGGTGTTATTTGGAATATTTTTAGTTTTGACCAATGGGGTGTTGAGTTAGGTAAACAATTAGCTAATAAAATTTTACCAGAACTAACCAATAAATCAACAATTACCTCACACGATAGTAGTACTAATGGATTAATAAATTGGTATAAAAATAATTGCCCATAATCAATGGCTAATTCATTTTTTAAATTTAAGCAATTTACTATTCAGCAAGATGCTTGTGCTATGAAGGTAACAACAGATGCTTGTTTGTTTGGTGCTTGGGTAGCAGAAAAAATAAATCAACTACCAACTACAAGAATTTTAGATATTGGTACAGGTACAGGTTTGCTTAGTTTAATGTTGGCACAAAATACAAATGCTATTATAGATGCTGTAGAAATTAATAAAGATGCAGCTACACAAGCTACACAAAATATTACAACAGCTAATTTTACACATCAAATTACTGTACACCACACTCCTATTCAAAATTATGAAAGCAAGGAATTGTACCAATGTATTATTACTAATCCTCCTTTTTTTGAAAACGATTTACATAGCCATCAACAGCAGAGAAATGAAGCTTTGCATAGTACCACTTTACAGTTAAATGAGTTGATACTACATATCAAAAGATTATTAATACCTAATGGTTTTTTTGCCATTTTATTACCACATCATCGAACTAATTATTTTGAAACATTAGCAAATGATTTTTATTTAAAAGAAAAAGCTTTTGTACAACAAACTCCCGAACATTCATTTTTTAGAACAATGCTTTTATATCAAAACTATCAACATCAAACTATAGCAACAGAAAATATTTGTATTCGTAACTTAGATAATACTTATACAGCAAGATTTACTGAATTATTAAAACCATTTTACTTGTATTTGTAAGTTAAAAAATATATTTGCTAAAATATTATTAGCAATCAACATTATGAAATACTCTCAATTGATAGGAATTATAGCAGCAATAGCATTAATAATTATTTGCTTTTTGCCATGGGTACATATTCCTAATTTAAATATTACCCTTTCTGGTTTAAGTGGAAAAGTAAATGAAGAACTTACATTTGGCAAACAAGTAAAACCACATACTTTTTTTTGTATTTTAATGATGATATTTTTTGTTATCAATAAAGTATGGGCTAAAAGAATTAATGTATTTATTGCATTTATTAATATAAGTTGGGCTATCAAAAACTATATTATTTTTTCTATTTGTCGTCAAGGTATTTGCCCTGAAAAACAAGTTAGTTTATATCTTTTAGTTTTTTTATCTGTGGTATTACTTATTTGTACTTTTCTTCCTAAAATACAGGTAAAACAGGAATAGTTAACTTGTTTCTACTCAATATTTTATATAATCAGTAAAATATTTTAATTTTTTAGGGTGTCAACACAATAAAACAACAAATTTGTTGTTATTATTATTGAACTATTTTATCCAACATCCAATATCCATACTATGAAAAAGATGTACTACTATCTTTTGCTTATAGTTTTATTTCTTTCGTATAATACAAAAGCTCAAGTAAATTATTTATTTAATGCTTATCAATCTACATATACATCAATAGAAAATGGTGTTCATCCATCTTTATCAAACCCAACACCAGCAGGTTATTACGAAGAAGATGAAGGTTTTGCAAACCATGTACCTATTGGTTTTACTTTTCACTTCAACAATGTAGATTATACTCATATAAATATTAATGTAAATGGTTTTGTAACTTTTGGTGAAGGTTTTACACCAGATGTAAATGAAAGATATAATACCAATAATTTAATGACTGGTCCATTGCAAGAAAATGCAAGACCACTTATTGCACCTTTTTGGGATGATTTATGGTTACAAAACACTAAAAACTTAAGTTATTTAACAAAAGGCACTGCACCAAATCGTCAGTTTATTGTACAATGGGATAGTGCATCTTGGCATTATAATATGTTAGAACCTGCTATATCTTTTCAAATGATATTGTTTGAGAGTTCTAATAAAATTCAGTTTACTTATAAAGCATTAGATGGTACAGCAGGTTTAGGCAATGCATCTGTTGGTATTGCTACATGCTCTATGTGTACAGGAAATTTTTTATCTGTAAATAGTTTAGATGCAACTGCAAGATTAAGTGGTGTAAAAGAAATTGATAATATTTCATCAAAGCCTATAACAGGTACAGTAATTGAATTTGAACCTGGTAAAAGTGAATTGCCAGAAAATGGAATGGTTAATGCTTATAATAATACTAAAATAAATTTTTCTTGGAATACATCTGCAGCAATTGCTTATGAATATGCAATTACAACATCTCACTTACAACCTATTGCTTACAATACTACTAATACACCTGCAATAGCTTTTGATAATTTAGAAGCAGGTATTCAATATTATATTCATGTAAGAACAGTTGGTGTAAATGGTAAAAGTGGATGGATAACTATACCAACAAAAACTGCAAGTATTACTGACTTACCTTATACAGAAAGTTTTGAAAAAGTAGCTATACCACAACTTCCAGAAAATATTCATATTGCTAACCCAATTGGTGGTACATCTTGGCAAACAATTTTAATAGAAAATAATGTTCCAAAAAATAGAGCTATCAGTTTAAAAGGCGATAATACAAATAATGCAGATGCTTGGTTTATACTACCTGGTATGCAATTAAATGGAGGACATAGTTATAGATTACAATTTGATTACAGAGCAAGTGATACATTAGGTGGTAATCAAAAATTAGAAATTAAGATGGGCAAAATAATGAGTAATTCTATGATTGGTTGGCAAACAATTTATAAGAATATTAAGATTAATAAAACAAGGTTTCAAGATACAACTTTACTTTTTGCACCACCAACAGATGATATTTATTTTATTGCATTTAGATGTGTATCTGCTAAAAATAGTTCTGCAATTTGGATAGATAATATTTCTTTAGACAATGTAAAACAATTACCAGTTAAAATAACTTCTTTTAAAGGTGTAAAAGAATTTTATAGCAATAAAATTAGCTGGCAAACAAATGGAGAAATCAATAACAGTCATTTTATTTTACAAAGAAGTTTAGATGGTGTGCATTTTACAGATGTTGCTAAAATACCAACATTAGCACCTAATGGCACTAGCTCTACAATTATTAATTATAGTATAGCAGATTATACACCAAATATGGTAAACTACTATAAATTAAAAGTTGTAGATAAAGCTAATAAAGAATTTGATGCACAAAATGTAATAAGAATAGCAGACCATTTACCTATAAGAATTACTGCACATAAAACTTTTCCTAACCCTACTACAGATATTTTAAATGTAGTATTATATGCACAACAAAATACAAAAGCCATATTAATAGTAGCAGACAATTTTGGTAAAACAATGCTATCTATTCCTGTAGAAATTTATGCTGGTGATAATATATTAAAAGCAGATGTAAGTAAACTAACAAAGGGAATTTATTACACCAAAATAATTAGCCAATATGGCGAAACAACAAAAGTGAAAAAGTTTATAAAACAATAAGATATTTAGGAGCTACCAGAAAATAATCACTCAAGCAACTTCCTGATTTTAAGGGTAAGAAACTTGCAGATGGAATTAATTACGCTGAAAAATATTACTATCTCAATTTTCAGGTAGCTTCTAAAACCTAATTAAAATAATATCTATGAAAAAGCAAACTACCTTATTACTAACAATGCTGTTGAGTGTAAATTTTTTATTTGCACAAATTAATTATTCATTTACCACATCTGCTACAACATTTAATACAATAACAAATGCTACTGTTCCATTTTTAGTTGGTAATGGTACAGACCCTTTAGCAGATGAAGGCTATGTAAATTATGTGCCAATAGGTTTTTCTTTTTCATATAATGGTGGTGCAGCATTAGAAGAAATAGCTATTTCTACCAATGGCTTTATTAGTTTTGCAGAACTTACCAATAGTTATTTACAAAATAATTTAAGCACAGGTGCTAATGGTGAAAGACCAATTGTAGCACCACTTTGGGACGATTTAGATGTAAACATTACTTCTAATCTTACTTATACAACTAGTGGTACAGCACCTAATAGAATTTTTACTGTACAATGGTTAAATACACATTGGGGTTTTGGTGCTTCTGCAGCTGCTATATCATTACAAGTAAAATTATACGAAACAAAAAATTGGATAGAGTTTATTTATCAACCAGAAAATGGCAATCCTGTTTCGCCTTCTGCTTCTATTGGTTTAACAGCATCTAATACAGGCAATAATAATTTTCTTTCTATTGGTAGTATTAGTTTGTATCCTTCTGTATCTGTAGCATCTGAATATAATAATGTAACAGCTAAACCTGCTAATGCAATATCATTTATGTTTAAGCCAGGTAGTTTACCAATTAATTTATCTTCATTTAATGTAAAGAAAGAAAATGAAAAAAATATTTTACAATGGACAACAGTACAAGAAATAAATAATCAGCAATTTAATGTACAGCGTTCTGCTAATGGTATTAATTTTAGCACTATTGCTATACAACCTGCAATTGCTACTAACGAGCAATCTAATACTATAAGAAATTATGCAATGGTAGATGCACAGCCTATTAATGGTACTAATTATTATCGTTTAGAGCAAGTAGATAAAGATGGAAAAATTACTTATTCATCTATTGTATCTATTAAAAACATACGTTCTAAATGGGCTAGTATTAATATTTATCCAAACCCTGTAAAAAATAATTTACAAATAAATATTGATGCTTTAGCTAATAGCCAAATTACCTTAAAAGTAATAGATATTTTTGGCAGACAATTAATTCAATCATCATACAATATTGCAACATCTTCAAGCGTTATTAATATCCCAATTCATCAGTTAAAAGCTGGTGTATATTATGTACAGTTATTGAATGTAAAAACAAATGAACAAATAACGCAGCAATTTATTAAACAATAGTTTTTTCATAGGTCACATAGATAGTCACTGTTAGCATGCTTTACTAAAGAAATTAAATTGTAAAGTGTGCTAACTCTTTTTCTACATCTACATAAGGATATTGCTCTTTCAGCATTTTTGTTTTTTGAAAATATGTAGTCAGAAATTTTTTATGTTGTTCTGATGAAGGATTAAATGCTTTATGCTGATAAGCCAAATTAATATCTGTAATAATTTCTAACAACTGTTGTGTTTCATTATTCATACAAGCTTGTACAAAACGCTCCCAAACATATTGTGTAGCATGATAATTAGGATGTACTAAATCTTCTGCATAAAATCTATAATCTCTTAAATCATCAATTACCAATTCATAAGCAGGAAAATAATATAGCTTTGGTAAATGTTCTGTTAAGTAATGAACTGCTGAAATTAATGCTGCTTTACTTCTATTATTCTCTATAGCACCTTCTCTTAAATGCCTTACAGGACTAATTGTAAATATTACTTGAATATTAGGATTAAAAACACCTAACCTATCTAACATAGTACCTAATACAGTAATAATTTGTGCAGTGTCGGGTAATCTTTTTTCAAACCAATTAGCAGGTGCTTTATGATTGTTAGCAGCTACTGCACCTTTAGTAGCATTTAATGCATTTGCTGTTAATGTATAAACCCATGCACTACCTAAAGTAATAAAAATATAATCGGCTTTTTTTAAAAATGAATGTGCTTGTTGGGTTGATGTATTTATTTTTTGTAAAGCATCATCTGCAGTAATACCAGAAAATCTGCTATGATGTTGCCAACTATGCCATGCTTCGTTGTACTTAAAAATATCGTTAATGGTATATTGTTTATTTTCTATAATATTAATAATAGCTTCTGCTACACTTACAGGATTAAATAAAATTCCATTAGGATTTTCAAGTATAGAAAATTTATGCTTCTTTAATTTTTCTCCAATATTTTCTGTAAAGCAAGAGCCAATTAAAAAAAGTTTGTGATGATGTGTAATAGATGGCTTTAAAGGTTGTATATCAAATTCGCTTCTAAATTTCATGTTGCAAAGATACCAACATGCAATATTTTATTGAAAGTTATCGTAGTAATAAATTATCAATTCTTTTTTTGCAAAACAGCTTTAGGCTTAGGATTATCATTAGGCTTTGTTGCAGGTTGTTGAATATCTGTTTTAGTTTTTTTACCAGATTTATTTGTATCAGAATTATGATGTATAGGTTGTTCATAATGATTCTTTATTTCTTCTTGTTCATTATAATCATCATCACCATATTCAGAGCTAGAGCCTGCACCAGCATCTTCAACTTCGCCACCTGGTATAGGTACAAAGCCACTAATACCATCAATAATAATATCATTATCCATAGATTCTGGTTTTGCAAAAGTGCTAGTAACATCTAAACCACAATCAGGATCTTTACTTGCTTTACTATAAAAGTATGCCCAAATAGGTAATGCAGCAGAAGAACCTTGACCAATAGCAGTAGAGTTAAAACGAATAAATCTATCATCGCAACCAACCCATGCACCTGCTAATAATTGTGGTGTATAGCCCATAAACCAAGCATCACTATTATCATTTGTAGTACCTGTTTTTCCTGCTATTTCGCCTTGTACATTATAACCCCACATTCTTCTTCCTGTACCAAATTTTATTACACCTTCCATCATTTTAATTATAGAGTAAGCAGTAATATCGCTAATAACTTCTTTTCTTTCTGGAATAAAAGTTTCTAAAACATTGCCATTTCTATCTTCTATTCTAGTAATAAACATAGGTTTTACATTAAAGCCTCTTCCAGGAAACATGGTATAGCCTTGCATCATTTCAAATAAAGAAATTTCGCATGCACCTAATGCAATACTTGGATAAGGTTCTAACTTAGTTTTAAAATCGCAGCGTTTTAAAAAATCTACAAAACGTCTGGCACCATTATTACCTGAATTGTCTAATTGTTTTATAATATATGCAGATGCACAGTTTCTAGAAAATGCTAATGCTTGTGCCATAGGCATTGTAGAGCCTGTACATGTTTTGCTTGTAGCAGGTACTAAACCATAAGATCCAAATCTTTGTTGTACATCTTGTACCATAGATGTAGGTGTAAAGCCTGCTTCTTCAATAGCTAATCCATACAGTAAAGGTTTAATAGTAGAGCCAACTTGACGTTTAGTATTAAAGTTTACATGGTCGTACTTAAAGTTTTTAAAGTCTATACCACCAACCCAAGCTTTTACTTCGCCAGTAATAGGGTCCATAACCATAAAACCAGCTTGTAACATTTGCCTATGATATTTTATAGAATCGTAAGGAGTCATTACTGTGTCAGCTTCTCTTTTATTATTCCACGAAAAAATTTTCATTTTAGTTTTTTCATGAAAGCTTTTAATTATCGTAGCTTCATCTGCACCTTCTGCTAACATATTTTTCCATCTATCACTTTGCTTCATAGCTGCTTCTAATACATTTTCTCTTCCTTTCCAAACACTACCAGATTTTATATTACCTTGTTGGTCTAAATATTTTTGCATACTGCTTATATGCTTATCAACTGCATCTTCTGCATATTGTTGCATTTTAGGATTAATGGTTGTATAAATTTTTAAACCATCTCTATATAAGTCGTAATTTTTACCATTTGATTTTTTATTTTCTTTACACCACTTTTTTAATTCCTCACCTAAAATCATTCTAAAGTAAGGACCTAATCCAGCATTTTCATCTAATTTTTTATAGTGTAAATCTATAGGTTGAAGTTTTAAAGTATCGTAAGCAGCTTTAGCTAACTTATTATTTTTTACCATCTGATTCATTACTACATTACGTCTTTCAAAAGATTTATTATAGTTACGACGAGGGTTGTATAATGTAGAGCCTTTAAGCATACCAATTAACACAGCAGCTTCTTTTACATTTAACTGACTTGGGTCTTTTTGAAAAAATGTTCTAGCAGCATTTCTAATGCCATATACATTATCACTAAAAGCCACTGTATTTAAATAAATAGTTACTATTTCTTCTTTAGTAAAATTTCTTTCTAACTTAACAGCAATAATTGCTTCTTTTACTTTTTGAATACTTCTAACAAAAAAATTACGAGTAGCCCAATTATCTGTAAATAAATTTTTAGCAGTTTGCATTGTTATAGTACTTGCACCACCATCTTTACCTAAACCTACAAATGCTCTGCCCAATGCTCTTAAATCTATACCACTATGATTATAAAAACGTTCGTCTTCTGTAGAAATTACTGCATCTAAAACTGGTGTAGCAATATCTTTATACTCAACATTTATTCTATCTTGTAAATAATATTTACCCATTAAAGAACCATCTTGTGCATATACCTGACTACTTAAAGATGCAGATGGATTTTGTATATCTTCTATATCTGGCATTTTACCAAACACACCCCAATTACATAAAAGTAAAAAGAGTATTGTAAAAAGAATACTGCCTAAAGTTAATCTCCAAACTATTTTTACAGATTTTTTCATGTGCAATAAAAACTATTTTATATTAAAAACTATCTGGTAAAATTTGATGTATAAAATCAATATACTCGTTTAATTTTTTATTTTCTTTTAGTAAGTTAAAGTTAGCAATACTTATTAAACTGTATTTGTATTTATTAGTAGGAATCCAAGAAATAATACGAGATGCAGCTTGTGGTTTTACAATATTATAATATGCTAATGCTTTTTCTGTATTATCAAAAATGCCAAAAAGTAATAAAGTATTTTCATCATCTAACTGATGTTGTATAATATCAATTTTTTTGTTATAAAATTTTTGACGATGAAACTGTGCAAAAGATTCTTTAGACTCTTTAATAAATACATTATCTACTTTATTAAACACTAACATAATGTACTGAGGCTCTAAAGGCACAAAATTAAAAATGCTTTTTTTAACTTCTACAGTTGTAGGGTTAGTTATTTCTTTGTCTTTAGTTTTATCTGGTGCTTCTTTTGTTTTATCTTCTTTTTTTTCTTTTTTTGTTACAATAGTTGTTTCATCATCGTTATCAGAAGCATCTACTCTTTTAGTTACAGGTTCATCTTCTCTTTCAATAACTAATTTGGTTAAATAATCTTCAATTTCTTTTCTTCTTTTTAATACATCTATCATTGTGGTAGCTTTAGCGACTAATGAAGATTTTGGATCTAATTTTATTAACTCTTGTAAAATACTGATAGCAGTAGAATCATCTTTTTGTTTTACATAATAAATTGCTTCTATAAATAACAATTGTGGTGTCCAATAATTTTTACTATATACCGAATCTGCTTTTGCTTTTGCAGTTTTAGCTTCTTCAAATTTACCTTCTATAAATAAATGATAAATTGATTCATAAGTTTTTGTAGCTGCATTATTTTTTTCTTCTTCTGCTGTTGGCTTTCCTTTATTTTCAATAGTTTTAGTAAATTCTCCTTCAGGAAATAATGTATGCAAAAGATTTAATACAGAATCTGCCTGATATTTTAATCCTAATTTAGTATAACAATAATAAAGGTTAAATAATGTTTTTTGTTTAGTAACAAACTCATCGTAACGATGCATTAAATCTTGATAGTTATTAATAGCATCTGCATACTCTGCTAAATTAATTTGAAAAGTTTCGCCATTTTGAAAAAGTGCAGCCTGAATTTTTGTGTGAGAATTATTCATTCTTTCTTCATCTAATGGTAGTTTGCTCATAAGTCCTTCAAAAGATATATCTTCTACATCATCTTCTTTTTCTTTTTTATCTTTTTCTTTAGTACCACCATCTTTTGCTGTTTTTTTTGTAGAACCTATATCATCAATTTCATCAAAAGAATCTATAGCATCGCTTTTATCAAATTTTTTAGGCTTTTCTTTTTCTGCACTTGATTCAATAGCTGATTGTCGTCTCCAATTATCTACATTTTGTCTTTTACCCCATTTAGCTTTAAACTCACTATAGCCTTTAGATTTAAGTGTATTATTAGAGAAATACCATTCTCCTTTAGTATCTGTTGAAAATAAATCTATCTCTTTAGCATCTGTAGTTGTGGTAGAGCCATAAGAAGTTTCTTCATCACCACTTCCTTTTAATCCTTTTTCTTTTCTTAATTTTTTTACTAACTTTTTTATATAAGCATTTCTTTCTGCTTCTGGCATTTTTGCTACTCTTTGCAAGCTATCTTCTCGTTGAATTAATAAAATATTATCTGCAATAATTTTTAATGCAGGTTTGCGTAAGTTAATAATACTAATAGTTCCACTGTCTAATGAAATAGCATCTGCAATATTTACACTATCATAAAATGAGTGTGCCTGAATAAAATAATTTCTGTTATAATTTAAATCGGCCAAAGCAAGAAAACTTAATGCTTTTTGTTGTTTATTATTTATATTATACTTTACACTTTTTAGTAAATAGTTTTGTGCTGCATCTAAATTATTTCTTTGCATTTCTAAATCTGCAATAGCATAATAAACAATATCTCTATAATCTGTATATCTATCTTTTTTGGCAAGTTTTAATAGTTGGTTAATGTGTTCTTGTAAAGCATTTTCTTTATTGCTTGTTGCAAGACTTACAATATTTAATCTTGCATAAATTTCCATTAAAGGGTCTGATGTATGTTTAATAGAATTTTCAAACATTTTTATTGCCAAGCTATCATTTGTACCTAATTGATACAATTGACCAGCAAGAAATTCCCATCTTGCTTTTTCTAATCTTGTAGGTGCATTATTTAATGCAAGTTGTAAATGAGCAGCAGCACTATCATAATTTTCTTGCTTATAATACCAATAAGCAATCATTTCGTGCAAATCTGTTTTTAATCTTTTAGGAAAATATGGATCGTGGCTTATGATACCAATTAAACCTGCTGCTTCGCCTAATAAATCTTGCTCTAAATAATTTCTTATTTGCCAAATAAAACCATCATTTCTGCTAGGTGGTTTAGAAGTCATCTTTTTCCAAAGATTTCTTTTTTCTTTAGTAGAAATTGTAAATACACCTTGTGTTTTACTTGCATTACTACCTACAGGTACATCATAACCATCATCTTTAGGAGCATATACATAATTAATGTATTGAAAGCAACCAGCAGCACTATCAAAATCTTTTCTGTACAAATAAGCTTTGCCTAATAATAAATATAAATTATCTATCCAATCATTTCTTAAATCGTGTAATAAAATACCTGCAGTACATTTATAAATTACAGAATCTAAATCGTCTTTAGAAGTTGCTGTTGCATCTAAAGTATAATTATAAAATGGTAATAATTTAGTATAATCATTTTTATATGCCAATTTAGCTCTGTCTAATATATCATTTAATTTGTTATAAGCATTAAAATGATAATTAAAATGAGTATAAGTATTTTGTGTAATTCGGCGAAGGATAGTAAATTTTTTTTCTGTTGATTTTTCTGAACCTAATTTTCTTTCTTGATAGCGTTTAGGCTTCTCTTTTTCCAAATCAACACTTGTATTGGGCTGAGCAATAGCACCCCAATATGTTACTAATAAAAAAGTGGTAAATACAATTCTTACAATAAAAGACATACAATTATCAATTCTTCATTTATGTTACAAACATAAGCAGTTAAAAGTACAAGAATTTTATAAATTTAAGTGTAGTAATTAAGCTATATTATTACCTTTAATTTCAATTTAACAATAACATGGATAAAGTAAAGCAAGAAAGTACCTTTAAGAAATTACAAAATAATTACAGGCTTGTAATTACCAATGATGATACTTATGAAGAAATTGCTACTTTTAAACTTAGCAGATTGAGTGTTTATATAGGTTTTAGCAGTTTAATTGTATTAATGATTGGCTTTACTGTAGCCCTAATTGCTTATACTCCATTAAAATATTATATACCCGGATATGGCGAAAGAAAAAGTAAAGAAAATTTGCAAATGTTAAAAATGCGTACCGATTCTTTAGAAAAAGCCATTCATTATAAAGACCAATATTTAGAAAGTGTAAAAAAAGTACTTATTGGTAATACCCCAAATCTTAGAGATACTGTACCTATTAAAGTAGAGAAAAGAGAAATATCTACCTATTAAAAATGTAGCATTTATTTTTGGGCTATGAGTTGGTTAAAAGTAGAAAGTTTAAGTAAAAATATACATCAATCCATAATTGTAAATAATATAAGTTTTACACAAAGTAAAGGCGAAAAAATTGTATTTGCTGGTACTACAGGTTCTGGCAAAACTACTTTACTAAAAATGATTGCAGGGTTAATACAACCTACAAAGGGTTTTATTTTTTTTGATGGAAAAAGAGTAAAAGGTGCAGATGAACAATTATTGCCAGGTCATAAACAAATAGCTTATTTAAGTCAGCATTTTGAGTTGAGGAATAATTATATTGTTCAAGATTTATTAGATGTTTATAATAAAGTATTGCAAGATGAAGCAGATAATATTTACAACATTTGTAAAATAAATCATTTGCTTAAAAGAAAAACTAATGAGCTATCTGGTGGAGAAAAACAAAGAATTGCTTTAGCTTGTCAGTTAGTTACAAATCCTACATTATTATTGTTAGATGAGCCTTTCTCTAACTTAGATATGTTTCATAAAAAAATAATGAAACAAGTAATTAACGATGTAAGTACACAATTAAATATTAGTTGTATAAAAGCCTCTCATGATTGGGAAGATATTTTACCTTGGGCAGATACTATTTATATACTTCAAGAAGGAAAAATTATACAACAAGGCAGTGCTAAAGAAATTTACTATTGCCCTATAAACGAGTATGCAGCAGCATTAAGTGGCGATTATAATTTAATAAATATAGACAATGCCAAAAATTTTAATTTACTATTAAATGATAAAACAAGGGGTAAAAAATTATTTATTCGTCCAGAAGAAATTATTATAGAACCTGCAGTAAATATTTTTCAACAAGAAAATATTGTAACCAATATTAGTTTTTATGGTAGTTATTATTTGTTAGATGTACAAATGAGTCATCAAACCATTCAGGTAAAAACTTTGCAAAATAATTTTACTGTTGGACAAAGAGTACTTTTATCTGCTAAAACAAAAGATGTTTGGTTTATATAATTTGTACCATAGTTTAATGGTCGTTTAAAGGCAAACCTCTTTCTTGCCACATTTTCCAATTTATATATTCTGGTGCTACTCTTTTTTCTACCATAGTAATACAATTATTTACTGGGCAAACTAATTTGCAAAGATTACAACCTACACAATCTTCTTCTTTAATAGTATAAGTATTATAAGGGTTGCCATAAGCTAAATTAATAGCTTGATGAGAAGTATCTTCACAAGCAATATAACACAAGCCACAATGAATACATTTTTCTTCATTAATATTAGCTACATGGTGATAGTTAATATCTAAATCTTCCCAATGGGTAATATTGTTAACACTTTTACCAATAAATTCATCAATAGTTTTAAATCCTTTTTCATCCATCCAATTACTTAAACCTTCTTTCATATCTTCTACAATTCTAAAACCATGTGTCATAGCAGCAGTACAAACTTGTACAGTACTTGCACCTAATAACATAAATTCTACAGCATCTTTCCAAGTGCTAATACCACCAATACCACTAATAGGAACTTTTTTAGTTATTTCATTTTGTGCAATTGTAGTAAGCATTTTTAAAGCAATAGGTTTTACAGCAGGACCACAATAACCACCAAAAACACTTTTGCCAGCAACATAAGGATTAGGTACTAAAGTATCTAAATCTACTCCTGTTACACTTTGTATAGTATTAATTAAACTAAGAGCATTAGTACCTGCTTGTACACAAGCTTTACCAGTAGGTACTACACTATGTACATTAGGTGTAAGTTTGGTAATTACAGGAATAGTAGCTTTTTCCATAACCCACTCAACTTCCATTTTAGCAATTTCAGGGTCTTGACCAACAGCAGCGCCCATGCCTCTTTCTGTCATACCATGAGGGCAGCCAAAATTTAGTTCAAAACCCATAGCACCTGCATCTTCACATTGTTTTATAAGTTCGTGCCAACTTTCTCTGTTATTATCTGCCATTAAAGAAACAATCATGGCTCTGTCTGGAAAAAGTTTTACTACTTCTGTTATTTCTTTTAAGTTAATATCAAGTGGTCTATCACTAATAAGTTCAATATTATTAAAACCCATTACTCTATGTCCACCATAATCTACAGAAGAATATCTGGAAGAAACATTTTTTACTTGACTACCTAAAGTTTTCCAAACTACACCACCCCAACCTGCTTCAAATGCACGTAATACATTTATTTTTTTATCTGTTGGCGGAGCACTTGCTAACCAAAAAGGATTAGGCGATTTAATGCCAAGGAAGTTTGATGATATATCTGCCATAATGATTTATTTTATTTTACGCAAAGCAATAAAGGAGCTAAAGCGTAAATGTTTTTATAAATTATTTATTATTCTATAAAATCCATCTTTTATTAAACTAACATTAAAATTTATTAATAACCCAAGCTTACAATTTGTAAGTTTCAGATAAGTCTGAACTTGTTTGTAATGCACTGGTGCTAATGTTTCTATTGATAATTCATTTGTTATGTTCATCATGTTTTTATTTTTACACAAAAGAACATAAGAAGCAATGATGCAAAACTTTTCTTTGCTACTTATTCACTTTGCGGCTTTGCGTAAAACAAAAAATTTAAAATTGCTTTTGCCCCATCTTTACCTGCTTGAGATGCATCTACTACTTCTTTACCTCCATTTACACAATCTCCACCTGCAAATACACCTTTAATATTAGTAGTTGTATTATTCGTTACATTTATTTTACCATCTTTATTGTCTAAATGATTATTAGTTACTAATGATTGAAAAGGCATTTGTCCAGCAGCTTTAATTATCATATCTACTTCTAAAGTAAAAGTTTCGCCAGTAGGTTTAGGACTTCTTCTACCACTTGCATCTGCATTGCCTAATTGCATTACATCGCAAACTATATGTGTAACTTTTCCATTATTACCTAAAATTTCTTTAGGCGATGCTAACCAAATAATTTTACATCCATCTAATTTAGCAATAGATAATTCATGCTCTGTACAAGGCATTTCTTCTTGTGTTCTTCTATATAAAAGTGTTACTTCTTTTGCACCTAGTCTTTTAGCTTGTGTAGCAGCATCAATAGCTGTCATACCCATACCAATTACAGCAACTTTTTCGCCAACTGGTGTTGATGAATATGGATTAGTTCTTAAATGATAAATAAATGAAATAGCATCTTCTACACCTATTAAATCTTCTCCTGCAATACTTAATTGTCTTGCTAATCCTACACCAAAAGCTAAATAAACAGCATCGTAATTTTTTTGTAAATCTTCAATTGAAAAATCTTTGCCTAATGATTGTTGATATTTAATAGTAATACCACCAATACCTAAAATATAATTTACTTCATCTTCGCAAAACTTAGGAGTTACTTTATATGCAGCAATTCCATAAGTCATTAATCCACCACCTTTAGCTTCTTTTTCATAAATAGTTACATCTACACCTTCTCTTGCTAAAGAATGAGCACAGCTTAAACCAGCAGGACCAGCACCAACGATAGCTACTTTTTTTCCTGTAGCTTTTTTTCTTTCAAATAATTGCCAATTATTTTTAATAGCAGCTTCTGTACTATAACGTTGTAATCTGGCAATATTAATTGGTGTTTCTTCCATTAAATTATAAACACAAGAGCCTTCACAAAGTTTTTCTACAGGGCAAACTTTACTACAACCAGCACCCATAATATTAGAAACAAAAATGGTATGTGCCGAGCCTTTTAAATTTTCAGTAGCAATTTGTTTTATAAATTTTGGCACATCAATACTTGTAGGACAAGCTTTGGTACAAGGAGCATCGTAACAAAACAAACAACGATTAGCTTCTGTTAATGCTGCATCTTTCGTTTCAAATGGTTGTTGAATTTCAGAAAAATTTTCAGCATATTGTTCATTGGTTAGTCTGTTTGCTGTAATCATTTTGTAGTGTTTAGTTAATTAATTGATTGAAAAGAAAACTAGGTAAATGTTGTTGATATTTACAGTCAAAAAAAAATGACTGCTGAATATTTATAACTCAGTTAATTTACCATAAGTTTCTGGTCTTCTATCTCTAAAAAATTGCCAAATACTTCTTACTTGTTCTATCATATCTAAATCAAAATCTGCAATTAAAAGTTCGTCATTATCTTCACTTGCTTGAGCAAAAATTTGCCCACGTGGATCTACAAAATATGAGCTGCCATAAAACTTACCTAAGTTCCAAGGTTTTTCTGTACCAACTCTATTAATGCAACCCATAAAATAGCCATTTGCAGCAGCATGTGCAGGTTGCTCTAACTGCCATAAATATTGAGATAAACCTGTAACAGTAGCTGAAGGATTGTACACTATTTCTGCACCATTTAATCCTAAAATTCTTGCACCATCTGGGAAATGTCTGTCATAACAAATATATACACCCACTTTAGCATATTTAGTTTGAAAAACAGGATATCCTAGATTACCAGGTTTAAAGAAAAACTTTTCCCAAAAACCACTTGTATGTGGTATATGATTTTTTCTGTATTTACCTAAATAAGTACCATCTGCATCAATTACTGCAGCAGTATTATATAAAACACCAGCTTGCTCTTTTTCATACACAGGAACTACCATTACCATGTTATATTTTTTTGCATAAGCTTGCATTCTTTCAATGGTTGGACCAGGAACAGTTTCTGCACTTTCGTACCAAGCTTTATCTTGTCCAGGGCAGAAATATGGTGTATTAAAAATTTCTTGAAAGCAAAGTATTTGTACTCCTTTTTTTCCTGCTTCTTCAATTAAAGGAATATGTTTTTGTACCATTGCTTCTTTAATTTCTTCTATAGAGCCCTCACCTTCTGTTTTTGGTAAGCTCATTTGGATAAGTCCTGATTTAATGATTCTTGGCATGTTGTATTTAATTATGAGTTATGAATTATTAGTTTTAAGTTTTTTGTTTTAAAATAAATTTCTTTTGTTTAATAATTTAAGTCTATATAAAATTTCTCTTACTTCTCTAAAGATAAGTGTTTATAAGTTTTATAAATGTACAAAGCATAAGCATACGATTTTTTGTCAATAATACTTTTGCTTTGTTTTTTTTCACTCATAAATCTTCACTCATCATTTTAAATTATCTGAGATACTTTATTACGTTTTATAAATTTTCCATAGCCTTTATCTACCTTACATTCATTATTATCTATTGCTATTTTACCTCTTAATAAAACTGTTTTTATTTTGCCAGTTACTTGCCAACCTTCGTATCCACTATAATCTACATTCATGTGATGTGTTTTAGCAGATAGAGTATGTTTTTCATTAGCATCTAATAAAATAATATCTGCATCGCTGCCAATAGCAATTGTTCCTTTTTTAGGAAACATACCAAATATTTTTGCTGCATTGGTAGATGATACTTCTACAAATTTGTTGAGTGTAATTTTTCCTTTATTTACACCTTCGCTAAATAAAAGTTCCATTCTATTTTCTATTGCAGGATGTCCGTTAGGAATTTTACTAAAATCATCTTTACCTAATAATTTTTGTTGCCACATAAAAGGACAATGATCTGTAGCAACTACTTGCACCAAACCTTGATTAATACCAGCCCAAAGTGTTGCTTGATCTTTCTTTTCTCTTAATGGTGGACTCATTACCCATTTTGCACCTTCAAAATTTTGCTCATATAAACTTGCATCAAGTATTAAATATTGAATACAGGTTTCTACAAAAACTTTTTTATTTTTTTGTGTTGCATTACGTACAGCATTTAATGCACCTTCGCAAGTTAAATGTACAATATAACCAGGGCATTGAGTATAAGCAGCCATTTCTACAAATCTTTCACTAGCTTCTGCTTCTGTAACTTCTGGTTGAGAAAGGTAATGATAAAGTGGGGCTGTTTTTCCTGCTGCTTTATGTTTAGCAATTAAGTAATCTATCATATCGCCATTAGTAGCATGTACATTTATTAAGCCTCCATGTTTTTTTACTTCTTCCATTAAGCCTATCATTTGTCTATCATCTATCATTAATGCACCTTTATAGGCCATAAAAGTTTTAAAAGAAGTAATACCTTCTTGCTCTATAAAATGTTGAATTTCTTTTTGTGTATTTTCATTGTAATCTGTTACTGCCATGTGAAAGCTATAATCACCAACACAATTATTATCGCTTCTTCCTTTCCATTCTTGTAATGCAGTTTGTAAACTATTGCCTTGTTTTTGTAAAATAAAATCTATTACAGTAGTAGTGCCACCAAATAATGCTGCTCTTGTACCTGTTTCATAATTATCGCTGCTATAAGTACCCATAAATGGCATATCTAAATGTACATGAGGGTCAATACCACCTGGCATTACTAATTTGCCAGTAGCATCAATAATAGTATCTGCTTGATGAGGTAAATTTTTTCCTATAGCAACTATTACTTCACCTTCAATAAAAATATCTGCTACATAATTATCTGTTGCAGTAATAATATTTCCGTTTTTAATTAAAATACTCATAATAAAAAAATTTTTTAATTATTGAAGTGAACTTTAATTTTCTTTACGACTTATCATTAAATACACAACTCCACTTACTATAAAACCAACAAACCAAGCATAGTTATATAAATGTGTAATGACAGATGGAAAATAATTTTCTGGTAATAATTTAATTGTTACAAAAAAACCTGGAACATTAGGTAAAATGCCAATAACTAAAGCAACGATAGCTTTTATATTAATACCTTTTGTATAACTATAAATACCTTTGGTATTAAATAGTTCTTTAACTACAAGTTCTTTTTTTCTGATAAAAAAATAATCAACAATCATTATACCACCAATAGGACCTAATAAACTTGAGTAAGCAATTAACCAAGTAAAAATATAACCAGATGGATCTGCAATTAATTTCCAAGGAAAAATTATAACACCTAAAATACCTGTAATATAACCACCTATTCTAAAATTTATTATTTTAGGAGATAGATGAGAAAAGTCGTTAGCAGGGCTTACTAAATTAGCAGCAATATTTGTAGCAAGTGTAGATATTGCAATTGCTATCATAGCAAAGCTTACTAAAAATTTACTTTCAAACTTTGCAGCTAAAATTACAGGGTCCCAAATAGTAGTACCAAAAACAATAGTTGTAGCAGAAGTAACAACAACACCAATAAATGCAAACAATGTCATTGATGGTGGTAAGCCAATTACTTGTCCATTTACTTGTGCTTTTTGCGATTTTGCATAACGTGTAAAGTCTGGAATATTTAAAGATAAAGTAGCCCAAAAACCAACCATACCAGTTAAAGCAGGAAAAAAGAAATGTAAAAAATCTGCTGTAGTATTAAACTTAGATGGTGTTTTTAATATAGGTCCTAAACCATCTACAGCATTAATTGCCCAAAATAATAAAGCTAATGCAGCAGCAGGTAAAAAGATAGCTTTAAATACTAATAATTTTTTTATGCTATCTACACCTAAATACACTACATACATATTTAATAACCAAAATAAAAAAAAGCAAATAGCAGGACCAGTTGCTAAACTCCATGATGCAGGAAAAATTTGTGGTAAATTATCTATTGCAGGTAACCATAAACGTACTGCTTGATAAATTGCAAAACCACCAATCCATGTTTGAATACCAAACCAACCACATGCTACAATAGCTCTTAGTATTGCAGGAATATTAGCACCAACAGTACCAAAACTTACACGTGCAAAAACAGGAAATGAAATACCATATTTAGTACCTGCATGACCATTTAATATCATTGGAACTAATACAATAGTATTACCTAAAAAAATGGTTAAGATAGCTTGCCACCAATTCATACCACCTTCTATTAAAGAGCTTGCAAGCATATAAGTAGGAATACACAAACTCATACTTATCCATAAAGCTGCATAATTCCAAGTGCCCCAAGTTCTTTTATTTGGAGGAATAGGTGCTAAATCTTCATTGTGTAATGAAGAGTTTTCCCATTCTTCTTTGATGCTTTGGTTATTGTTCATTACAATAAAAATTATGCGTTAATCATTTGATGATTTATGCGTTTTAATATATTACTCATCATTTATAATGCTTGATTTTAAACTACATTTTCGTCTGCAATTTTTAATGCTTGGCTAATAATGGCTAAGCCTTCATCAATTTGCTCTTCATTAATACAAAGTGGTGGAGCAATAAATACATAACTCCAACGAACAAAAGTGTACATACCTAATTCTTTCAGTTTTGCAGCCACTTTATTCATTACAATCATCTCGTCTGGTTTTGCATTAAATGGAGCCATAGGTTCTTTAGTTTTTTTATTTTTTACAATTTCTAAACAACCTAATAAACCTGTATTTCGCCAATCGCCAATAGAAGGATGCTGTTGTTTTAATTCTTCTATTCTTTTATTTAAATAAGCACTCATAGCATTACAATTTTCTATGAGTTTATCATCTTCATAAATTTTAATTGTTTCTAAAGCAGCAGCACAACTAACAGGATGTGCAGCATAAGTAAGTCCTAATGCTAAAACAGTATCATCGAACTTAGCAGCAATTTTATCGCTAACCATTAAACAACCAAAAGGAACATAACCACAAGTTAAACCTTTTGCCATACAAATCATATCTGGAATGATATCATGATTTTGAAAACCAAACCATTTGCCTGTTCGTCCAAAACCACTCATTACTTCATCTATAATTAATAAGATTTGATGTTTATCGCAGAGAGCTTTTACTGCTTTTAAAAATCCTTTAGGATATTGTAAACAACCAGAAGAACCACTTTCGCCTTCTAATAAAATAGCAGCAATATTATTAGGTCCTTCATAAGCAATAATACGTTCTAAATTATCTACAGAATCTTTTAATAAATTTTCTTCTCCATACTCCCAACGATATAAATAAGGTAAATCAAAATGTACAAAGTTGGGTGCTTGTTGATTATCTACAGGCAAACGTCTAGGGTCGCCACTAGCACTCATTGCACCTGCACTTGAGCCATGATAAGATTGATAACGTGTTAAAATTTTATGTTTGCCTGTATAAAGACGTGCTAATTTTATGGCATTCTCAATTGATGTAGCACCACATAAGGTAAAGAATGCTTTATTTAAATCGCCTGGGCAAATTTCTGCTAATTTTTTTCCTAACTCTCCTCTTACTTTAGTAACACAGCTTGGTGTAACATAAGCTACTTGTTGCATTTGTTTTACAATTGCATCTGTTATTCTTTGATTGCCATGACCAATATTTACATTCATTAAACCACTGCTAAAATCAATATGTCTTCTTCCTTCATAATCGTATAAATAAATTCCTTCTGCATATTCTACAGCAATGGGTTTATGACCTTTTTGTTTGCTCCAACTAAACAAAGTATAATCGAAACTATTTTGAATAATTTCTTCTGTTAATGAAAGTGTTTGTGTAGCCATAATTGTATATTTTATGTTTGAACTAACTATTTAAAATTTTGTTGCTATTATTTTTTTTAGTTGATGATATAAATTGATATAGTACAAGTGTGCGACGCAACTACAGCTTAATAGCATTGATGTTGTTGGTAACAAAAAAAATTTAACTCATCCAATTTATACCAGCTTCTGGATTCCATTTTGTGGTAGATTTTTTTAGTTTCGTCCAAAACTCAATACTGCTTTTTCCTGTAATATCGCCAACACCAAATTTGCTATCATTCCATCCACCAAAACTAAAAGGCTCTCTTGGTACAGGTACACCAACATTAACACCAATCATTCCTGCACTTGCTTTTTCAATAATATAACGAGCCATACCACCATTTTGTGTAAATACACTTGCAGCATTGCCATAAGGATTTGCATTTTCTATAGCTAAAGCTTCATCTACAGTATTGGTACGCATGATAGAAATTACAGGGCCAAAAATTTCTTCTTTAGCAACACTCATTTCTGGTGTTACATAATCTATTACAGTTGGGCCAACATAAGTACCATTTTCTTTTCCTGCAACTTTTGTATTACGACCATCTACTAAAATTTTTGCACCATTTTTTTCGGCTTCGGTAATATAACTTTCTATTCTTTGTTGCGATGCTTTATTAATTACAGCACCTAAGTTTTGGCCAGGAATAATTTTTTTAGCTTCGTCGCAAATTTTTTCTATAATATGATCTACATTACCCACAGCAACCATTGCACTTGCTGCCATACATCTTTGTCCTGCACAACCACTCATACTTGCAGCAACATTTTGTGCTGTCATGTTTGGTATAGCATCTGGTAAAACCATTAAATGATTTTTTGCACCACCTAAAGCAATACAACGTTTGTAATGATGAGTAGCACGTTGATAAACTATTTTAGCTACTTTAGTAGAGCCTACAAAAGAAACTGCATCAATTGCTGGATGATCGCAAATTGCTTCTACAATTTCTACATCGCCATGTACAATATTAAAAACACCATCTGGCAAGCCAGCTTCTTTTAAAAGCTCTGCTAACTTGCCACAACTTAAAGGTACTTTTTCGCTAGGTTTTATAATCATACAATTACCTAATGCAATAGCATTGGGAATCGTCCAGTTAGGTACCATTGAAGGAAAATTAAAAGGAACAATAGAAGCTACAATACCTAAAGGTGCATGCTCTGTTCTGCACTCTACACCTTTACTAACTTCTAATACTTCGCCTGTAATTAATTGAGGTAATGAAGTTGCAAATTCTGCCAACTCTACACATTTTTCAATTTCTGCTACAGATTCGCCATAAGTTTTACCATTTTCTTCGGTACATAATTCTGCTAATTCTTTTAAATGTTTTTCTAATAAAAATTTATATTTGAAGAATACTTGTACTCTTTCTTTTATAGGTGTTTTACTCCATGCAGGAAAAGCTGCTTTTGCTGCTGTAACTGCATTATCAAAATCTTTTGAAGAAGACAAAGGAACAGTAGATAAAAGTGTACCATCAACAGGAGAAATTACTTCTAAAGTTTTTGTAGTAGATGCTTGTACAAATTGACCATTAATGTAATTTTGAATAGCTGCGTATTTCATATTTTATTATAAATATTTTAATAAATAAGTGATGAAAATAAAAATATTTTAGAAATAATCAAATTTATTTTTATATTTTTATTACTCTTCTAAACCATTTTAAACCAATTGTATGAGTAAAACAGCCTTAGATAGTTTAGATTTTAATATTTTATCTTGCTTACAACAAGATGGAAGAATGAGCTTTACAGTAATGGCAGAAAAATTAAATGTATCTGTAGCCACTGTAAGAACAAGGGTTAATAAATTAATTGATGATGGAACAATAAGTATTATAGGACGTGTAACGCCAGAGAAAGTTGGATTTCATTCTTATGCTCATATAGCTGTATATGTAAGACCTGCAACACTTAAAGAAAAAGTAGCACAAAAAATTGCTAAGTTTAAAGAAGTAAGTTTTTTAGCACTTACCAGTGGAGATTATGATTTAGAAGTAGATGCAATGTGTAGAGATAATGATCACTTAGTAAATTTTATTAATGAAATTTCTACTATAGAAGGTGTTAATCAAACTAAAACAACTATTTATTTTAAAGTGTATAAATATGCACAACCAGATTTGAATTTATTAAAATAAATAACAATCATTTTTTAGTATAAAAAAAGCCATTGAAATTTCAATGGCTTTTAATTTAAATATTTAAACCTCCACAGGCACTTAATACTTGCCCTGTAATATAACTACTCATATTGCTTGCAAGAAATAAAGTAGTGTTGGCAATTTCATCTGCTTTACCAAAACGGCCTAAAGGAATTTTCTTTAAAAACTCATTAGCAGCATCGCCTTCTTTTAAATAATGTGTCATATCTGTTTCTATAAAACCAGGAGCAATAGCATTGCAACGAATATTTCTGCTACCTAACTCTAATGCTACACTTTTTGTAAAACCAATAATACCTGCTTTACTTGCAGCATAACTGCTTTGTCCTGCATTGCCTCTAATACCAATAATAGAACTCATATTAATAATACTACCAGCTTTAGCTTTCATCATAGGACGAATAACTTGCTTAGTCATATTAAATACGCTTTTTAAATTAATATCCATTACATCATCCCATTGTTCTGGAGTCATTCTTAATAGTAAATTATCTTTACTAATACCTGCATTATTTACACAAACATCTATATTACCAAAATCTGCTAAAACACTGTTTACAAAAGTTTCGCTTTGTGCAAAATCTCCTGCATTACTTTTATATGCTTTTGCTTTTACACCTAATGCAGTTAATTGAGTAACTAAATTTTCTGCTTTTTCTGCACTACTATCACTTACATAAGTAAAAGCAATATTGCTACCATGCTCTGCTAATTTTAATGCAATAGCTGCACCAATACCACGAGCAGCACCTGTAACAATGGAAGTTTTATTTTCTAATAGTTTCATAAGTATTTGTTTGATAAATAAAATTATTTTGTTTGATGATATTTTGAAGTGGCTAATTTAAACAATAAAAGTTTTAATCTCATCTATATAAATTCTTTCATTACTTAATCTTGGCACTTTATGTTGGCCTCCTAATTTTCCTTTACTTTTTAACCAATTAGCAAAAACAGTTTTATCTACTGCTTCTACAATAGGCATTCTTAATGCAATATCTTTAAATCTTTTAGCTTCGTAATCGCTGTTAATATTTTTTAGAGCATTATCTAACTCATAAATAAAAGCATCTAAATTAGTTGGTGGTTTTTCAAACTCTATTAACCATTCATGTGCACCATTACTATCTTGTGTAAAGTAAACTGGAGCAGCAGTATAATCATTTACAACTACATTACAATTATGAGCAGCAATAGCAATAGCTTTATCTGTATTATCTACAATTATTTCTTCGCCAAAAGCATTGATATAATGTTTTAATCTGCCTGTAATATTTATTTTAAATGGATAAGTAGAAGTAAAGCAAATAGTATCGCCAACTAAGTATCTCCATAAACCACCATTGGTAGAAATAATTAGTGCATATTGCTTACCAATTTCTACATCTTTTAAACCAATTGTTTGAGGGTTTTCTTTTCCATATTCTTCAATAGGCATAAACTCATAAAAAATTCCATGCTCTAAAAAGAGTAGCATACCATCATCTGCTAAATTATTTTGTGCAGCAAAAAATCCTTCACTTGCATTATATGCATTTAGAAAATTAATTTCTTTACCAATGAGTTGAATAAACTGTTCTTTATAAGGAGTAAATGCAACACCACCATGTAAATAAAGTTCTAAATTAGGCCATACTTGAAGTATATTTTCTTTACCTGTAATTTCTAAAATACGTTTTAATAAAACTAACGTCCAAGTAGGAACACCAGAGATAGAAGTTACATCTTCTTGATAGGTATTTTGAGCAATTGCTTCAATTTTAGTTTCCCAATCGTCCATTAAAGCAATAGAAACTTCAGGTGTTCTAATCCAATTTGCCCAAATAGGTGTGTTTTGAAAAAGTACAGCACTTAAATCGCCAAAACGAGCATTTTCATTTACCTGACTTAATTGATGACTTCCACCAATTAATAAACCTTTGCCTGTAAGTAAATCGCTTTCTGGATGATAATAATAATACATACTTAACACATCTTTTACAGCTTGATAATGACAGTCTGTAAGGCTTTCTTGTGTTATAGGAATAAATTTACTTTTATCGCTTGTTGTACCACTACTTTTTGCAAACCAATATACAGGCGTATTCCATAATAAATTTTGTTCGCCTTGCATTAATCTTTCTATATAAGGTTTTAAATCGTCGTAAGTATGAATAGGAATTGCTTTTTTAAAATCACTTACATTAAATAAATTAGATAAACCATATTTTCTACCAATTTCTGTGTATTGGCCATGTGTTACTAAATCTTGTAAAACTTCTCTTTGTGTAGCAATAGGATTTTTAACCCATTGTTCAATATGCCAATGACGCAAACGTGCAAATCTTGATATAGTAGGGCTAAGCAGTTTCATTAGTTAGTTTACAGCAGCAAATTAAGCAATGATAAGGAAAATAAATAGTAGAAATCTTATTTTTTTTATTGCTAAAAAATTATTGCATTGAAATGCAGTAAAAAAAATATTACAATAAAAAAATAGGTAGTTGAATGTGTAAGTTTAAAATTAGCTTTTGCCTAATTCTATAATCCAATCTTTTCTTTTTAATTCGAAGTTGGTGCCTAAGTATAAACGTTTTACTTGTTCGTCTTCTGCTAATTCTTCTGCAGTGCCATGTTTAAATATTTTACCATCAATTAATAAATAAGCTCTATCGCAAATAGATAGTGTTTCATTTACATTATGGTCTGTAATTAAAATACCAATATTTTTATACTTAAGTTTAGCTACTACACTTTGTATATCTTCTACAGCAATAGGATCTACACCTGCAAAAGGTTCATCTAACAAAATAAATTTAGGATTTACAGCTAATGCTCTGGCAATTTCTGTACGTCTTCTTTCGCCACCACTTAAACTATCACCATTATTTTTTCTTACATGATGCAGGTGAAACTCATCTAACAACTCTTCTAATTTTCTTTTTTGTTCTGTTTTAGAAAGTTTGGTCATTTCTAACACACTTAAAATATTATCTTCTACACTTAGCTTTCTAAAAACAGATGCTTCTTGAGGTAAATAACCAATACCCATTTGTGCACGTTTGTACATAGGTAGTTTGGTAATATTAATATCGTTTAAAAAAACATTTCCTTCATCTGGTTTTATTAAGCCTACAACCATATAAAAAGTAGTTGTTTTTCCTGCACCATTAGGACCTAATAAACCTACAATTTCTCCCTGATTTAATTCTATACTTACTTTATTTACAACAGTTCTGTTTTTGTAAGTTTTTACTAAGTTGTTGGTATGTATGGTAAGGCTCAACTGATAAAATATTTTAGCAAAAATATGGGTAATGCAATTGGTTTAAACTGTTTTAATCGTTAATGTTTTTTAAGTAAAATTATGAGCAGTAAAAAAGCTAAATAAAGTAGTGCCATAATTTCTTACAAAAGAAAAACCTTGAAATTTTTCATAATTATTTCGTGGTGTATGCTCTAAAACAAAATAACCATCTGTAGCAATTAAATTTTTTTGAATGATAATTTTTGGAATTTCATCTATACTACCTAAAGCATAAGGAGGACCAGCAAAAATAAAATCATATTTTTCTGTACAAGTTTCTAAAAATTTAAAAATATCCATTTTTAAAACATGGCAATTTTCTATAGCTAACAGTTCAATATTTTTTTTGATGAAAGCATACATGGCTGCATCTTTTTCTACAATAGTTAAATCTGTTGCACCACGAGAAGCTAATTCGTAACTAATACTTCCTGTGCCACCAAAGAGGTCTAATGTTTTAATATCAGCAAATGAAATACGGTTTTGTAAAATATTAAATAAGCCTTCTTTAGCAATATCTGTAGTTGGTCTGGTATAAGGCATTTTTGTTGGTGGATTTATTTTTCTTCCACCAAATTTTCCTGAAATAATTCTCATGCCTGCATATTAAAGAATGGTGTAAAATAATGTAAAGGATAATTAGTATTATTTTCAAAAGCAATATTTTCTATGTTAGTAGATGCTATATATATTTTTAGAAAATGTTGTTGCAATAGTTTCATTAAACTTCCTTGCTCTTCAATATTTCCTGCAACAATGATAGGGTCGGCAGTTGGTGCAATTTTAAATGTATTTGCTACATTCATTAGATGATATAAAACATCTTGATTGGTTTGATACTGAAAAGTTTGAGCAATATGCAGTTGCTTATTTTTAATGACCATTAAGCTAAATTGCTTTTGATAAAAATTAAGTAACACAGTATCGCCTTTTACATTATCATCTTCTACCAAACCTTTTAATATACCTGTATAAGTATGATATTCTTGTACAGTAAAAAAATCTTTTTGAATAAGTGTTGCTAAAGTTGCATTTACTCTGTATGTATTGTAAATTTCTTCTCCAAAAAAGTTGATATGATTATATTTTACAACAGTATTATCATTATTACCAAAAATTAAATCGATATAATTTGCTGCATTTCCTGCATTAAATTTAAAAGCAGGGATTAATACATTTTCGTTAAAGTTGTAAAAGATATTTGTTTTGCTATAGCTTTTATCTAATAGTGCTGATTGTTTACGAAAGTCATAAAATAAATCGTCCCACTCAATATTATTATCTTCAAAATGAAACAGCTCTACAGCTACTACTTTTTGATTATTTTCTTCTTTTACCCAACATGCAAAATGATGATTACTTATTTCAATAAATAAAGTGTTTGTATTAAAATGCGTATATAATTGCGTATCTCCAAAAAGTCCAATTATTTTTTGTACCATAGCTATCAAATTGCTATGCAATAATAATCAATAAAAAATAAAAGCCCTAATTTTCAGTTAGGGCTTTACAAGATTTGTATTAATTAAATGCTTCTCTTATTTTATCGAAAAAGCTTTTATCGTTTTTATTTGGTTGAGGTTTAAAGTTATGGCTATTACTTAATTTTTCTAACATTGCTTTTTCTTCTGAAGATAAATTTTGAGGCGTCCATACATTTACATTTACTAATTGGTCGCCACGTTGATAGCCTTGCACTTCAGGAAAACCTTTACCTTTTAATCTAAAAATTTTACCACTTTGTGTACCAGCAGGAATTTTAATTTTTGCTTTACCATCAATAGTTGGCACTTCTGCATTAGTGCCAAAAACTGCATCTGTAAAAGATAGGTATAAATCGTAAGCAACATTTAAACCATCTCTTTGTAATTCTGCATGTTGCTCTTCTTCTATTTGAATAATTAAATCGCCAAAAGCACCACCTCTTTCACCTGCATTTCCTTTGCCACTCATGCTTAATTGCATACCACTTTGTACACCTGCAGGAATATCAATGCTAATTGTTTCTTCTCCATAAACTCTTCCTTCTCCTTTACATGCAGTACATTTTGCAGTTACAGATGTTCCTTCTCCATTACAAGTAGGACAAGTAGTTACTGTTTGCATTTGTCCTAAAAAAGTATTTTGTACTTTACGTACTTGTCCATTACCACCACAAGTATTACATGTTTGAATACTGTTTTTATCTTTAGCACCACTACCATTACAAGTGTTGCAAATAATATATTTTTTTACTTTTACTTGTTTGGTTACACCATGAGCAATTTCTGTAAAATTGAGTTTAAGTTTTATGCGTAAGTTGCTACCTCTTTGTCCTCTTGCTTTAGTTGCACCACTGCTTCTTCTACCACCACCAAAAAAGCTACCAAACATATCGTCGCCAAAAACATCACCAAAATGGCTAAAGATATCTTCCATATTAGAAGCATGAAAACCACCACCACCCATACCTGGGCCAAATGCTTGATGGCCATAGCGGTCGTATTTTGCTTTTTTATCTGCATCGCTTAAAACCTCATAAGCTTCTGCTGCTTCTTTAAATTTTTCTTCTGCAGCTTTATCGCCAGGGTTTCTATCTGGATGAAATTGCATAGCAACTTTGCGGTATGCTTTTTTAATTTCATCGGCAGATGCAGTTTTTGCTACACCTAATATTTCGTAATAATCTCTTTTTTCAGCCATAAAGTTTTTAATATTTTCTGTTTAGTTTCTTAAAAAATTTAGAAACTAATAGCTTATTTTTTATTTACCTACAACAACTTTAGCAAAACGTATTAGCTTATCATTTAAATAATATCCTTTTACAATTTCGTCTAATACTTTTCCTTTTAATTCTTCTGTAGGTGCAGGAATTTCTGTTATTGCTTCGTGTTTTTCTAAATCAAATTCGGTGTGCATACTTTCTAAAGCTTTTAAACCTCTACTTTGTAAAGTAGTTTTTAATTTATTAAATACTAATTGCACTCCTTCTTTTTGTAAAGCAAAATTGGTATCGCTATTTAATTGCAATTCTGCTCTATCCATATCATCTAATACATCTAACAATGCAGTAATAATATCTTTACCTGCAGTTTGTATAAGTTCTAATTTTTCTTTAGAAGTACGTTTTCTAAAATTATCAAACTCTGCAGCCAATCTTAAATATTTATCTTTTTGTTCATTTAATTCAGCCATTAACTTTTCAGTTTCACTTTCTTCTAAATTGTCATTTAAAAAGTTAGTGCCTGCTGCATTTTCGTCAGTATTTATATTCATTGTTGTTTCATTGGCTTCATTAGCCTGTAAATCTTTCTCTTTCATAGTTTTAGAATATTGCTAATCATTGATGCAAATACTTTGCCGTATCAAAACATTACGAAAATTTGGCAGAAGTGTTTAATTTATTTAATAGCAGAGCAAGTAATAGTTTAATTTTTTATTGCATCATAGCTAAAAAATCGTCAAATAAATATCTGCTATCATGAGGGCCAGGTGTAGCTTCTGGATGATATTGTACAGAAAAAGCAGGTTTATTTTTTAATCTAATACCTTCTATGCTATTATCATTAAGGTTGATATGTGTTACTTCTACTTGATGATTATTTTTTACATCGTTAGGTTGTACACCAAAGCCATGATTTTGTGTAGTAATTTCGCAACGCCCTGTAATAATATTTTTTACAGGATGATTTAAGCCTCTGTGTCCATGGTGCATTTTAAATGTACCAATACCATTTGCTAAAGCTAATAATTGATGACCTAAACAAATACCAAACATTGGTTTATTATCGTTTAAAATTTCTTTTACAGTATCAATAGCATAAGGCATTGCAGCAGGATCGCCTGGACCATTAGAAATAAAATATCCTGTTGGGTTAAACTCTTTTAATGTTTGAAAATTAGTTTTAGCAGGAAAAACTTTTACATACATTCCTCTTTCTACTAAACAGTTTAAAATATTTTTTTTAATACCAAAATCTAATACTGCAACTTTTATAGTAGCATTTTCATTGCCTAAAGTATAGGTTTGATTGGTGCTTACAGTACTAGCTAATTCTAAACCATTCATATCAGGGCAATTGGCTAATTGTTTTTTTAATTCTTCTACATCTAATATTGATGAAGAAATAATACAATTCATAGCTCCTTTTGTTCTAATATGTGTTACTAAGGCTCTTGTATCTACCCCTTCAATAGCTACAATATTATTTTGAATAAGATAATCAGTTAATGAACCATTAGCTTGTATTCTACTAAAATGCTCTTCTAAATTTCTGCCAATGAGGCCTTTAATTTTTACAGTATCGCTTTCTTTATCTTTTTCATTAACACCATAATTACCAATATGTACATTATTCATTATTAATACCTGACCAGTATAACTTGGGTCTGTAAAAACTTCTTGATAACCCGTCATACCTGTACTAAAACAAAGTTCGCCAGTGGTAGTACCTATTTTTCCAAATGCTTTACCATAAAAAATAGTTCCATCGTTTAATAATAAAATGGCTTTATTTATTTGTGCCGACATATTGTAAAGGTTTTTTATCGTTGTGCAAAATAATAAAGGCAAGAAGTAAAATTCTTGCCTTTATATAAAAACTTCTTAACATTTTTCTGATTAACTTATTCGTTAGTTTTTGTTTCTTCAGATGATGTTTCAGCAGATGCTTCTGTAGTTGCTGTTTCTTCTGTAGTAGCTTTTTTCTTAGCTCCACCACTTCTACGAGTTTTCTTAGCAGCTTCTGCAGGTTTAGTAGCACCTTTAGTATAAATTTCATTAAAGTCAACCAATTCTATTAAAGCTTTTTCTGCATTATCGCCTGGACGAATACCTAATTTAATAATTCTAGTATATCCACCTGGTCTGCTTAAAACTTTAGGAGCTACAACAGTAAATAATTCTTTAGTAGCTGATTTATCTTGTAAATAACTAAATACTACACGATGTTGGTGACTGATTGATTCTTTATTATCGCCTTTTTTAGTTTTTGTAATTAAAGGTTCGATATAAGTACGTAATGCTTTTGCTTTAGCTAAAGTAGTAACAATACGTTTATGAACAATTAATTGAGAAGCTAAGTTGCTTAAAAGGGCTTCTCTGTGTGCCTTTTTACGGCCTAAGTTATTTATTTTATCTCCGTGACGCATGACTGTAAATTTTTAGCTTATACCGTGTCAGGAATTATAAGCTTTGTTATAAAAAATAATTAATTAAATATCTGATACTTCAATACCTAATCTTTCTAAATCCATACCAAATCCTAAGCCTCTTTCGCTTAAAACTTGTTCAATTTCTGATAAAGATTTTTGACCAAAGTTTCTAAATTTCATTAAGTCTTCTTGTTCGTATTGAACTAATTCGCTTAAAGAATTGATTTTAGCAGCTTTTAAGCAGTTAAATGCACGAACAGAAAGATCTAAATCTTCTAAAGGTGTTTTTAACATTTTACGAAGTTGTAATACTTGTTCATCAACTACATCTTCTTTTTTATCTTCTTTACTGTCGAAAGTGATATTTTCGTCAGTAATAATCATTAAGTGTTGAATTAAAATACGAGAAGCTTGTTTTACTGCTTCTTCAGGATGAATAGTACCATCTGTAGCAACATCTAAGATTAATTTTTCAAAGTCTGTTCTTTGTTCTACACGATAGTTTTCTATAGCGTATTTTACATTTTTAATAGGTGTATGAATAGCATCTATTGCAATGTAACCTACAGGAGCTTCTTTTACTTTATTATCTTCTGAAGGTACGTATCCACGACCTTTATTAATAGTAATTTCAATATTTAGTTTAGCTGTATTATCCATTGTACAGAT
>CAUJDL010000044.1 GCA_963169635.1 Bacteroidota bacterium
ATTGGAATCAGAATGGTGTTTTAAATGATGCAGATGAACTTTATACTTTAGCAACAAGTACATCATCACCTGGTCCATTTAGCACATCTGTATTAGTACCTCTTACTGCTGTACCTGGAAGTACAAGAATGAGAGTAATAGTTGCTTATGCACAACCTACACCTAATCCATGTATAAGTGCATCTTATGGTGAGGCAGAAGATTATACTGTAAATGTTGCTCCATTAGGAGGTTGTTTGCCTGTTACTAATTTACAAGCTTCTTCAATAACATATTCATCAGCTACAGTATCATGGGATTCTACACAATCTAACCCTACTTTAGGATATAGATATGAGTTAAGAACAAGTGGTACTGCTGGTAGTGGACCTACTGGTTTAGTTACAAGCGATTCTATAGCAGGTGCTACAGATTCTGTTCAATTTGCATCTTTAACAGCTAATACTAATTATACTTATTATATACGTGTTATATGTTCAGCAGGCGATTCAAGTGCTTGGATGGCAAGATCATTTAAAACAGCTTGTACTACAGAAACATTACCTTATATACAAGATTTTGAATCTGCAACTCCTCCTGCTTTCCCTTCATGTACTTCAAATGAAAATCCTGGTACAGGTAATAGTTGGGTTACAAATAATAATCCAGGATATGGATTTACTACTAAAGTTTTAAGATATAATTATCACATGAATGCTGCTAATGCTTGGTTTTATACAAATGCTATTCCTTTAACTGCTGGTACATCTTATAGATTAAAATTCTATTATGGTAGTAATAGCACCAACTATACAGAAAAGCTACAAGTAATGTATGGTAGCAATCCAGATTATTTATCAATGACCACACAAGTGGTAGATTTACCAAATATTAATAATAATGTAAGAAAAGATACAGTGGTAGATTTTATAGCTGCCGCTAGCGGTGTATTCTATTTTGGTTTTAATGTTTACTCTAGTGCAAACCAATATTATTTATATGTAGATGATATTAAAATATCTGTAACACCAACTTGTGGTGAGCCATTAAATACTGCTTCTGCAAATATCACAAGTTCTACAGCAGATGTAAGTTGGGATGCTCCAGTAATTGGCACTCCACAATTTTATGAAGTTTACTATAGTACATCAACTACCACACCAAGTAAAAGTCAAGTTGCTTCAATAGACAGTATTACTGTTATAAATACTACTTTAACTGGTTTAACACCTGCAACAAATTATTATTATTGGGTACGTAGTGTATGTAGTGCAACTGATACAAGTGATTGGACAGATATGAAAACTTTCTTAACTGCATGTGTATCTATTACAGATTTTACTGAAGGTTTTGATAGTCTTACAACACCTGCATTACCTGTATGTTGGGCAAAAGTAGGTACTACTGGTTCTGCATATACGCAAACAGCTAATAGTTATACATCTCCAAATTGTTTGTATATGTATTCAGGTTCTGGTTCAGCTACAGCTGTAATTAGTTTACCTCCAGTTAGCAATGCAGATGCTGGTACACATAGATTAAGATTTAAAGTAAGAGGTTCTTTTAGTACAGGTGGAACAATTCAAGTAGGTTATCTAACAGATCCTACAGACCAAAGTACATTTGTACAATTAGGAGCAGACTATGTTGCTACAAGTGCAAGTGTATATGATCATTTTGAATTAAGTCCTGTAAGTGCACCTGTTGGTATTACAGTTTTAGCATTTAAACATACAGGTACTCCTGCTAATTCAGTATTAATTGATGATGTAGTTTATGAAGCAATTCCTAATTGTAATGAACCTTCTAATTTAAATGCTTCAAATATTACAAGTTCAACTGCAGATTTAAGTTGGGATGCTCCACTTTCTGGCACACCTCAATCTTATAGTATTTATTATAGTACTACTAATACAACACCAAGTTTAACACAAGCACCAAGTATAAGTGGCGTTACTGTTACTACTGCTTCATTAGCAAGTTTAACACCTGCAACTAGCTACTATGTTTGGGTTCGTAGTATTTGTAGTGCTACAGATTCTAGTGCATGGAGTGTTGTAGAATCTTTTGCTACAGCATGCGTTCCAATTACTACTTTACCATGGACAGAAGGTTTTGAATCTGTTGCAACAACTGGTAATAATATATTTCCTAATTGTTGGAGCTATCAATACATATCAGGCTCAAATGCTGGTACTTCAACTACTAATGGAGCATATCAAGCACCAAGAACAGGCACTAAATATATGTATGTACAATATGGTACTAATGTTTGGGTATATACACCAGGTTTTGATTTAACTGCTGGTACTTCTTATGATTTCTCATTCTATATGATGAATAAAGAAGGTACTGCAGGATTTACTATGGATGTTGCTTATGGTTCTAGTGCTACTGATGTAGATATGACTAATGTATTAGAAACAGGTTTTGCTGCTAATAATACTACTTACCAAAAATTCAAATACTCAATTGTTCCTTCAACAACTGGTACTTATTATTTTGGTATTAAATCAACTGGTTCATTTGCACCTTGGTATTTAAGTTACGATGATTTTACTTTAGAGTTATCTCCATCTTGTAATGAGCCTACAGCACTAACCCCTGCTAATATAGCTCAAACATCTGCTGACTTAAGTTGGACAGCTCCAATTTCTGGTACACCAACTTCTTATAGTATTTATTATAGTACTACTAATACAGCACCAAGTTTAACACAAGCTCCTTCTGTAAGTGGCGTAACATCTACATCTACTACACTAACTGGCTTAACAAGTGCTATTACATATTATGTATGGGTACGTAGTGTTTGTAGTGCTACAGATTCTAGTGCATGGAGTATTGCTACTAGCTTTACAACTACATGTTCTCCTGCAACTATTCCATATTTAGAAGATTTTGAAACTGCTGTTGTTCCAGCAATGCCAAATTGTACTTCTACAGAAAATGCAGGTTTAGGTAATAATTGGATTACAAGTAATAACCCAGGCAATGGATTTACTACTAAAGCTTTAAGATATAATTATAACAGTTCTAATGCAGCCAATGCATGGTTCTATTCAAGAGGTGTTCAATTAACAGCTGGTACTTCTTATAGATTAAAATTTGATTATGGTAATAATAGCACTGGATTTACAGAAAAATTAAAAGTAAATTATGGTTCATCTCCAGTATCAGGTAGTATGATAGATTTATTAATTGATTTACCAAGCATTAATACTGGTACTAAAAAAGATACAACTGTAGATTTTGTACCTACAACAACTGGCGTTTACTATTTTGGATTTAATGTTTATTCAAATGCTAATGAGTTTAACTTATATGTAGATAATATTCAAGTAACTCTTACACCTACTTGTGATAAGCCTACTAATTTAAGTTCATCTAACGTTACAACTAATAGTGCAGATTTAAGTTGGGATGCTCCATTAATTGGCACACCTCTATCTTATAGTATTTATTATAGCACATCTAATACAGCTCCAAGTTTAACGCAAGCTCCTTCTAAAAGTGGCGTAACAACAATTTCTACATCATTAACTGGCTTAAACCCTTCTACTGGTTATTTTGTTTGGGTACGTAGTGTATGTAGTGCTACAGATTCTAGTGCATGGAGTGTATTAACTTCATTTGCTACAGCTTGTGCAAATATTACTACTTTACCATGGACAGAAGGTTTTGAAGCTGTTACTACACCAGGTCTTAATATATACCCTAATTGTTGGAGTTACCAATATTTATCAGGTTCTAATGCTGGTACTTCAATTACAAATGATATTTACAGAGCACCAAAAACTGGTTCTAAATATATGTATGTACAATATAGTACATCAGTTTGGGTTTATACGCCTGCATTTGATTTAACTGCTGGTACTTCTTACGACTTTTCATTCTATATGATGAATAAAGAAGGTACTGCAGGGTTTACAATGGATGTTGCTTATGGTGCAAGTGCTACTGATGTAGATATGACTAATTCTTTAGCTACTGGTTATGCTGCATCTAACACTACTTACCAAGAGTTTAAATATACATTTACTCCTCCTACTACTGGTACTTATTACTTTGGTATTAAGAGTACAGGAACTGGAGCTCCTTGGTATTTAAGTTTTGATGACTTTACATTAGCATTAACTGCTGTACCTGTTACTTACACAAGCTTTACAGGTAAAAAAGAAGGTACTAATAATATTTTATCTTGGACTACTGCTACAGAAACCAATAATATTGGCTATGAATTAGAACGTAGTGCAGATGGAAGACAATTTAGTAAATTAGGTTTTGTTACTTCTAAAGCTGTTAATGGTAATAGCAATGCTTCTTTAGCTTATAGCTTTATAGATAATAAACCATTAAATGGTAATAATTATTATCGTTTAAAACAAATGGATAAAGATGGTAAAGCTAACTTCTCTAATGTAGTATTATTAAAAGGCGATAAAGCAACTCAAGTAAATATTACAGGTGTTTATCCAAACCCTGCAAGAAATACACTTAGTGTTAGCATTGCTTCTCCAAGTACAGAAACAGTAAACTTAGTAATTACTGATATTTCTGGAAAAGTATTAATGCAACAAAATATAGCATTAACTACTGGAGATAATGTACAACAAATAGATGTAAGTAAACTATCTCAAGGTACTTACTTAATTAAAACTATTTGCAATAGTGGTTGCGAAAGTTCTTTAATTAAATTTGTTAAGTATTAATAGCATTTATTCATGCAATTGCAATAAGAGTCGCTAATTATAGCGGCTCTTATTGTTTTATATAAGTTCTTTAATGCTTATTATTGTATTATGCAATTGCCTTTATTAACGATAAAAAATCTTTCCATCAATTTTTCATCAATAAATGGCACAATTAATCATGCAGTTAATAATATTAACTTCACTTTACATACTAATGAAATTTTAGCAATAGTAGGAGAGAGTGGTTCTGGAAAATCGGTAACAGCATTATCTATATTACAATTATTACCTAAAAAAATTATTAGCTATCCAAATGGAGAAATTAATTTTTACCTAAATAATGAAAAACAAAATATTTTACAACTTTCCAACACTCAATTACAACAAATAAGAGGCAATCATATAGGAATGATTTTTCAAGAACCCATGAGTTCTTTAAACCCTGTAATTACTTGTGGTAATCAAGTATTAGAAACAATTAGACTTCATCAAAAAATATCTTATCAAGAAGCTAAAGAGCAAACCATTGCTTTATTCGAAAAAGTAAAACTACCCAATCCTGCTGCTATCTTTCATCGTTATCCTCATCAATTAAGTGGTGGACAAAAACAACGTGTAATGATAGCTATGGCAATAAGTTGTAAACCTGCAATACTTATTTGCGATGAGCCTACAACTGCTCTTGATGTTACTGTTCAAAAAGAAATTTTACAACTCATAAAATCATTACAACAAGAAACAAAAATGGGTGTAATTTTTATTACACATGATTTAGGTATTGTAGCAGAAATTGCTCATAATATTTTAGTAATGTATAAGGGTGAAATTGTAGAGCAAAATACTACACAACAAATCTTTTCTTCTCCTCAACATCCATATACTAAAGCTTTATTAGCATGCAGACCTGCATTATATACTAAAGGAAATAAATTACCTGTTGTTGCAGATTTTTTACAAAATGAAATAAATCAACAACAAATAGTAGAAGTAAACAATGATTTTACTGTTAATAATAACAATAGCCATATTTTAATGGAAGTTAAAAATTTAAAATGTTATTATACTACTAAGAAAAATTTTATAGGAAAAGAGTTAGCTAATTTTAAAGCAGTAGATGATGTAAGTTTTCATATTTATCAAGGCGAAACATTAGGTTTAGTTGGCGAAAGTGGATGTGGTAAATCAACTTTAGGAAGAACGCTTTTAAAACTAATTAATCCAACAAGTGGCAATATTTTCTTTAACAATACAGATATAACTAGTGTTAATGCAAACCAACTATTAACATTAAGAAAAAAAATGCAACTAATTTTTCAAGATCCTTATGCTTCCTTAAATCCAATGTTAACAGTAGGAGAGGCCATTGCAGAACCTTTGTATTATCATGATAAAAATTTAAGTAAAAAATTAGTAAAAGAAAAAGTCATTCACTTGCTTGAAAGTGTAGGATTATCAGCCAATGATGTTAAAAAATATCCTCATGAATTTAGTGGTGGTCAAAGACAAAGAATTGTTATTGCCAGAGCTTTAATATTAAATCCAGCATTTATTGTTTGTGATGAAAGTGTAAGTGCACTTGATGTTAGTGTACAAGCACAAGTACTAAATTTATTGAATGAGCTAAAGCAAACTTTTAAATTTACTGCTTTATTTATATCGCATGATTTAGCAGTTGTAAAATATATAAGTGATAGAATTATGGTAATGCATCAGGGAAAAATTGTAGAAATTAATACACCCGAAAATATCTTTTCTCAGCCAAAAAATAATTATACAAAACAACTTATTCAGGCAATGCCTAATATAAAATTTTAAATTTCCATCATAGATTATTTACACAAAACTGCTAAAATGTTGTTTGCTTCTAATACATTTGCAGTATTAATTTTATTAAAATACTAACACTATGAATGTAAATAGAAGTGTTTTAACCTTAGATGAATTTACTATTCAACAATTAAGAGATTTTCCTGCTGCTACAGGAGAGTTAAGTTCTTTATTAAGAGATATTGGCTTAGCTGCAAAACGTATTAATGTAGAAGTAAATAAAGCAGGATTAATTGATATTTTAGGTGCATTTGGTACTACTAATGTACAAGGAGAAGAAGTGATGAAGTTAGATGTGTTTGCTAATAATCAATTAATGGGTGTTTTAAAACATGGTATTAGTTGTGCAGGAATTGGTAGTGAAGAAATGGATACAATAGAAATTTTTGATGACCCTGTTAGCAATAACAGTAAATATGTTTGTTTGTTTGATCCTTTAGATGGTAGTAGTAATATAGATGTAAATGTTTCTATAGGTACAATTTTTAGTATTTTTAGAAGAGTAAGTGAATTGGGTAAACCATGTACTCAAGAAGATTTTTTACAACCTGGTAATAAACAAGTTGCTGCAGGTTATGTAATTTATGGAAGTAGCACTATGTTAGTTTATGCTACAAAACGTGGTGTAAATGGTTTTACTTTAGACCAACAAATTGGAGAGTATTGTTTAAGTCATCCAGATATTAAATGCCCAGAGAAAGGAAAAATATATTCTGTAAATCATGGCAATTTTTTTCAGTACGAGCAAGGAGTAAAAGAATATATTACAGCCTGTCAGAAAAAAACAAAAGCAGATGGTGGTCCATATACACAAAGATATATAGGCAGCATGGTTGCTGATGTGCATAGAAATTTAATTAAAGGAGGTATTTTTACTTATCCTGGAACAACAGATAAACCAAAAGGTAAATTACGTTTGTTATACGAGTGCAATCCTTTTGCTTATATTGTAGAAAAAGCAGGTGGTAGAGCAACTGATGGAAGACAAAGAATATTAGATATTCAACCAACAGAACTACATCAACGTACACCATTATTTATTGGTAGCAGTAATATGATGGATGAATTAGAAACTTATTTAGCAAAATCTTAATTAATCAATCAATCAATAAAGACAATTAAACAAGTATGAAACAATTTTTATTATCAGTATTATTGGCAAGTGTAATTGTATTAACATCAACAAATGTAAATGCTCAAAAATGGAGAGGAGGAATAAGTATTCAACCTGGTGTTGCATCTAATGGAGGTTATGGTTTTACACTTGGTGCAGATGCAAGACTTCAAACTAAAATAGTAGATAAAGCACAATTTATTTTAACAACAGGTGTTACAGCATTTTTTAAGAAAAATAATTTAAATGGTATGGGATATATTCCTTTAAAACCAGGAGTAAAATATTTTTGGGGCGATAATTTTTATACTGCAGGAGAAATAGGTATTGGCTTTGGTTTAGTAAAAGGTAGTGGTCGTTCTTTTATTTGGTCTCCTTCTGTTGGCTTATCACTTAAAAATTTTGATATTAGTTTAAAGTATGAAGATGCTACAGACTTTAGTAAATATAGTAAACACTTTGCATTAAGATTTGCAAGAGCTTTTGAGCTTAAATAAATTTTATTAGCACTATGGCAAGAATAATGTGTATAGACTATGGTGCAAAACGAACAGGCATTGCTGTTACAGACCCTTTACAAATTATTGCTACTGCTTTAACAACTGTTGCAACAAAGGAATTATTTTCTTTTCTTGAAAAATATTTTTTACAAGAGCATGTAAATTTAGTTTTAGTAGGAGAGCCTTTAAACTTAGACGATTCTGCAACACATGCTACTCCTTTGGTTTATGCTTTTGTAAAAAAAATGCAACAAAAATTTCCAACCATTAAAGTGCAATTGGTAGATGAACGTTTTACCTCTAAAATGGCTACACAAGCAATGATACAAATGGGTATGAAGAAAAAGCAAAGGCAAGTAAAAGCTAATACAGACCAAATAGCTGCTACTATTATGTTGCAAGAGTATTTAGCTAATCGATAAACTTAAATGCAAATAATTAGCTAATCATTTATCGTAACATAAATTCATCAAAATTTTAAGCTTACATTTGCTACTTCATTTTTTGTTGAAAAAAAATAGTTGTATAAAATGATTCTTCCAATTGTAGCTTATGGTGCAGCAGTATTAAGAAAAGTGGCTGTAAAAATTGATGTTGATTATCCAAAATTACCTACCTTAATTAGCGATATGTGGGAAACCATGTATGCTAGTAATGGTGTAGGTTTAGCTGCTCCTCAAATTAATAAAGATATACGTTTATTTATTGTAGATACTACCCAAATTTTTGAAAATATGGATGATCAGGAATTAAAAAAATATCCTGATAAACCGGGTATTAAAAAAACTTTTATTAATGCTACAATAAAAGATTTAGATGGAGATGAATGGTATTATAATGAAGGTTGCCTTTCTATTCCTAAATTAAGAGAAGATATTGCAAGACCAGAAATGGTAGTATTAGAATATATGGACGAAAATTTTAACACCCATATAGAAGCTTTTCATGGTGTAACAGCAAGAGTTATTTTACATGAGTACGACCATATTGAAGGAAAATTATTTATAGACTATTTAAAACCTTTAAAAAGAAAATTATTACAAGGCAAATTAAATGATATTGCCAAAGGAAAAGTAAAGGTTGATTATAAAATGATATTCATGAAATGAGACTAATCATTTCCATAATTTTTTTACTCATCTGCCAAAGCGTTTTTTCTCAAGACTCTGTAATTATTATTGATAAAAAAAAATTTACTCTTACAGAAGTAGTAGTAAGAAATGGATTTGATTATAAAACGCTTTTACAACAAATTAAAGAAGATACTACTTTTTATAAAGCTTTTAAAAACTTACGCATATTGGGCTTTACAGCATATAACGATATTAAAATGCTCAACAAAAAAGGAAAAGTAAAAGCATCGTTATATAGTAAAACAAAACAAATAAGAGCTAATAATTGCAGAACAATGCAAGTGTTAGAAGAAACTACTACAGGCGATTTTTACGACAAGAAAAAAAATTACAACTATACAACAGCTCAAATGTATGCATCCTTATTTTTTACAAAAGGTACTATTTGCAACGAAACAAATATTGTAGCAGGTAGCAATTTATCTGTAAGTAATAAATCTGGAATGGATAAACATAAAGAACAATTAAAAATGTTGTTCTTTAACCCAGGTAAAAAAATTCCAGGCATTCCATTTATGGGTGGCAAATTAGATTTGTATGACGATGCAGCACATAAAATTTACGACTATACTTTAGACTTGCAAGAGAAAGATAATAAGATGTATTATGTATTTTCAATTATACCAAAAGATAGAATAAGTATTTTTAGAAAAGATAAAGTGGTAATAGATGAAATGACTACTTGGTTTGATACAAAAACTTTAGCTGTTGCTTACAGAAGTTATTCATTAAGTTTTAATACAGGATTTTACGATTTTGATGTAAGAATGGAAGTACAAATGACCAATTATAAAGGGCTTACTGTACCCAAAGTATTAAGATATATTGGTAATTGGGATGTAATGTTTAAACAAAGAGAAAGAGCCATTTTTACTGCTACACTTTTTGATTTTACAGACGAAGAAAATAAATAAATATTGCAGTTATTGCTGTTATAGCAGAGTATTATTTATAAACACTGCGTAAAAATATAATCTCATGCAGAGTCCAAATCAGAAACTCTACAAGGACAATGAGAATAAAAGTTTATCCTTTTTGTAATGTATTATTTAAGCTAATCATTTTTAAAGCAGTAATAGCAAATTCTTCTCCTTTATTGCCATGTTTTCCTGTTGTTCTATCTTTTGCTTCTGCTTCATTATTTACAGTAAGTACACCAAAAATTACAGGTATATGTATAGATAAGTTTAATTGTAAAATACCATCAGTTACAAATTTGCATACATAATCAAAATGTGGTGTATCTCCTTTAATTACTGTGCCTAAAGTAATATATGCATCAGGCATTTTATTAGCATAAGTATAATGTTGTTTTACAGCAAAAGGAATTTCTATAGCACCAGGTACTGTAATTGTTTTATAAGAAACATTAGCAGCTTTTAAAATTTTTATTGCACCAGCAGCTAATTTATTTACAATGCTATTATTCCAATCTGTTTTTACAATTATAATAAAGGCATCCTTTAATTGAGGGATGCCTTTATGCAATGTTTTATTTCCTTTAGTAGCCATAAATTAATTGATACTAAAATCGTTTTTTTCAATACTTAATCTATAAATATATTTATCAGCTTGGTTTCCTTTATTAGTTTGAGGAAATTTTTGTTTGATAGATTTGTAAATGTCTAAAGCTTCTTTTTGTTTATTCATTGTTTCTAATAACTGAGCAGCTAAAAATAAATTTTCTGCAGAGTTATCTTTATCATCTTCAAAAATACTACCTGCTTTTTTATAGTAATTTACAGCATCATCTTTTTTGCCAGATTCTGCATAAGCATGGCCTAATGCAGTATAAGCAGCCATTTGCACAGGTAAAGATTTAGTACTAAAGTCTTTTAAATATTTAATAGCATTTGCAAAATCTTTTAATTTTAAGTAACTAACACCTGCATAAAAATGTGCTAAGTCTGCCGATTTTGTACCACTAAAATTTTTAATGATATATAAAGCTCCTTTTGCACCTGTAGTATCACCATTAATTACATAATTAGCAGAATCTTGTGCAAACCATTGTTGTACTTTATACAAAGCATCTGCTGCTTTTTCTTCTTTAGGAATTACTACATAATGTTTATAACCATATAAACTTGCTGCAATTAAAACAATTGCACTAATTACAATAATAATTACTTTACTGTTTTTACGCCATAGACTTTCTAATTGAAGCCAAAGATCTTTCTTTACTACTTGTTCACTCATGTGTTGTTGTTATTTATAAAATGCGTGCAAAATTGGGTTTTTTTATGATTAGTTCAATATTTTTTTATAATAATATTAATCAGTAATGAAAGGATAATGTTCATCTGCATAAACATCTTTTAATACTTCATCATTACTTGGCCAAGGGCTTTCTTCTGCAAATTGTACACTAGCTTCTACAATTGTTGCTACTTTAGCATCAATAGCAGCTAATTCTTCCATATTGGCAAAATTGTTTTCAATAATTGTGTTATATACAAAACCAATTGGGTCTTTTTCTTTATATTCTTCTACCTCTTCTTTAGTACGATATTTTTGAGGGTCGCTAATTGAGTGTCCTTTATAACGATAAGTTTTCATTTCAATTAATGTTGGTCCGTCACCATCTCTTGCACGTTTTACTGCTCTTGCTACGCTTTCATGTACAGCTTCTGGGTTCATACCATTTATTTGGTCTGCTGGCATTTCGTAAGCATCTGCAAGTTTATAAATATCTGTTACGTTACTAGCTCTTTCAATAGCAGTACCCATTGCATAATTATTATTTTCGCAGATATAAATTACAGGCAATTTCCATGTCATTGCTATATTAAAAGATTCGTGTAAAATACCTTGTCTTGCAGCACCATCGCCAAAAAAGCAAAGTACCACATTATCAGTTCCTTTATATTTTTCTGCAAAAGCTAAGCCTGCACCTGTACCAATTTGTGCACCTACAATACCATGGCCACCAAAAAAATAATTTGCAACATCAAAAAAGTGCATACTACCACCTTTTCCTTTTGCACAACCTGTAGCTTTACCATACAATTCTGCCATACAAGCATTTGCAGAAGTACCTTTAGCAAGAGAAAGTCCATGATCTCTATAAGCTGTAATAAAAGGGTCTTCGTGTCTGGTAGCTGTCATACAACCTGCAGCAATTGCTTCTTGTCCTGCATAAGAGTGAAAAAATCCACGAATTTTTCCAGCCATTTTATACATTTCTTCAGCTTTTAACTCAAACTGACGTATTAATTGCATTAACTCGTACCAATATAAATAAGTTTCTTTAGAAAATTTGGTTGCCACTTTTACTAAATTTAGGATGGCAAATATAGTATTTAAGGCTATGCAAACCTCAAATTATCGTTTCTATCATTTCAATAATTAAACTTCTTTTAAAAATTATATCAAATAGTAGGAAAGTATTGTTTACTACATTAAAATAAGAAGATGAAAATATACTTAATTTAAAAATTAGCTTAAAGCAGCATTTGAAAAAAATATTTTATCTTGATAATGCTTATTACTAAAGATTTTTTTTGAAATTTGCGTATAATTTTATTAGCTTTAGTTATAAAAAAATATATTTCAAAGGAATGATTTTTTAAAATAAAAATTGAAAAGTAAATATGATAGGAAATTTTTTTAGTGAGTGATTTAATTTTTTCAACCTTAAATAAACCATAACTGAATAAATAATTGATAAAAATAATATAAAATACCTTTATTTTGTACGCTATTATTAGCTAAGATGCAGCATAATATTTAATGCTAATAATTCGTTTTAAATATAATAAATTCTATTAAAATACTTTATACTAAAGTTTATGAAAATTTCAAAATTTACTTATTTGTTTTTAATGTTGATGATGGGTTTTATGGCTAATGCACAATTACCTGTAACTTATTACGATTTTGAAGATAATAGTGCAAGAAACACAACAGTAGAAACAACGCCAGAAGCAATTATTACTTCTTTTGGTACCCCTACATTAACTATTAATGGAGGTTTAACAGCTGCACATGGTGCAGGTAATGCTACAACTTATGGTGGAGCAAGTAATGGTTATTCATTAGGTTATTCAGGGTTTACAATAGATCCTACTTCTGCTTCTGGAGATCCAAGTATGGAGTTTGGTCCATTTACATGTACAAACTTTTATACATTTACTTTATCTTTTGATTTTATTGGTGTAGGTGTAAATATGCCTCAAAATGTAGATGTTTATTATAGTACAAATGGAACAACCTTTACAAGAATTAATACTACAACAGCAGTAACTAGTTCATGGGATACAAAAACTTTTACATTACCTGCGGCTTTTAACAATGCTGCTACAGGTTATATAAGAATTATAGGATTTAATGCAGGCTCAAGTGCTGGTGAGTTAAGAATAGATAATTTGACATTACGTACAACTGATATAAGAACATCTGCTACTTTAATTAGTGCTACTACACATGGTGCAGGTTTATCTTCTGGGGGATCTTATGAACCTGAATATACAAGTTTTACAGTTAATAATGCAGCTGCAACTGTAACAGCAGCAAGTAACTTAAATTTAAACGGAAGAATTACATTAACTAATGGTGTATTTGATTTAGATAATTATACACTAACTTTTCAAAATAGTACATTAACACCAATTGCTAGAACAAGTGGTACATTATCAGTTGGTGCAAGTGCAAGTATAGTTTTTGGTTCTTCAAGTGTTGCAGCAAGTACATTACCTAATACATTATTTACTTCAAATCCTGCAAATTTAGCAAGTATAACTATTGATAGAGGCTCAGGCAATACTGTATCATTAAGTAATAATCCAATAATACTTTCAGGCAACTTAACTGTTAATTCAGGAACATTTGCTGTAAATAATGCAAGTGGAGATTTAGAAATTGGTGGTAATGTAGCAATTAATAATTCTGGTGAATTACTGATTAGTGCTGCTAATAATTTTATTGCTAATAATGATGTTAGTGTTAATAATAGTGGTATATTTCGTATAAGTGCTACTAATGCTAATGCTTCAATACTTGGTAACTTGAATATAAATAATACTGCTACAGTAAATATTACTGGAGGTAGTAGTGGTGCAAATACCAATTTAATTGTAAGTGGAAATGTATTATTAGATGCAACATTAAATTTAAATGCTTCAACATCTACCATTACCGTTGAAGGTAATATAACAGGTAGTGGCTCTGTAACAGGTACATTAGGAGCATCTAATAGAATAATATTAACAGGTACAAGTAATACAATATCTAATTCAATTGCTTATGGAAATTTAGAAGTAAATTCTGCAGGAAATATTAGTTTAACAGGTAATACAACTATCAATGGTTATGTAAGATTAACAGGCGGAAATTTAGTAGTTGGAAATAACACTTTATCATTACTTTTAAATGCAAGTCCTTTACAAAGAAATGGTACTACTCAAGTGGGAAATTTATCTGTTAGTGCTGGCTCTACTTTAACAATAGGAGATGGTACGCAAACAGCTAACATGACAATTCCAAATGAAACTTTTATAACACCTACAACTTTAGGTAGTTTAATTATTAATAAAACATCAGGTACTACTAATTGGGGAAATAATCCTATAACAATTACAGGCAATGTAAATATTAATGCAGGTACAAGTTATTTTGCTGTAAATAATGCATCAGGTACAATGGCGATTGGTGGTAATTTGAATATTAATGATGGAGAGTTTAGAGTTAGTGTAGCATCTGATGTTACTGTTACAGGTAATTTAAATATTATGGGTACAATTGGATTAACAAATGGAAGTGCAACTGTATCAGTTACAGGAAATGTAATTGGATCTGGAACACAATTTAACTCTTCTGGTAGAATAATAATGGTTGGTGCAGGTACTACTTTTTCAAATGCAATTACTTATGATAATGTAGAAATTAATTCATCTGGTAATGTTAGTTTAACTGGTTCTACAACATTTATAGGATTTATCAGATTAACAGCAGGAAGTTTAGTTGTTGGAAATAATACATTAACACTTACTTATAATGCATCTCCTATACAAAGAGATGGTATTACCCAACTTGGATTAATAACTGTAAGTTCAGGTTCTAGCTTTAACTATGGTGATGGCTCTCAAACTGCTAATATAGTTTTAGCAAATAATGTTTTTACTACTCCTACAACATTGGGATACTTAAATATTAATAAAGCTTCTGGAACATTTAGTTGGGGAAACAACCCAATTACTATATCTAATGATGTAAATATCAATCAAGGTACAAGTTATTTTGCTGTAAATAATGCATCTGGTACAATGGATATTGGTGGCAATTTGAATATTAATGATGGAGAATTTAGAGTAAGCGTTGCAAATAATGTAACTGTAGCAGGTAACTTAAATGTTGTGGGTACAATAGGCTTAACCAATGCAAGTGCATTGGTAACAGTAACTGGAAATGTTATTGGTTCAGGTACACAAACTAATTCTGTTGGTAGAATTGTAATGATTGGTTCTGGTACTACTTTATCAAATGCAATTACTTATGATAATGTAGAAATTAATTCATCTGGCAATGTTAGTTTAACAGGCTCTACAACATTTATAGGATTTATCAGATTAACTGCAGGTACTTTAATTGTTGGTGCAAATACACTTACACTTCATACAAATAATACACCTATTACAAGAACTAGTGGTACTATTACTTTAGCTACTACTTCAAACCTTGCTTTTGGTAATGCAGGTAATATGGGTGGTAATGCTTTTGTAATTCCAAACGATGTTTTTAGTGGAACAGAAATAAATAATTTTACAATTTATAGAACAAATGCACTTACATTAAATAATCAAAACTTTTTCTTAAGAGGTCTATTAACAATTAGTGCAGGTACATTAACATTACCTGCTAACTATTTATTTACTTTAAGATCTACATCTTTAACTAATACAGCTCAAGTTGGTCAAGTTGGTGCTACAGGTGCTATTTCTTATGGCACTAATGCAGCTTTTAGAGTAGAAAGATATATTCCTCAAACAGGAGGTACAGGTTATAGAGCTTATAGAGATTTATCAACTGCTGGTATTAATACAAATGGTGGTACTATTTATGATAATTGGCAAGAAGGTGGTGGTACTGGTTTAGATGATGGTGTTTATTATGGTACACATGTATCTGGTAAAGCAGGTGTTTCTCCAGGTGGTGTAGATGCAACAACTGGTTACGATTTAACTCAAACTGGTTCAGGCTCATTAAGCACATTTGATATTAATGGAGGAGGTGCTGGTGTTTGGACTACATGGAGTACTGCTACATCACATACATCTAAAGAAGCTTTAAATGCATTTAAAGGTTATAGAGTATTAATTCGTGGAAATAGATTAGTTGATTTATATCAAAACCCAACACCTACAGGTATGAATGCTCCTGCTATATTACGTACAAGAGGCTCTTTAGTAACTGGAGATGTTGCTTATACAACTACTGGTGTTACTTCTATTTTTGGAACAGATAATACTGTTAGATTAAATTCAGCATCAGCTACTGGTTTTACAATTGTTCCAAACCCTTATGCTTGTATTGTAGATTGGAGTTTAGTTTATGCAGATGCAACTAATATTTCTGCATCTTATTATTTATTTGATCCTAATATTACACCAAGTGGTGGTGTTTATGTTACTTATAATAGTACTAGTGATATAACTGTTCCTGGTGCTTCTGCTGCAAATAAATATATTCAACCGGGTCAAGCAATTTTTGTAAGAAATTCAACTACTTCTCCTACTATAACATTTAGTGAATCTCATAAAGCACCTACTGGAGATTTTACTGCTACTTTCCGTAATGCAAGTGCTTCTCAACAAAATACTACTTCAAGAATTTATATTAATTTAAATAAAAGCGTTAATTCAAATTATATATTAATGGATGGTGCTGCTGTAGCATTTAGAAGTGATTTTAATAATGGTGACGGTACTGAAGATGCTGGAAAAATTAGCAATGGTTTTGAAAATATTAGTATTATCAGTAAAAATAATAAACAATGGAGTATAGAAGGTCGTCAACAAGCAATGGCTGATGATACAGTTACACTTCGTATGTATTATGGCTCTAATGGTACAGTTGGAGGTAATTATCAATTATCTTTTAATACTCAGTATTTTGATGCTAATGGCTTACAAGTTTATTTATTAGATAAATATACTAATACATTAACTCCATTAAATATGACAGGGGCTTCTGAATATAACTATACTGTTACTTCTAATGCAAGTACTTACAATCTTCGTTTTGCTTTAGTATTTAAAAACAGTAATGTATTACCTGTTTCATTTATTACTTTAGCTGCTGCTCAAGAAGATAAAAAAGTAAATATAAACTGGACTGTTGCTGAAAATAATATTACAAATTATGTAGTAGAAAGAGGTGCAAATGCAAATGAATTTTCAACCATTGGAAATGTGGTATCAACAGGTACTTCTCTTTCATCTATAGAAAAATATACTTCAATAGATAATACTCCATTAAAAGGAAATAATTATTATCGTATTAAAGCAATAGGCAACGATGGTAAAGTTACTTACAGCTCTGTTGTATTAGTTAGAATAAATGGTTTAGAGCCTTCTATTACCGTTTATCCTAATCCTATAAAAGATAGAAAATTAAATTTACTTTCAGAGAATCTTGAAAAAGATAATTACGAATTACAATTATTTGGTTTAAATGGTCAAGTGTTATTTAGTAAAACTATTAATCATAATGGTGGTACTGCATCTTACAACTTTACCTTACCAAATTCAATTACTGCAGGTATGTATCAATTAGTAATTAAAGGCAAACAATACAATAATTCTCAGAGTATCATTGTAGAATAATTGTAAAATATATTCTTAAAAGATAAGGGGCAATTTGCCCCTTTTTTATTTTTTATTATGCTGAAATTTTTTCACTTTAAAAAAATAATCAGTTGCAAATTATTTTTATAAAAAGTAACTAACAATATGCAATAAAAAACGACTATAAAATTTTATTATAGTCGTCATATATTTTTTAAACTTAAAAAAGATTATTCCCAAATTTCATCTTTACCTTCTAACCAAAGTTTTACACTTCTTGTTGTTACGCTTTTTGGTCTTTCTAATGGCAAACCTAAAGCTCTGTCCCAACAAAGACTTGCCATAACACCTAATGCACGACTTACAGCAAATAAAACAGTATAAAACTCATACTCTACTAAACCATAATGTACTAATAAAGCACCACTATGAGCATCTACATTTGGCCAAGGGTTTTTAATTTTTCCTAAAGATTGTAAAATAGGAGGTACCGTTTCATAAATATTCCAAACTGTTTGACAAAGTTTATCATCTGGCATGTGCTTTTTACCAAACATCATTTGTGCAGTAAAACGAGGGTCTGTTTGTCTTAAAACTGCATGACCATAACCAGGTACAACTTTACCTGCAGCTAAAGTATCTTTAACGTATTGAGCAATTTGATCTTTTGTAGGACTATCAGTTCCTAAAAGTTCTTGCATTTCAAAAATCCATTTAATTACTTCTTGATTTGCTAAACCATGTAAAGGACCAGCTAAACCATTCATACCTGCTGCATAGCTTAAATAAGGATCGCTTAAAGCACTACCTACTAAATGTGTTGTATGGGCAGATACATTTCCTCCTTCATGGTCTGCATGAATAGTCATGTATAAACGCATTAGCTCTTTAAAGCTTTCATCATTATAACCCATCATGTGTGCAAGATTACCAGCCCAATCTAATAAACCATTTGGTTGAATGTGTTGATTATTTCTATATTTTCTTCTATAAACATAGGCAGCAATTCTTGGAAGTCTTGCAATTAAATCCATTGCATCATCATACATTGGATTCCAATAATCTTTTTTACTTAATCCCTTTGCATATTCTGCAGCAAAATGACTTTCTGTTTGTAATGCCATAATACCAGTAACAAACATTGTCATTGGGTGTGCTGTAATTGGTAATGCATCTATAGTTGCAAATACATGAGAAGGAACATGACTACGACGTTGCCATACACTTGAAATATGTTGTACATCTGCATCTGTAGGTAATTCTGATAATAACATTAAATAAAAAAGACCTTCTGGCAATGGCTCATTACCACCTTCTGCTTTTGGTAGTTTTTCTTGTAATTCAGGAATTGAATAACCTCTAAATCTTATACCATCTTGTGCATCTAATAAACTTGTTTCAGATACTAAGCCTGTAATACCTCTCATGCCTTGATAAATTTGAGCAAGTGTTACTTCACCAATTTTTTTATTTCCATGCTCACTAAGAATAGATTTTATTTCACTGTTTGCTACATCTGCTTTTTCTTTAAAAGTATTTTTAATAACACCCATAATTGTATGTATTTAGTTTTTCTAAAATAATTTTAATAGCTATTGTCTTTTCTACTCTTATGTTTTTGTAAATTATATCTTAGAAAAAATATTCTTGAAGTTGTGAATTACAATTACAATTTATAGAAAGCGGTTAAAGGTAAAAAAACTTGTTTGTACAACAAAACAGTTTAAGGAAATTATTTAGGAGATTTTTTATATAAATACCAAGCAACAAAACAAAAGAAAATATTAGGAAGCCATGCAGCAATTAATGGAGGAAAATTTCCTTTTGTAGCAAAGATGGTAGAAAACCTATCTGTAATTATATAAAGTGCAGCAATCATAAAACCAACAGCTAAATGAATGCCACTTCCACCTCTTACTTTTCGTCCTGCAATAATTGCTCCTATAATAGTAAGCATAAAAACTGTAAATGCTCCAGCATCTCGTTTATATCTTTCTACTTTAAACTCATTAATAGCTTCTGAGCCTCTCATTTCTTCTAACTTAATATATCTATTTAGTTCAGTGGTGGTTAATTTTGCTTTAGTATAATTATCTTTTTGTAAATCTTTAGGTTTAAAACTAAAATCCATTTCTTTAGTATCATATCTAACTACATTTTCTTTTAAACCATTAATATCTCTTTCAAAAACGGTAGTTAATATCCATTTATTTTTTATTGCATCCCATTTTATTCCTTCGCTTCTTATATTTTTAATAATTTTTGTACCATTAAATTCATCCATGAAAAAAGAATTACCTTGCTTATATAAAGTATCGTAACTAATAATACCTGCATAAGAAAACGAATCTATTTTAAAATATAAATCATTACTCTTTTTACTATTTACCAATGCTTCGTAAGATGAATTACTATCTACATATTTTTTAAGGAAAGATGAATGAATAACATTTGCTTTAGGAATAATATATTGATTGGCTACCCAAAGTATAGATGATAAAAAAATACCTCCAATAAAATAAGGTCTTAACCATCTATTATAATTTACTCCACTTGCAAGTATGGCAACAATTTCACTTCGTCCTGCCATTTTAGAAGTAAAAAAAATAACTGCAATAAAAACAAATAATGGAAATAATAGAGCAATAATATGAGGAACAAAACCTAAATAATATGCTAATACAATATTTTTAAATGATAATTTAGATTGTACAAAGTCATCTGCTTTTTCACTTGCATCAATTACAATAGCAACTACTGCAAATAAAAAAATTGAAAAGAAAAAGGTTATAAAAAATTTTTTAAGTATATATAAATCTAATTTTTTCATATCCTAATTTATCAAAGCAAATATACTTGTACTCTATTGGTTAATAATGAATATTGTTAAGTATTAATGATTATTTAAAGGATAAATAATTTTTTTAACATTAATATTACTCTCTTTGAAGTGCAGTATTTATAATAGTTTCAAATAAAATAGATATAAAATAAAAACCCCGAAATTTCGGGGTTTTTATTTTTCTTATTGAAGAAATTATTTCTTCTTAGAAGCTGCCTTTTTAGGAGCTGCTTTTTTTGCTGCTTTTTTAGGAGCTGCTTTTTTTGCTGCTGCTTTTTTAGGAGCTGCTTTTTTTACTGCTGCCTTTTTAGGAGCTGCTTTTTTTGCTGCTGCCTTTTTAGGAGCTGCTTTTTTTGCTGCTTTTTTAGGAGCTGCTTTTTTTGCAGTTGCCATGTTTTTAAAATTTAATGGTTAGTTAATGCCATAAAATTATAAACATTTTTCTAACTACAAAATTTTTTTTTATTCAGCAGTTTGTACTTCAGCAACAGACACTACAGTTTTTGCATTTTTTGTTTTTCTAAATTCTACAATTCCATCTTTTAATGCAAATAAAGTAAAGTCTTTTCCAACTCCAATATTTTTACCAGGATGATAAACAGTACCTCTTTGACGAACAATTATATTACCAGCTGTTGCAGGTTGTCCACCAAAAATTTTTACACCCAAACGTTTACTGTTTGAATCACGACCATTTTTTACACTACCTTCACCTTTTTTGTGTGCCATGATATTTTTATTTTAACTTCTTTAAATTTTGTGAATGAAATTTATCAATCAATTTTTTTAATTGAATGAAATTTTTTTTAAGCTATACTTTCAATTTTAATTTGAGTATAGTGTGTTCTGTGACCATGCTTTTTTCTGAAACCTTTTCTTCTTTTCATTTTAAAAGCAATTACTTTATCACCTTGAACTAAAGCATTTAATATTTCTGCTTTTACTGTTGCTTTTGCATTATTTCCTGCTGCAACTGATCCTGCATTATCTACAAATAATACATCATTAAATTCTACTTTATCTCCAGTTTTTCCTTGAATTTGTGGAACATAAAGTTTATCGCCTGATTGTACTTTAAATTGTTGACCTGCAATTTTTACTACTGCTAACATGACTTTTAAAAAATTTGGACGGCAAAAGTAAGCTTATTGTACTAAAAGAAACAAACTTTTTTAAATAAATTACTTTTTTTATGCAGAATAGTTAATTTTAAGATGTAATAAACTATAAATGAGTAAGTTATAATACTAAATAATTTATTAGAAGTTCTTGTTTTTTATTGAAAAAGAATTATTTACAAAATTTATCTTGCCATGCATGAACACCACCTGTTACATTAACTGTATTTGTAAATCCTAAATGCTCTAATATTAAACATGCCATAACACTTCTTTGCCCACTTCTGCAATAACAAATTACTTCTTCATTTTTTAAATGTTCTATTTCTTCTACTTCCATATCTTGCATACGTCTTAATTTAAAATTAATTCCCCCAATATTAAAATCTTCATGCTCTGTTTCTTCTCTTACATCAATTAAATTAATTGATTTTCCTGCATCCATCATTTCTTTTAATTCTTCCACATTTATGTTTCTCATAATAAATAAGGTTAATGTTAATTAGTTAAAGTATCTGTTGTTATTATAGGCATTGTAGGCTTTATAAATAAATCTACTATTTGTCCTGCTCTTAATTTGTTTTGTACTTTTTGTCCTGGCATTGGCTCACTATAAACACTTGGTCTTTGCTCTACTACAAAAGCATTTAAAGTATCTGTAACAGCTTCTAATGCTATAATAGGCCCTACACTCAAATGCATGGTTTTTAATTGTGCAATTGCATCAGATACTTTTAAACCTACAAGATTAGGTACATTCATTTCTATATTACCTACACCACTACCTAAAACTAAATCTATAGTACTACTCATAGGTATTTTAGTACCAACTTTAATATTTCTATTATTATAAAGCTGTTCTAAAACAGAGTTTCTTGCAAAGTCTGGACGATAACTAGTGTCGCCCATTTTTAAATTTAAACTTTGCAACATTAGTTGTGCACTTTTATAAGAGTATCCAATAAGCGATGGCATTTCTACCTCTGGTGCAATTGCTTTATTTATAGTTAAATAAACTGTACGTCCTTCTTTTGTTATGGCATCTGCTTCTGGTGATTGCTTAATAACAGTTAATCTTGCTAATGAATCTATAAAAACAGAATCTATAATAACTACTTTAAAATTATCTTTTTCTAAAAGTTTGGTTGCTGCTGTAATATTTTGACCAATAATATTGGGTACTTTTTTAGATTCGCCATGATGTGTAATAGATTCTAAAGAAGCAAAAAAAATAAATGTGAGCAATGATAATATAACTACTGCTACAACAATATTTACCCAAAGTGGTTTATCTGTTAAAAATTTAAACAATGCTTTAATGTTTATTAATACAAATATGAAGAATTTTATTTTACTTTTTTGATTAGAGTTTTTTTAGTGAAAACATTCTTCAATTAAGGCAGAATAAAACTCTTGCAAATGCCAATTCATTGCTTTTACTTGCTGAGGTATTATACTAGCTTCGCTTTGGCCAGGAACTGTATTTACCTCTAACATATAAGGCTGATTGTTTTGTTGGTTATAAATAAAATCTATTCTTACAATGCCGCTACAATTTAATATTTGATATATTTTTTTTGCAGCTAATCTTACTTGTTCAGCAATTGCTTCATCTACATTTGCAGGTGTAATTTCATCACTTTTTCCTAAATATTTTGCTTCAAAATCAAAAAACTCATTTTTACTAATAATTTCTGTAATAGGTAAAGTAATAATTTCTCCTTTTGTTTTAAACACACCAATAGTAAATTCTCTGCCTTTAATAAATTCTTCTATCAACACCTGATTATCTTCTTGAAAAGCTTTGTGAATGGCAGTTGCTAATTGGTCTGCTTTTACTACTTTACTCATACCAATACTACTACCTCCATTATTAGGTTTTATAAATAAAGGAAATGTAAGGGTACTAATAATTTCATTGATATCTTTTTGCTCATTAAAATTTTGTTTTATTAGCATTAAAGATTTAGCAACATTTATACCACCAAATGCAGCAACAGCTACAGTAAATCTTTTATTAAAAGTAAGTGCAGAAGTAGCAGCATCGCAACTTGTATAAGGTATGTTTAGCATATCAAAATAGCCTTGTAATTTTCCATCTTCTCCAGGTGTACCATGCAAACACATTAATACTGCATCAAACTTTATCTGTTGTTGATTAATATTTAAAGTAAAATTATTTTTATCTATTTCAATTATTTCTGCTTGTTCATTTTTATACCACCAACCTTTTGTATTTATATCAATAGTATAAACATTGTATTTGTCTTTATCAATATTATTATAAACAGTAATGACACTTTTATAACTTATTTCTGCTTCTTTACTGTAACCACCTGTTACTAAGGCTATATTTTTTTTCATTGTGTTTGAAATATACTTACAAAGAACGAATAATTTTTTAAGTTAAATACAATTCTTATTTTTTTTAGAAAAAATTAGGAGAGAGGTTAAGTTGGTAAAAAATAAAACCCTTGTAACTTGTACAAGGGTTTTATTTGAAGTTGCGGTGAGAGAGGGATTCGAACCCTCGGTACAGTTTAACCCGTACGGCAGTTTAGCAAACTGCTGATTTCAGCCACTCATCCATCTCACCAACCTATTTCCTTTTCTGCTATAACGAAAGGGCTGCAAATATAATGGCTAAACATAAATAGAAAAAACAATTTAGTTTTATTTGAAAAATTTTTTTATGAATAAAATATTTTTACTTAAAAATTAGTGTATTCAAATAAAAAAAGGAGCTGCATAAATGCAACTCCTTAATATAATAAAAGCTAAATTAATAACTATTCATCATCGTCGAAGCTCATAGCTTCACGAGCTGCAGTAAGTAATTTATATTCTTCTTTACTACCTACAATTAAGTTATCAAAATCTCTTTGTCCAGTACCAGCAGGAATTAAATGACCTGTAATTACATTTTCTTTTAAACCAGCCATATAATCTGTTTTACCATTGATAGCTGCTGTACTTAAAACTTTAGTTGTTTCTTGGAAAGATGCAGCAGAAATCCAGCTTTGTACACCTAAAGAAGCTTTAGTAATACCAAGCAATACAGGTGTAGCTGTTGCAGGTTTTGCATCACGAACTTCTACAAGTTTTTTATCTGCACGACGAAGAATAGAGTTTTCTTCTCTTAATTCACGAAGTGTAATAATTTGTCCTGCTCTCATTTTTGTACTTTCGCCAGCTTCTGTAACAACTTTCTTATCAAAGATTCTATCATTTTCTGCAATAAAATCTACTCTATCTTCTAAATCTTCTTCTAAGAATTTAGTATCACCAGCATCTACAATTTCTACTTTTTTCATCATTTGACGAACAATCACTTCAATATGTTTATCATTAATTTTTACACCTTGTAAACGATAAACTTCTTGAATTTCATTTACTACATATTCTTGTACAGCAAATGGTCCTTTAATAGCAAGAATATCAGCAGGTGCAATTTGTCCTTCAGATAATGCAGTACCAGCTTTTACAAAATCGCTTTCTTGTACAAGTATTTGACGAGATGTAGGCACTAAATATTTCTTAATCATTCCGTCTTTAGATTCTACAATGATTTCTCTGTTACCACGTTTTACATTACCAAAAGAAACGATACCATCAATTTCACAAACAATTGCTGGGTTACCAGGATTTCTTGCTTCAAATAATTCTGTTACACGAGGTAAGCCCCCAGTAATATCTCTTAATTTTCCTAATACACGTGGTATTTTAACTAATACTTGACCTGCTTTAACTTCTTCGCCTTCATCTACAGATAAGTGGCTACCTACAGGTAAGTTATATTGTTTGTTGTCTTTTCCTGTAATAATAATTGTAGGAATTTTAGTTTTGTCTTTTGTTTCGATAATTACTTTTTCATGGTGTCCTGTTTGGTCATCACTTTCATCTCTGTAAGTAATACCTTCAATAATTCCTTCATATTGAATAGCACCATTTGTTTCTGCTACTATTACATTATTAAATGGATCCCATTTACAAATATCATCTCCTTTTTTAACTTGTTGTTTATCTTTTACAAGTAGGGTAGAACCATAAGGAATATTATTTGAAATAAGTAATCTATCATGTTTATCATCCATAATTCTTAACTCACCTGTACGACCAATTACTACACTTTCTTTGTTACCATCATTATTAATAGTTGTTACAGTACGTAAACCATCAAAATGTATAGTACCATCGAATTTTGCTTTTAATGTAGAATCTACAGTTGCACCACCAGCAACACCACCAACGTGGAAGGTACGTAAAGTAAGCTGTGTACCTGGTTCACCAATTGATTGTGCAGCAATGATACCAACAGCATCGCCTCTTTGAGCTATATAACCTGTAGCTAAGTTTTTACCATAACATTTTACACAAACACCACGTTTAGATTCGCATGTTAGTACAGAACGAATTTCTACTGTTTCAATACCACATTGGTCAATCATTTTTGCAATGTCTTGAGAAACTTCTTCACCTGCTTGTATAATTAATTCATTAGTTACAGGATTAATAACATCGTGTAAAGTTGTTCTGCCTTCAATTCTATCTGCTAATGGTTCTATGATATCTTCATTATCTTTTAATGCACTAATAGCAATACCACGTAAAGTGCCACAATCTTCATCTGAAATAACCACATCTTGAGATACATCTACTAATCTACGAGTTAGGTAACCAGCATCTGCAGTTTTTAAGGCAGTATCAGCCAAACCTTTACGAGCACCATGTGTAGAAATGAAGTAATCTAATACGTTTAAGCCTCCTTTAAAGTTAGAAAGAATTGGATTTTCAATTACCTCAGAACCACTAGAACCACTTTTACGAGGTTTTGCCATTAATCCTCTAATACCAACTAACTGTTTTACCTGTGTTTTATTACCACGAGCACCACTATCCAACATCATAAATACAGAATTAAATCCTTGTTTATCTGTAGTCATTTTTTGAATTAGTGTATCAGTAATAATCATATCTGCTCTATTCCATGTATCTACTATTTGGTTATATCTTTCATTATTGGTAATTAAACCCATGTTATAATGTTCCCAAATTTCATCTACATTATTCTGAGCAATATCTAACATATTTTGTCTTTCTTCAGGAACAACTAAATCATTAATACTAAATGATAAGCCTCCTTTAAATGCCATTCTAAAACCAAGTGTTTTAATATCGTCTAAGAATTTAGCAGTTGTTGGTACATTGGTAATTTTAATAATGTTGCCAATAATTTCTTTTAAATTCTTTTTAGTAAGAAGTTCATTTACATAACCTACTTCTGCAGGTACATGTTGGTTAAATAATACACGACCAACAGTAGTATTAATAATTGTTTTATATAATTTTCCTTTCTCTAAAACTTGTGTACGAAGTTTAATGTTTGCATGTAAATCAACAACATTTTCGTTATATGCAATAACTACTTCATCTAAACTATAAAAATATTTTCCTTCGCCTTTAATAGTTTCTTCTGGTGTAGATTTTTTACTTTTTGAAATATAGTATAAACCTAAAACCATGTCTTGAGAAGGTAATGTAATTGGTGTACCACTTTGAGGGTTAAGAATATTATGCGATGATAACATTAATAATTGTGCTTCTAAAATAGCAGCACTACTTAATGGTACGTGTACAGCCATCTGGTCACCATCAAAGTCAGCGTTAAATGCAGCTGTAACTAATGGGTGTAATTGAATAGCTTTACCTTCTATTAATTTTGGTTGAAAAGATTGAATAGATAATCTGTGTAGTGTTGGGGCACGATTTAATAAAACCGGATGTCCTTTTAAAATATTTTCTAAAATATCCCAAACTACAGCTTCTTTTTTATCTACTAATTTTTTAGCAGATTTAACTGTTTTTACTATTCCTCTTTCAATTAATTTACGAATAATAAATGGCTTAAATAATTCTGCAGCCATATCTTTTGGTAAACCACACTCATGCATTTTAAGTTCTGGACCTACCACAATTACAGAACGACCAGAATAATCCACACGTTTACCTAATAAGTTTTGACGGAAACGACCTTGTTTACCTTTTAATACATCGCTTAAAGATTTTAATGCTCTACCACCTTCTGCTTTTACAGCATTAGATTTACGACTATTATCAAATAAACTATCAATAGCTTCTTGTAACATACGTTTTTCGTTACGTAAGATTACTTCTGGAGCTTTAATTTCTAATAAGCGTTTTAAACGATTATTTCTTATAATTACACGACGATATAAATCGTTTAAATCAGATGATGCAAATCTGCCACCATCTAATGGTACTAAAGGTCTTAATTCTGGTGGAATAACAGGTATATGTTGCATTACCATCCACTCAGGACGATTTTCAATTCTTTCTGTAGAATCTCTAAATGCTTCTACAACACTTAAACGTTTTAAAGCATCTGCTTTACGTTGTTGAGAAGTTTCATTTGCAGCAGCATTTCTTAACTGATAACTTAATTCATCTAAGTCTAATCTTTCTAATAAATCATGTACAGCTTCTGCACCCATTTTAGCAATAAACTTTTGTGGGTCTTCGTCTGGTAAATATTGATTATCCTTAGGTAAAGCATCTACTATATCAATATATTCTTCTTCTGTTAATAAATCGCCTGTTCCTAAATTTTCATTTACACCACCTTGTATTACTACATAGCGTTCATAATAAATAATACTTTCTAATTTTTTAGAGCTCATACCTAATAAGTAACCAATTTTATTAGGTAAACTTTTAAAGTACCAAATATGCACTACTGGAACCACCAGTTTAATGTGCCCCATTCTTTCTCTTCTAACTTTTTTTTCTGTAACTTCTACACCACAACGATCACAAACAATACCCTTATAACGAATACGCTTATATTTTCCACAAGCACATTCATAATCTTTTACAGGGCCAAAAATTCTTTCGCAAAACAAACCATCTCTTTCTGGCTTGTAAGTACGATAGTTAATTGTTTCTGGTTTTAATACTTCGCCAAAACTTCTTTCCAAAATTGAATCTGGAGAGGCAAGGCTAATGGTAATTTTTGAAAACCCAGGTTTGGTTTTGTTTACATCTTTTTTTATAGCCATATTAAATAAGTGGAGTTTATTTTGAAATAATGATACTTAGTTTTACACTAATCAAATTTCCATAGCTTATTGTGTGTTGGTGATGCACACAATATTACTTGTACATTCTTATAAATTAATATTATAAGACAAGGTGCAGTTTAACTTGATAGAGATGTGAAAAAAGAACAATATTCCAAATTATTTAAGGCGGCGAAGGTAAGGATTAATTTTGAATATTTTAATGAGTTTTTGAAGTATTATCTAAAGCTTAAATTTTAGATATTTTATCTGGCAAATGAAGGAGCATTTTTATTGGAGTATTTATAAAAAATAAAAAAGTATTAATGTTGCATTAATACTTTTAAATAATTGATTTATACGAAGTTATAGCTATTAATGAGTTTCATAAGTTAAAATAATAGAAGAAGCAGATTCTTGATTATTTCTTTTTAACTTAATTTTTTTCTTTTCTATAATTGGTGCATAATAAATAATAGCATTTTTAGTTTCTACAGTAGCAACTAATTTGTCTTTTACCTTTTCTTCTATTATAGAGCTTTGTGGTTTTAATATACCTAAAGGTTTTAAAGTACCTTTTACATCTTTAGTAATAGCTTTTGCTTTTTTTACATTAGAAGTAATTTCATTTGTAGCATGTACATTTATAGCTAAGGCTAAAAAACAAATTGTAATGATTAACTGAACTTTCATAGTAATTATTTTTTTTAATTTTTTTACTAAACTTTAATATTCAGTTTTTCACGTATTGGATGGATGTATATTTTAATAACAAATCCATGCCAAAGAGTTTTATAATTTTATTTTTATTGAAAAAGTGTTGATTATAAACTTGTTGTAAATATTATTGGTAGAAATTTATTTTTAAAAAAGGAAGTTTTTGTCCCATTTTGCATTTACTTTCCCAATAATAGAAAAATAATAGAATTATTAAATCAAATTTCAATAATTATTTTTCAAAATATGCAATAGTGCCGCCTACCCAAACTTTATCTTTATTATATCTTACACCAATCATTTTGCCTTTGCTTAAACGTGCTAAATTAAATGCAGCAACTGGTCGTTCTGCTCCTTCTTTCCAAAAATAAAAAATTCTTATTTCTGCTTTTGCAGGAATATCAGGTGTAGCTATAACATCTGCATATTGTACTTTGCGTTGTAAAATCCAATTTTCTGGGTCTTTTACATTTTCAATATCTTGAGGTGTTACATCAATTACTACACCTTGACCAGCAAAAGAAAATAAAGGTTTCAAAACATAGTTTTCTAAATCGGTAGGTATTTCTTTTATTTCATTTAAAAACTTTGTTTTAGGTACATAAGGATGATCTATATAAGGCAAAGTGTATTTACTAATTCTATAAAACCAATTTGGGTGAGGTATCCATTCTACATCTAATTCTTCTAATAAAATTTTTCCTTTTTCTTGTACTTCGGCAGATTGTTGTTGTAAATCATCGAAAATTACTCTATTAAAAATTCTTTTTATTTCTATTTTCTTTCCATCTTTTAAGTAATAAATTTTGTTACCTTCTTTAATCAGTTCTGTAATACAAACAATATTAATTCCTAAATATTCTTGTGTATAATAAAAATCTATTCTTGTTTTTTGTTCATGAGGAAAAACTTCTAATAAAATAACATTTTCAGGTTGTAAGTTTCCTACAATAATTTCTTTTAATAATTGTAAATAAGTTTTTTCATCAAAATTATTTAGATAGGCAGAAAAGTTTTGAGGAATTTGAAAATGATTTCTTGTAATATTATCTAAAAAAACCTGATAAGCAAATAATGTAGGAAAACCTTGCATTTCTATTAACTGAGGTTCTAAAGTACCATCTTCATTTTTGCAAATACCAAAATCAAATGCTATAAAGTGAGCAAAATTATTTTCGTTAGGTACACGTACATTATTAGGAATGCCATGCGATGTAAGTGTTTTAAAATTAAAACCTGTAATAATATCTACAATACTTTCGCAAGCATTTAAAATTTTATGTTTAAATTCTTTATCTACAAACACAGGTGTTTCTGCAGCTCTAAAACCTAAAGATGCAGGATATTTGCTTTCTAAATCTTTTAAAAATGCTTCGTATGCTTCTTGTGTAAATGCTGCATTATATTTTTCTCTAACTGCTGAAACCATAATTCTGTTAATTAATATTTTGTTGAAAGATAAAAAAACATCTTCATTTATAAAGATGTTTTAATAAACTAAGTTTTTTGATAAAAAAATTTATACTGTAGTTAATACCCCTACAGCATTATTTAAAAAGTTGGGAAGAATACAAGTATAAGTCCATAATATTTTATCAGGGTCGCCTAATTGTTCTACCATACTTTCCCATTTAGCTTCTCCATGATTAGCAATTACTGTAGCTTTTTTTTCTTCAGTTTGTAAGTATAAACGCATACCAATAGCATCTGCTTCAGGATGAAACTGTGTACCTATAAAATAATCATTAAATCTAATGGCCATAATTGCTCTTTCAAAAGGTACATGTGGTCTGTTTTTTTCAATAGCTAAAATTTTAGCTCCTAATTCTCTTAATCTTGCATGGTTAGGTTCTATTACTTGATAATCTCTACTATCTACAACATAAAAAGGGTCTTTTAATCCTTCAAAAATTATTTCTTCTTCACCTTCTTGAAGTTGATGAACAGGAAATACACCAAACGAGGTAGATTTTCTTTTACAAACATTACCAATTGCATAATGCCTACATATTAATTGAAAACTATGGCAGATAAAGAAAACATGTTTTGGTGGGTTTGCTTCATTTTTATTCCACTCTTCAATAGATTGTAACCATTTAAAATATTGTTGTTCCCAACTATTACCAATAGTATCTAATGGAGAGCCTGGACCACCAGTAGAAATATAAATATGATACGAAGTATCTGGTACTTCTTCTTTTACTCTTACATCAAATTCATCAAAACTTACATTTAATTGATGATGTTCTGCCCAAGTATTAATAATTTCTCTGATACAACGCATACCCTGATTTACATGACCTTCATATAAATCTAAAATGGCTATTTTAATTTCTTGATCTGTCCATTCACTCATAGAACAAACATAACATTTTTTAAAAATTTTAGAAAAATTGTTAATATTTTTATACAAGAGCAATATTACTAAGCAAATGTGTATAGTTTAAAAAGATAATTTTTTTAAAAAAATCTTGTAAAATTCAAATACTTTCACTTACTTTAACATTTCATTATTTACTTTGAAAATAATAACTTATGAGAAAATCAGACCTTATAAATAATATATCAGAAAAAACAGGAATACCTAAAGTAGATGTTTTAGTTACAGTAGAAACCCTAATTAAAGAGGTAAAAGAAAATTTATCTTCTGGAGAAAATATTTATATAAGAGGTTTTGGAAGTTTTATTACAAAGAAAAGAGCTGCTAAAATTGGAAGAAATATTAAAAAGAATACAGCAGTACATATTCCAGAGCATTATATACCTGCATTTAAGCCTGCCAAAGAATTTGTTGCAGAAGTTAAAGAAAATTACAAACCACAACAGTAACTTTGCACTAAATTTTATTAGTGAAAAAGCAACAGTTTATTTTAATATTAGGTGGTGTAGTTTTATTATCATCCTTATTTTTCTTTGGAAAAACAGTAAATCCCAATAGAGCAAAACAAATAGTAGAGCAGCATCATGCAAATGATGGTCATGATCATTCTCTTAAATTTACTGATATTTTAGCACAAGCAAAAAGCCAACTTTCTGCTTCAAGTTTACAATATATAAATAAAGTTGAAAGTGCTTTAAATAAAGCAAACAATGAAGATAAAATTCATACTTACCATCAATTAGCATCTTTCTGGAAAGATAGTGCTCGTGTATTTGAGCCTTTTGCATATTATACAGCAGAAGCAGCAAAATTGGATAATTCAGAAAAAAGCCTCACATTTGCCGCCCAATTGTTCATTGATAATCTTTTTGATGAGGTAGAACCTGCCAAACAAAACTGGTTAGCAACTAACGCAAAAGTTCTTTTAGATAAAGCTTTAGCAATTAATTCTAATAACGATAGTACTAAAATTGGTATTGGTGCTTGTTATCTTTTTGGAAATATTGCAGATAATCCAATGCAAGGAATTACGCAGGTAAAATCTATTGTAGATAAAAATCCTGATAATCTTTATGCACAATGGGTTTTAGCATTAGGAAGCAGAAAAAGTGGTCAGTACGATAAAGCAATTGTAAGATTGTTAATTATTGTAGAAAAACAACCTACTAATTATGCTGCCATTTTACATTTAGCAGAGTGTTATGAATTAAATCATCAAAACAGCGATGCAGTAAAATGGTATAAGATTATTAAAAAAGAAATTCCTAATCCAGAAGCTAAAAAAGAAATTCAAAAAAGAATTGAACAATTACAACATTAAAAAATACTGTATTGGTTAATTAAATTTAATACAGATTTTGATAATTTATTTTATTTTTTAACAGGTTAAAATTATTAGAAGTATGCCTTGTGGTAAAAAGAGAAAACGTCATAAAATTGCTACTCACAAACGCAAAAAACGTTTAAGAAAAAATCGTCATAAGAAAAAATAATCATTCATATTTTCTTTTACGAAACTAATGGCTAAGCCATTTTTGTATAAGTCTGTACCATACTAAAATATTTGCAGACTTATACATTCACTAAACACTGAAAAGTAATTACCTCTTTCTTTGCTGCAACTTTTCCTTTCCTTCCTTTTTTATTGATGAGGCAATTACTATTAGTGATGTTATTATACTTCTTACTATAAGAGGTATTATTTTGTATTTATTAAAGTTGCAAATTTTGTGAACAAAGAATTAATTATTAATACATCTCCAACAGGAGTAGAAATTGCATTGTTGGAAGAAAAGAAATTAGTAGAGCTACATAACGAAAAAGTAGATGCTAGTTTTGGAGTAGGAGATTTATATTTAGGTAAAGTAAAAAAATTAATACCAGGATTAAATGCTGCATTTGTAGATGTAGGATTTGAGAAAGATGCTTTTTTACATTATACAGATTTATCGCCTTATGCAAAATCTATTTTAAAATTTACACAATTAGCTATTAATGCTAATGGTGCTGAAGTAGATTTTTCTAAATTTCAGATAGAACCTGAAATTGTAAAAACAGGAAAAATAAATGAAGTATTAAATGGTAAGCCTACCATATTAGTACAAATATTAAAAGAACCAATTGCTGCAAAAGGTCCAAGATTAAGTTGCGAAATTAGTTTACCTGGTCGTTTTATAGTACTTACTCCATTTAACGAAATAGTTGCTGTATCTAAAAAAATTCATTCATCTGATGAAAGAAAAAGACTACATAAAATTGTAGAAGCCATTAGGCCTAAAAATTTTGGTGTAATTGTAAGAACAGCAGCAGAAGGAAAATCAACAGCAGAACTTCATCAAGATTTATTAGAGCTTACAGAAACTTGGAAAACTATTCAAAAAAATATTACAGGTGCAGAATCACCTACAAGAATTTTAAGTGAGCAAAATAAAACTACCAGTATTTTAAGAGATTTATTAAATGAATCTTTTAATAAAATTGTGGTGAATGATAAAAATATTTATAACGATATTAAGTCATACATTCAACGAATAGCACCAGATAAAACTGATATTGTAAGTTATATTAATAATGGTACGCCTGTATTTGATCAGTTTGGTATTACTAAACAAGTAAAAGGTGCATTTGGCAAAACTGTTAATTTAGATAGTGGTGCTTATTTAATAATTGAACATACAGAAGCACTGCATGTAATAGATGTAAATAGTGGCTATAAAAGTGTAAGCAATAGTCAGGAAGAAAATGCTTTACAAACAAATTTAGAAGCTGCAGAAGAAATTGCCAGACAATTAAGACTAAGAGATATTGGTGGAATTATTGTTGTAGATTTTATAGATATGAAATCGCCTGATAACAGAAAAAAATTGCAAGATGCAATGGAAGATTTCATGAAAGCTGATAGAGCTAAACATGCTGTATTACCAATTTCTAAATTTGGTTTAATGCAAATAACCAGACAAAGAATGAGGCCTGAAGTAAATATTAATACAGCAGAAAATTGTCCTAGCTGTGGAGGTACAGGAAAAATTACTAGCACATTATTATTAGAAGATGAAATAGAAAAACGTTTGCATTATTTATCTTCTAATGGTCATAAACATCTTTCGCTATTAGTTAATCCAATTGTTTATTCTCATATTACAAAAGGATTTTTTACCAATATTGCTAAAAGATGGAAGAAAAAATATGCACTAAAACTTAAAGTTCAGCCTAATACAAATTATGGAATTGTTGAGTTTCGCTTCTTTGACCAAAACGAAGAAGAAATAAAATTTTAACGACAAGTTGTCTTGTTTTGCTCTTTGAGAGCTAAAATTAGCAAGACAAATAGGCAATTATTATTTAAAACTATAAAAGATATTAGTTAAAAATATAATTTGATGATAAAATTTTACACATTATCAAAAAAATATTTTGCAATATGCCTCTAAATTGTAATTTAGCACATAGAATTTAATGGG
>CAUJDL010000045.1 GCA_963169635.1 Bacteroidota bacterium
GATAAAATATTTGAAAGAAATACTACTGATGCTTATAGTAATGAAGGCTCTCCTGTAACTACTAAAAATGTTTATGGTAAAAATGTAATTAATATTGTAAACAATACTTTTTTACTCAATAATACAATAGGCTCATCTCCTAAAGGCGATTTACCTTTTATTGCTTTATACGAAATAAATGCTAAGAAAAGCAGTATTTTATGGCGTTGTAAAGAAGGCAATTTTGAATATGTAGTAAAAGTACTTGACCCTACTAATTTAAAATTTATTACAAGAAAAGAATCTAAAACAGAAGTACATAATTATTTTATAACTACATTAAAAGGCAATGGAAATACAACTGCATTAACATCTTTTAAAAATCCCTACCCTTCTTTACAAGGTATAAAAAAAGAAAAAATTAAATATACAAGAATTGATGGTATAGAGCTAACAGGAAATTTATATTTACCTAAAGATTTTAAGGAAAATAGTGGCGAACAATTGCCTTTAATTATTTGGGCTTATCCTAGAGAATATTTTAATGCAAATGATGCAAGCCAAGTAAGAGGTAGCGAAGATATTTTTACAACTATAAGTTGGGCTAGTCCTATATTTTATGTTACTCAAGGCTTTGCTGTTTTAGATAATGCAGAAATGCCTATTGTAAGTACTGATGCTAAAACAAAACCTAATGATAATTTTATAGACCAATTAAAAATGAATGCTGAAGCTGCAATTGATTATTTAGTAAACTTAGGAATTGTAGATAGAAATAAAGTAGCTATTGGTGGTCATAGTTATGGTGCTTTTATGACTGCTAATTTATTAGCACATACATCTTTATTTAAAGCTGGTATTGCTCGTAGTGGAGCATATAATAGAACACTTACACCTTTTGGTTTTCAAAATGAAGACAGAACTTATTGGCAAGCTCCACAACTTTATTTTGATATGAGCCCTTTTAGTTTTGCTGATAAAATTAAAACACCTTTACTTTTAATTCATGGCGAATTAGATGAAAACTCAGGTACATACCCCATGAATAGTGAAAGATTATTTAGTGCTATTAAAGGTCATGGTGGTACTGCAAAATATGTGTTATTGCCTTATGAAGGTCATAGCTATAGAGCAAAAGAAAATTTATTACACATGCTTTGGGAACAAAATGAATGGCTGAGAAAATTTGTAAAAGAAACTGAATAAAAAATGAAAAAATAGTTGTAAAGTTTTTTACAACTATTTTTTTAATAATGCTATTACTTCTTGCTGAATGCTTACTGCTTTATCATTATTATAAAAAACTTGTAAGGCTTCTTTAATTTCTTCTAACTCTGCACCTTTTTGTTTTAATGATGTAAAAACATCTTGTGCATTTTTAGGTCTTGGTCCCCAATGAAAAATATCTTTACCTGTTGCATCTCTTACAATTAAAATAGGTATTGCTTTACTACCATTTGTTAAGTATTGTTCTATTTCTGAGTTAGTATCTCTCAGTTGAATAGTAAATTGTATTTTATTGTTAAGCTCAGACATTAAGAATAATATAGGTACAATATGTGCAGCATCGCCACACCAATGTTCTGTAATTACAACCCATTGTTGAGGTTGTTGAATAGCTTTAATTACAGCAATAGTTTCGTCTTGTAATGTTGCAGTTTTTATCCATCTGTTTAATCTTGCATGATTTAATTTAGTATAGTTTAAAAATGCTGCATCGTTATAAGGTTCTGTTGTGTGATGTTGGTTGTTAAGAATTAAATCAAACCCTGATTGATAGGTATTAAAATTCATGGTGTTGTAGGTTTTGCTTTACAAATGCTATTTAATCATTTGTAAAAAGTTTAAGTATATAAGTTTAGCAAGAAAAGTATTTTGTTTATTCTACTTCTCTATCAGTATTTACATCTTCGTCAGATGAGTTGTTTTCTTCTAATTGTCCACTATCATTTATTTGTAAAGTAGCTTCATCTTCTGTTGCATTATTATTGCTTGTAAAGTCTGCTGGATTTATAATTGTTCCTTCAATCAATTGCTCTGCTAATACTTCTTTTATTTTAGGTAAATCATCAGTTGAGTTGATACCAAAATAATCCATAAAAGTTTTAGATGTAGCATAAACTAATGGATGACCAGGCATTTTTTCGTTTCTGCCACTAATTATAATAAGTTCTTTTTCTAAAAGTTTTTGTACACTATAATCGCTGTTTACACCACGTATTGCTTCAATTTCTCCTTTTGTTACAGGTTGTTTATAAGCAATAATTGCAAGTGTTTCTAATGCTGCTGTAGATAAGCGTTTTAAAAATTTATCGCCATTTAATTGTGCTACAGTTTGATGATAATCTTTCTTTGTTAAAAACTGATAGCCACCACCACTTTCTCTAATTTCAAAAGGATAAAATTCAGTTGCATATTTTTCTATAATTCCTTCTATACAACTTTCTATTTGGTCTAAGGTTACACGTTCTTCTAAAAAAGCAAATGCATTATTTATTAGCTCTGTTATTTCTAATGCAGTTAAAGGTTTTTCACTTGCAAAAATTAATACTTCAATATGTGGTATAATAGAAGAATGTTCCATCGATATGTTTTAATGTTTGTAAGTAAAAATTGCTTGAAAAACTTTTACTAAATAAGTATTAACTTCTTAATACAATTATTGTTGCTTAACCTTGTAAAGCAGCTGCACCACTTACAATTTCTGTAAGCTCTGTTGTAATTGCAGCTTGTCTTGCACGGTTGTAAGATATTTTTAATGATTTCAATAATTCATTAGCATTTTCACTTGCTTTATCCATTGCAGTCATTCTTGCACCATGCTCACTGGCATTACTATCTAATACAGCTTTGTATAATTGTGTGTTTAAAATTTTTGGCATTAACACAGCAATTAATGTATCTTTTTCTGGTTCAAAAATAAAATCAGATTTTTTGCTACCAGCTTCTTTATTTTCTACTTTTGGTATAGGTAAAAATGGCTCTGCAATAAATGCTTGTGTTGCAGCATTTTTAAATTGTCCATACACAATTTCAATTGCATCAAACTCTCCATCTTCAAAAGCTTTCATTGCTGCTTTAGAGGCAGTTTGTACATTACTGAATGTAAGTTGATGAAAAATATCTTTATAAGTATCGTTTGTTTTATAACCTGTTTTAGCTAATGCTTCCCAACCTTTTTTACCAATATTCCAAATTGTAACATTACCTTTTTTATATTGAGATGCATATTTTTCTGCAATAGTACTTTTTGCTAACTTGATAATATTACTATTAAATGCACCACATAAACCTCTATCGCTTGTAATAACAATTAATAATACTTTTTCTATCGTTCTGTTTTCTGCTAATTTTAATTCTGTGCCTCCTTCTGTATTGCTTACAATATTGCTTAGCATTTCTTGTAATTTTTGAGCATAAGGACGCATTTGTATAATGGTATCTTGTGCTTTACGTAACTTTGCTGCACTTACCATTTTCATGGCTTTTGTAATTTGTTGTGTACTCTGAACACTTTTTATTCTGTTACGAACTTCTTTAAGTTGCCCTGCCATTGCTAATATTTTTTATGGTTTTATTGCTAAAACTTAATTAATAGGTTAAAATTGGCTGCAAAAGTAACAGAAACAACCTGAATTTCCATATTGAGTTTGTAATGTGTGAAGAATTAATTTGTATTCAATTATTTAGCTTTCTACCTAATTAATTTATCTCCTGCTTTTACTGCCTTATCAATAGTTACTTTTTTAGGAAAAGTTTTAAAATAATAAAAGTACTTTAATACTTTTATATTAAAATAATATACTTTTGCATCTTAATATTCATTTATAAAATTAATGCTCATGCAAACAGCTAATGAAACCATCATTAATGTTCAAGAAATTGAACCAAGGTTAAGACATCAAACAATATTTAATGTTTTTAATACTTTATTAGAAGGTGAAAGCTTAATTATTCATAATAACCACGACCCAAAACCTGTGTATTATCAATTATTAGATTTACGTGGAAATATTTTTACTTGGGAATATTTACAACAAGGACCAGAATGGTGGGATATTCGTGTAACAAGAGTAGTGCCTATTTTGCCTAATGAAAATAATGAGTTGATATTAAATATTCCAGCTATACAGCCTCAACATAAACACGCTACAATATTTCATATTTTTGATAATATTCAACAAGGCGATTGTTTTATTATTCATAACGACCATGATCCAAAACCTGTTTACTATCAATTAGTAGAAAAACATGGCGAAACTTTTGGTTGGGAATATTTACAACAAGGTCCAAACTGGTGGTGCATTCGTGTAACTAAAAATGAAGCAGCTAAAGATAATAAAATTGCTGTTCAAGCAGAAGTTAGTGTTGCTACCAATGAAAATAGCGATGAAATAGTTATTAATGTTCCTTCATTAGAACCAAGATTAAAACATCCTACCATATTTAATACTTTTGAAAATTTAGCTCCAGGCAAATCATTTATTATTCATAATGATCATGACCCAAAGCCTGTTTATTATCAATTAAAAAGTGAACATGGCGATATTTTTACTTGGGAATATTTACAACAAGGTCCACAATGGTGGGATATTAGAGTAACTAAAAATATTCAAAACGAAAACGAAGAAACCATTGGGCAAATTGTAGCAAAAGATATTCGTAAAGCAGATGTACTTAAAAAATATGGTATAGATTTTTGTTGTGGTGGTAAAAAAACTGTTCGTGAAGTTTGTGCAGAAAAAGGTATTGATGCTAATGAAGTAGAAAGTGAACTTTTAAAAACTACACAAAATATTACCATTGGTAATAACCTTAATTATGATGAATGGAATTTAGACTTTTTAGCAGATTATATTGTAAATACTCATCACAATTTTGTAAGAAAATATTTACCAGAAATTAAAGGTTATGCTATTAAAGTAGCACAAGTACATGGAGGAAGACACGAAGAATTAATACAAATAAAATCTTTAGTAGAAGATGTACATGAAGAACTTTTTGAGCACATGGCAGATGAAGAAAATAATTTATTTCCTGTAATTAAAGAAATAGTAAAAGCTAAGAATGCAAATACTACTTATCAAAAAGAAGGAAAAACTTTTCAAGAAATGGTGGCTACAACAGAAGCTGAACATGATAGTGTAGGCAGAGCAATGGAAGAAATAAGAAGATTAAGTGATAACTATGCAATACCTGATGATGCTTGTACTAGCTATAAATTATTATTTAAACTATTACAAGATTTTGAAAGTGATTTATTTGTTCACATACATTTAGAAAATAATATTTTATTTACAAAAGCAATTGACATAGAAAAATCTTTTGCTTAACATAGTTGGTTTTACAATTGCATACACGGGTAAAGAATTTTTTTATTCGTGTATGCTTATTAATCAATTAATATTTATTGCCATGCTTATTAATGCACAAACAAAAATTGCTACACTACTTAAACATCATCCAGATGCTTTAGAAACAATAGTGAGTATTGCACCTGATTTTAAAAAATTAAGAAACCCTATACTTAGAAAATTAATGGCAGGCAGAACAAGTATTGCTATGGCATCTAAAATTGGAGGTTGTAAACCAGAAGATTTTTTTAAAGCATTAGCACCACTTGGTTTTGAAGCAGATAATAATGCTGTAAATATTAATGAACCAATAAAAGAAAATAAACCTATACCTACGTATTTACAAAATATTCAACCATCACAAATTGTAAATTTTGATGTAAGAGCAATTTTAGCATCTGGTAGCGACCCTCTTAAACAAATTCAACAAAAAGTAAAAGAACTACAACAAGGGCAAGTACTTTTAATAATCAATAATTTTGAGCCTGTACCTTTAATTAGTTTATTAAGCAAACAAGGTTTTGCATCTTATGTAAAGTATATTGATGAAAATACAATTGAAACATACTTTTATAAAACAGATGCAACAACTAACAACGAAATTAAAACTGCTACAGCAGAAGTTGCTACAACCAGTGAGTGGGAAAAACTTTTACAATCTTTTGAAAATAATTTAGTACCTATAGATGTTAGACATTTAGAAATGCCTATGCCTATGATGACAATTTTAGAAGCTTTAGAAACCTTGCCTAACCAAAAAGCTCTTTATGTACATCATAAAAGAATTCCTGTGTTTTTACTTACTGAATTAAAAGACAGAAATTTTGATTATAGAATTAAAGAAGTACAGGATGGAGAAGTTTATTTACTGATTTTTAAAAATAATTAATCTGTTATGTTTTCACCATTAATAGGTGGCTTACAAAAAACCACAGATTACAGAGTAGTTCTTCCATTTTATTTTTATGCTGCTATATCTTTTTTAGTAGCCAATATTTTATTGTTGCTACATACTAATATTACTGATGTTAATTATTTTAATCCATACACTTTAGCTATTACACATGCAATGGCATTAGGCTGGGGTACTATGATAATTTTTGGTGCATCGCATCAACTATTACCTGTTTTAGTAGAAGGTAAATTAGATAGTAATACACTGGCTTATCTTACATTTAGTTTTGCTGCAATTGGTATTCCTATTTTAATTTATGGATTTTATGTTTTTAATACAGGATATATTTTACAAGCTGGAGCAACTTTAATTAATGTAGCTGTTATATTTTATTTAATAAATGTTTTTAGCAGTTCATTTAAAAGTAAAAAAAGAAATGTACATGCATGGTATATTGTTGCTGCTACTTTATGGTTATTTTCTACTACATTTTTTGGGTTATTATTAGTATTTAATTTTACCCAAAATATTTTACCTCAGAACTCAGTTAGTTATCTTTCTATTCATGCACATTTGGGTTTAATAGGTTGGTTTTTGTTAATGGTTATTGGTGTTGGCTCTCGTTTAATACCTATGTTTTTAATTTCAAAATATACTAATGATAAAGTATTGTGGATTATTTTTATTTTAATAAATACTAGCCTGATAAGTTTTATCATTTTTAAAACACTACAACTAAATACTTACTTCTATTATTTTTCTATTGTAATGTCACTTATAGCTATTATATTATTTGCTAATCATTGTAAAAAAGCACATAAAATAAGAATAAGAAAAAATGTAGATGAGCAAATGAAAACCTCCTTAATATCTGTGTTACAAATGATATTACCTATTGTAGTTTTAATAATTATTCTTAGCATATTACCTAATCATCATCAAGATAAAATTGTTTTGCTTTATGGTTTTTGTATTTTATTTGGATGGATTACTGCTATTATTTTAGGAATGACATTTAAAACATTACCATTTATTGTTTGGAATAAAGTATATCATAAAAAAGCACATGCAGGAAAAACACCTGCACCAAAAGAATTGTTTAGCGAAAAAATTTATCATCTTATGTTGCTTATTTATTTAATAGGCTTTATTGCATTTATTGTAGGTATAATTTTTACAAATCAACTTATTGTAAAAATTGGTGCAGCAGCATTATTAATAGCAGCAATTTTATATGTTATAAATACTAGTAAAGTTTTTTTACATAAACCCCAAAAAATATGAGTGTAAATAATATTATTACCAACGATACAGAGCGTTGCAACTTTGCTCTAATTGGTCTTTATGAAGTAGATGATCCAGAAGTAGGTTTAAATGTGGTAGATTTAGGTCTTATCTATCAATTAGATTTTGATAGCGAAGAAAAAAATTTAGATGCACAAATAACACTTACAACACAGTTTTGCCCAATGGGCGAAAGTATTACAAGCAATATTACACAAGCTTTAAGTAATGCTTTTCCTGATTGGAAAATCAATGTTAATTTAACTTTTGACCCTCCATGGGATTTTTCTAAAATATCACCAGAAGGAAGAGAATTTTTAGGACATTAATTTTATGATTAGTCAAACTTGTAAAATTGCTATTAAAGCTGCTATATATCTTTCTGTAAAATCAACTACAGGATATAAAGCAAGTATTAAAGAAATTGCAGAACATATTAATGCTAGTGAACATACTGTTGGCAAAACTTTACAAACATTAGTAAAACATAGTATTATTAATAGTTTAAAAGGACCAACAGGCGGTTTTTATTTAAGTGATGAACAACAAAATCAACCTATTTTTAATATTGTAGAAACCATAGAAGGAAAAGGAATTTTTAAAAAATGTGGTTTAGGTTTAAGTAAATGTTCTGAAACACACCCTTGCCCTATACACAACGAATATAAAGTAGCTCGTGAATTAATAGAACAAATATTTAAAGAAAAAAAAGTAAAAGATTTGTGTACTGCTGTAAATAATGGTATGGCTTTTTTAATGGATTAAATTCTTTAACTTTAATGCTATATTTTTTACAAAAAAATATTTTTCATTTTACTGTATAAATAAAAAAAGTTGAAAACAGTTATTTACCATAACCCAAGATGCTCAAAGAGCAGAGAAGGTCTTTGTATGTTAGAAGATTTGCATAAAGATGTAATTATTAGAAATTATATTATAGAACCATTAAGCTATAAAGAAATTAGTGATTTATTAAAACTGTTAGATGTACAACCTTTAGATATTATCAGACAAAAAGAACCCATTTTTCAAGAGCATTTTGCTGATAAAAAACTTACTAAAAAACAGTGGATAGATGCAATGGTAAAATATCCTATTTTAATAGAAAGACCTATTGTAGTTAAAGGAAATAAAGCAGTTATAGGCAGACCAGCATCTTTGATAAAAGAATTAATTACGAAAAAAAAATAAATAAAATGGAACAAAAATCTAACGACGCTACACCTTTAAGGCCACAAGGAGATAGAGTTTTAAATGCTCCATTAGTAACAATGGATTTAAATAAATTTATTGAACAAATAAAAGCAGAAACAACTTGGCAAGAAAGCGATCATAACTCTATTACTATTTTTAAATCAGATAGTTTAAGATTGGTGGTAATTGGTATGCATGAAAATACAGAACTGAAAACACATTCTACCAATGCAATAATTAGTGTACAACTTTTAGCAGGTGCAATACAATTTATTACTAATGAAGAAACTGTTGCTTTAACTAAAGGAAATATGATTGCTCTGCAACCTAAAATTCCACATAGTGTAAAGGCTGAAACAGAAAGTTTTTTTCTACTCACTGTTGCAGCCTTAGATAAATAATTTACTGCTGAGGTTTTTTAATAAAATGAATAAATAATTCGTTACCTGCTCTTGGTGCAATACTGTTGTAGCAAGGCTCTAATGTTTTAATGATAAACTCTTTTTCAAATAACTGTTGATATTCATTTTTATTTCCACCAAATGGTGGTCCTTCTTTTTCAAAAACTACATTAAATAAAACACCTATTAATAGTCCATTTTCATTTAATAAAGAAGCAGTTTTTTGTACGTACTCAGCTCTTCTTTCTAATACTTGAGCACAGAAAAAAGTTTGTTCTATAATTACATCATAATTACCTTGATGATGAAAATAATCTTGACATAATACACGAATTTGATGAGCATTTTTAAATTTTTCTTTCAGTCTATTAACTGCTTCTTCAGCAATATCAATTAATGTAATATTAGTAAAACCATTAGCCAATAAAAATTCTGCTTCATAAGCATTGCCACAACCTGGTATTAGTATAGCAACATTTTTGTTGTTTAATTGTTGCATAAAACTGGTAATTGCTGGTGCAGCAAAACCAATATCCCATCCTGTTTGTCCATTTTGCCATCTTGCATTCCAAAATGAAGCATCTAATTCGTTAGTAAATTTTTTAGGTTGCATTAAGCTTCACTTTTCACTTTTATTACTCTTACTTTCCAAACTTCTGGACCTTTTTCTAAATACTCCCATCTAAATGGTTCTTTACTTTCTGCTTCCATTTGATAGTAAAGAGGTTTTGGATCATGGTCGTTAATAAATTCAAAAGCTTCACCAGCATTAATATCTGCAAAAGCTTTATAAAACATTTCATGTCTTTCTGTTGGTGGGTAAGGACGAATATCAAATTCATTTACTACAGAATAGCCAGTATCTCCTAAGCCACTTTTATCTTTCTTAGTAATATGTACTACATATTCATTAGGTTCTTTCTTTTTATAAACCCAAGAATGTCTTCCTTCAAATTTATTTACAAAAATTCCATGTATTTCTGCTGGGTCTTCATTAGCAATTAATTCCATTGTTGTATCTTCTTCCATCATACCATATCTATGAAATACAATTTGCTTCCATTCTTTTTTATCTGCTTTTCTTAAATCTAATAAAGTAGAAATATCAGTAAACTCACGACCTTCAGATGCTTCTGTACGTGTTACTTTAACTTTCCATTCTCTTCCTCCCCTATTCAAATATTCCCAACCTACTACATCGCCATAAATAGATCTAAATTCATAAAATAAAGGAATTGGGTCATGGTCGTTTATAAAAACAAAACTTTCTCCTGCTGGTAATTCTTTAAAAATTTTTATCAGCATTTCATGTCGTTTAATTGGAATATAAACTCTAACATCCAACTCTTCTTTTAAATTAATTGTTTGTTCCATATTGTTCTTTTAAATTTTTGATATGTTTAAAAAGGTTTTAAAATCATGAGAATAATAATGATGATAAAAATGAAATTCTCTATACGTTCATAAAAAAATAATTTTTTAG
>CAUJDL010000046.1 GCA_963169635.1 Bacteroidota bacterium
AGATGTATTTGAAAAAACTGTATTTTTTAATAAGCATGAATGGAGTAGCAATAATGCAGCTACAGCAACAATAGAAATAAAAGACACTAATGCACTATATAATATTTATTTTGTATTAAGGCATGAAGATGCTTATAGATATAAAAATATTTGGGTAGATATACAAATGAAATCGCCAGATACAACCCTTACAGTAAAAAGAGAATTTACTTTGGCCACTAACGAAAAATGGTTAGGTACAGCCATGAGCGATATTATAGAACACAGAATAGCATTTAATAATGCACCTGCAAAATTGCTAAAAGGTACATATACATTTACCCTACATCAGGTAATGAGAGACAACCCTTTGCAATATGTTTTAAATGCAGGTATAAGGGTAGAAAAAATTAAACCATGATAAACCGTGTAAGAAAAAAATTTGTTTTTATAACCGTTGTTTATTGGTTTTTACTATTATATATTATAGCAGCATTATTATTTTGGTTTATCAAATTAAATCATCATGTTAATGATTCTGCTAAAGAACAAATTGCTTCAATAAATATTTACGACCCAGCATATCAGCAAAAAATAAATGCAATAGAAAATAAAAGAGCCAGAAAAATAACTCAATTTGTTGGAGAAGGTATTTCTTTTTTAGCTGTAATATTAGTAGGTGCTGTATTTGTTTACAGAGCTACCAGAAGACAAATAAAACTTTCGGTACAACAACAAAATTTTATGATGGCAATTACGCATGAATTAAAAACACCTATTGCCATTACTAAATTAAACTTAGAAACCTTACAAAAAAGAAAACTAGAAGAAGAAAAGCAGCATAAAATTATTAGCAATACTTTAGATGAAGCCAATAGATTAAATGCTTTATGCAACAATATTTTATTTACAGCACATTTAGAAGGTGGTGCATATAATAGCACAAAACAAGAAATAAATTTTAGTGAGTTAACAGAAGATTGTATAGAAGATTATGCTAAAAGATTTCCTAACAGAAATATTGAAGCAGATATACAGCAGCAAGTTTACATCAATGGAGAGAGTTTGTTGTTACAAATGCTAATTAATAATTTAATAGAAAATGCGTTAAAATATTCGCCCAAAGAATTGTTTATAAAAGTAACATTAGAAAAACAGCATGAGCAAATAATATTTAAAGTAGCAGATGAAGGTTTTGGAGTTCCTTTAGCTGAAAGAAAAAAAATATTTCAAAAATTTTATCGTTCAGGCAATGAAAATATTCGTACTACAAAAGGCACAGGCTTAGGCTTATATTTATGTAGTAAAATTGTAGAAGGACATAATGGTAACATTACTATGACAAACAATTTACCACAAGGAAGTATTTTTGCAGCTACATTTAAAGTATAAAAAATGAAAGAAGCAAAAGGTGAAATTTTATTGGTAGAAGATGAAGAAAATTTACACGAAACCTTAAAGCTAAATTTAGAAATGGAAGGCTATGAGGTTACAAGTGCTTATGCAGGAAACGAAGCATTAAAAGCTGTAGAAAAAGCCCATTTTGATTTAATGATTTTAGATATAATGCTACCAGAGGTAGATGGTATTACTATTGCACAAACTGTAAGAATAAATAATAATGAAATGCCTATACTTATGCTGAGTGCAAAAAATACAGGTGCAGACAGAGTTTTAGGATTAAAAAAAGGTGCAGACGATTATTTAACTAAACCATTTAATTTAGAAGAGCTATTATTAAGAGTTGAAAAATTAATAGAAAAAAATAAAAAAATAACAGAGAAAGAAAGCAATATAGGCGATACTTATACTTTTGGAAATAATTATATAGATTTTAAATCGCATGATGCCATAAGCTTTGATGGCAAAAAAATTAAACTCAGTAAAAAAGAAGCCAGCTTGTTAAAATTATTAATAGAAAATAAAAACGAAGTTGTACCCAGAGAAAAAATATTATTAGTAGTTTGGGGGTACAATGTTTATCCAACTACCAGAACAGTAGATAATTTTATTTTAATGTTTAGAAAATATTTTGAAGAAAATAGCAGACACTCAAAATACTTTCATAGTGTAAGAGGTATAGGTTATAAATTTACAGATCAATAAAATGGTATGGTTTAAAAAAAAAGAGACTATTTTAAATGTTTAGAAAAATAGTTATCTATTTCAGGTCTAAGTTCAATACCTACTTGCTCAAAAATATTTAATAGTTGATGATAAGTATTTTTGCCACCTAAAAAATCCCAAAACTCTTCTCCTACCTTTAATTCTTCTTTAAGGTCAAGCATACCAGCCATTGTCCAACGTGTGTAAGGTTTAGGTTCGTAAGGATTATAGGGTATTGCTATTAATGAATTTACATTTGCTTTTGGATTATCAGCTAAAACACATGCAACCCACTCTAATAATGTTCTTTTAAATTCTTTAAAACTACCTTTATTAGGTTTAGCAGTTTTAATATCAAATAAGAAAAATTCATTTTTATTAGATTGCAACCAAATATCTACTTTAGTTGGTTTTACTAATTTCATTTTTCCTTTATTGCAAACTTTTCTTATTGCTTCAATTTCATTTATTTTATTTGGTGTAGTATTAGCAGCAGATAAATCATCCATAATGTCTTGTATTACTTTTTGTGCAGCTTCACTTATATTTAAACCTGCTGTAGCTTGCGATTTTGCTAATTTAAAAGATGCAGCTGCTATTGTAATTGCTACTGGTTCAAAAATACTAGTTCCGAAATTTGTATTTAAAGAATGAATAAATGAAAATAAAGCCATCCTGTCTTTGCCTAAAAGCCTTGTATGAAAAGGCATTGAAGCTGGTTCGGGTTGGTAATTTTGAAACTTATTGCGTAAACTATTTTTTAAAACAGTTTCTACTTGATGTATTTGTTTAATAGTTAGTGCCATTAATTAAGATTAGCTATTTTCTATAAAAATATTTATTCTTTAAATAGATTTTAAATGAAAAATTATTTCAGCATAAGCACCTTTATCTTTTTCTGTTCTATTTAATACAGGTCGTTTAAACTGATTAACAATTTTCATTCCTGCTTTTTCTGCAATACTTGGATATAAGTTATATTTATCATTTGCTACAAGAAAAATATTGTAATCATTGATAAGATATTTTTTACAATTTAAAAGTACATCACTTAAGCCTTGAATATAACTTTGTTTAGCTTCTTTGCCTTGCCCTTTATAAAGAGGTCCTATTTCAAGTTCATCTTTTCTTTCAAAACCAAATAAATCATAAGCATAAGCATGTTGTTCGTGATAATCAATTAAACCAACATAAGGTGGAGAAGAAAATATTCCATTAATTTTTTTCTTTTCAACCAGTTTGCCTAATGCAGGATTTTTAATTTTTAATTCTTTTAAAATATCAATACTTCTACTATCGCCTGTTAAACATTCTTGAAAAGTATTTGTTCTTAAATTTTCAAATTCTGCAATTCTTTTTAATGTGTCTTTACAATATGTTTCCCACCATTTTAAAATTGAAAATAATGGTTTACAAATTTTTCCATGTTTAGCACAGTAATAAGTAGATGTTACAGGTTCAATTAGTGTTGCTAAATCAGCATGTGTTGTTGCTCTGCAACTTCTTATAGTTCTACTTAAAATAATACTAATTATTTTTTTAGTTTTTGTGTTGTTAATTTTTTTAATTTCTTGAAATACTAAATCTATTTCTTCTCTTATATGTTTTGAGTACCATTTATCTAAAAATCTATTAGTCATTGAATGATGAGGCTTAATATTAAATTCTCTGATTAGTTTATTGTAAACTGATAAAAACTCTTTTTCCTTTAATGCTCCATATTCTTTTTCATTAATATTCCCTTGTCTTAAATTGTATTTGTATTCAGGTACAGGAAAATATTTATTATTAAATGTAGATAGTTCATTTAATAATTTTGTCTCAAATTCTATTGCATTAGATTTAGATGAAAATAATTTTAAAGATTTTGTAATCTTATTAATTTCATTTTGTACATCATTTAAATCATAGCTTAAAACCTTACAATTGCTTATTAAACTATTAAATACAGAAATATCTATACCAATAATATTTATATCTAATTCACAACCTTGTACCATTGTTGTACCACTTCCAGAAAAAGGGTCTAAAACAATATCATCTTTCTTAAAAAATATTTCTTTTTTAAAATTATCTGTATGGTTATCTAAAAAATATTCTACAAGCTGTGGTATAAATTTACCTTTATAAGGATGTAGTCTATGTACATGCTTGGTAGTTTCAGATTCTTTATATTGATCGAAAGATAATGCCCAGTTTAAATCATTGCCTAATTGTTTTTTCCAGTTTATAGATCTTTCTTCATGATAATTTTTATAATAATTAATTAATTCTTGTAATGATATTTGTACATTACCATTATTGCCATTTTTTTTAATTCTTCCATATTGAATTAGGTATGAAATATTTGAAACTGTTACAGCTTTTTTTGTGTGCTTAGTAGCCCACTCACTTGCTTCTTTTATACTTAATAATTCATCTACTACTAACATTATTTAGCTTTTTATCATTAGTTGTAAAGATATATATTTATTTAAGGCTTTATACATACCATTTTATCATTAAATATTATTCTTCTTCAAAAATTTCTATCATAGAATAATATCAATTATAATATTACCATCTTCCTAATAAAAAATATTCTTATATATTTTTATAACTCCTACATTTGTTTATTCATTTACTAATTCTGCTTTTGTGGCAAAAAATTTAAACAAGGTTTCTTCCGTAGGATTAATTATTGCCTTAGGTATTATTTATGGCGATATTGGTACATCTCCTCTTTACGTTTTTAATGCAATTATCAGTAATAAGGTTATTACAGAAGAGTTAATTATTGGCACTTTATCGTGTATTATTTGGACACTTATTTTACAAATTTCTCTTAAATATGTAATACTTGTTTTAAGAGCAGATAATAATGGCGAAGGTGGTGTTTTTGCATTATATGCTTTAGTAAGAAGAAGAAAAAAATGGCTGGTAATTCCTGCTATGATTGGTGGTGCAGCTCTTTTAGCAGATGGTATTATTACACCACCAATTACTGTTACTTCTGCTATTGAAGGGCTTAAAGAAATACCTGCTATTAGAGCTTTAGCTACAGATACTATTGTGGCAATTGTACTTTTTATTTTAGTAGTATTTTTTTTAATGCAGCAATTTGGTACTGCAAGTATTGGTAAATTATTTGGTCCTGTAATGCTTATATGGTTTACTATGTTAGCTATTTTAGGTATTCTTCATCTTACTGATGATTTATCTGTTTTTAAAGCATTTAATCCTTATTATGCTATTAAGTTTCTTACTTTATATCCTAATGGTTTTTGGACATTAGGTGCTGTGTTTTTATGTACTACAGGGGTAGAGGCTTTGTATAGCGATATGGGACATTGTGGTAGAAAAAATATTCGTGTTTCTTGGAGTTATGTAAAACTTTGTTTGGTATTAAATTATATTGGTCAAGGTGCATTATTATTAGCTAATTATAAAGGTATGCTTATAACAGATGAGTTAAAAGCAGCCTTAGGTATTAATGCATTTTACGATTTAATGCCTCATTGGTTTATCATTATTGGTGTAATAATAGCAACTTCTGCAGCTATTATTGCAAGTCAGGCAATGGTTACAGGTTCGTTTTCTTTAATTAGTGAAGCTATAAGATTAAACCTATGGCCAAAGTTTAAAATAAGATATCCATCTGATGAAAGAGGACAATTATTTATACCAAGTGTAAATATTCTTTTATTTATAGGATGTACAGGAGTAGTACTTTATTTTAGAGAGTCATCTAAAATGGAAGCAGCTTATGGTTTAGCTATTGTAATTACAATGTTGGCTACAACTATTTTGTTTGCTAATTATCTTGTTTTAAAAAGAGTAGTACCAATTTGGATTTATATTTTCTTAGGTTTTTATTTAACAGTAGAAGTTTCATTTTTAATTGCATTATTACAAAAATTTTTACATGGTGGATACATTACTTTAATGTTAGCAGGTTTAATGTTTGCTGTAATGTATATATGGTACAGAAGCAGAAAAATTAAAAACCGATATATTGAATTTGTAAGATTAGCTGATTATATACCACAAATAGAAGAATTAAGTAGAGATAAAACTATTCCTAAATTTTCTACTCATTTAGTATATATGACAAGCTCTGTACATCATAAAGAAATTGAGCATAAAATAATTTATTCAATATTAAACAAACGCCCTAAACGTGCAGATATTTATTGGTTTGTACATGTAGATGTTTTAGACAATCCACATACATGTGAATATACTGTAGAGCATATTGCACCTAATAATATTATTCGTGTAGTTTTTAGATTAGGTTTTAGAGTAGAGCATAGAATTAACCTTATGCTTAAACAAGTAATTAAAGAACTTGTAGCAAATAAAGAAGTAACTATTACCAGCCGTTATCAAGAATTAGGAAAAAGTAATGTTGCAGGAGATTTTCAATTTATTGTGTTAGAAAAATATTTAAGCCACGATAATGACTTGCCTTTCTTTGAAGGTATAGTAATGAAACTTTATTTTTATCTAAAAGAAATTTCTTTAAGTGAAGAAAGAGGTTTTGGCTTAGACCCTGGTTTTGTAAAAGTTGAAAAATTTCCACTCATTGTTGCTCCAATCAGCAATTTAAACATCAAAAGAATTTATGATGATGTACCAGATGAAAAAAGTAATGATGAAGGAGAAAGTTAATAAGCAACAATTGTTGTTGAATTATTAATCATCTTCTGATACACCTTTGGTAAAGCGTTTAATAATTCCTCTACCACTATCTCTAATAAACATAATTATTTCATCTCTTTCATCACTGGCTTTTATTTCTTCTTCTATAAAATCTACTGCTTGAGAAGTATTAAAACCTTTATTATAAATAATTCTGTATATATCTAGAATATGATTTATTTGCTCTATAGAAAAACCTCTACGTTTTAAGCCCACACTATTTACACCACCATAGCTTAAAGGGTTTCTTACTGCTTTAATATAAGGTGGTACATCTTTACTAACTAAGCTACCACCTGCAATAAAAGTATGCTGTCCAATATGTACAAATTGATGTACAGCACTTACACCACCAATAATGGCATAGTCGCCAATATCTACATGTCCTGCTACTTGTACACTATTACTCATTATACAAGAGTTGCCAATTAAACAATCATGTGCTATATGGCTATAAGCCATAATAAGACAATTGTTACCAACCTTTGTTTTACCTCTATCTACTGTTCCTCTATTAATTGTTACAAATTCACGAATAGTTGTATTATCACCAATTTCTACATAAGTTTTTTCACCATTAAATTTTAAATCTTGTGGTATTGCACCTATTACAGCACCAGGAAAAATTCTACAATTTTTGCCAATTCTTGTACCCTCCATAATAGTTACATTGCTACCTATCCATGTGCCTTCACCTATTTTTACATCGCCATGTATTACTGTAAAAGGGTCTATCTTAACATTAGATGCTAATTTGGCATTAGGGTCAACATAAGTGAATGGATGTGTCATGCAAAATGTTTAATGATGTATGAAAATAAGTATATTTTTCTGTACAAGACTTTTGTTTGTATTAATATGCTGCATTTAATTTTCTTCTCTTTTTATAATTTGTGCTACTAAAGTTGCTTCTGTAGTTACTTTACCTGCTACATAAACAGTTCCTTTCATTTCACAAATTCCCCTTCTTATAGGTGCAGTCATTTCCATTTTTAAAATCATGGTATCACCGGGTTTTACCATTTGTTTAAACTTACAATTATCTATTTTTAAAAAGTAGGTATTATAATTTCCTTTAGGCATAGCATTAATACATAAAATACCACCTGTTTGTGCTAAGGCTTCTATTTGTAATACACCTGGCATTACAGGATTTCCAGGAAAATGACCTGGGAAAAACCATTCATTATAAGTTACATTTTTTACACCTACAATATAATTATCTGTTAGTTCTATTATTTTATCTACAAATAAAAATGGATGTCTATGAGGCAATGTTTTTTCTATCTGCTCTAAATTATATACTGGTGTTTGAGAAGGATTATAAACAGGTATATCTTTTATATGCTTATTCTGTTTTATATACTGTTTTATTTTTTTGGCAAACGCTACATTGGTACTATGTCCTGGTCTGCTTGCTAAAATTCTTGCTTTTATAGGATAACCTATTAATGCAAGGTCGCCAACTACATCTAATAACTTATGTCTGGCTGCTTCATTTGAAAACCTTAATTCAAGATTATTTAAATAACCTTCACTTTTTACTTTTATATCTTTTCTATTAAATGCTTTTGAAAGCCTTTCCATTTCTTCATCAGAAATAGATTTATCTACCACTACTATAGCATTATTAATATCTCCACCTTTTATTAAATCGTTATCTAATAAAGTTTCTAATTCGTGTAAAAAACAAAAGGTTCTGCAAGGGGCAATTTCTTTTTTAAACTCTTTAATAGATTTTAAACCTGCATGTTGTGTACCTAATACTGGGCTATTAAAATCTATTAGTGTAGTTATTTGATAATCTACTGCAGGCATAGCTACCATTTCTACACGTTTAGCTTCATCGTAATAAAAAATATTTTCGTCTATGCTATACCATACTTTTGCAGCATCTTGCTCTACTACACCTACACTATCAATTAACTCTACAAAATCCTTACTACTACCATCCATAATTGGTACTTCTGGACCATTAATTTCTATCAAACAATTATCTACACCCATACCAAATAATGCAGCAAGTATATGCTCTACAGTATTTACTTTAATATCGTCTAATTGTAAAGTTGTACCTCTAGATGTATCTGTAACTAAATCACAATCTGCTTTAATAATAGGTTTATTAGGCAAATCTGTTCTTTGAAACTGAATACCAAAACCAGGATTTGCAGGGTTTAATATCATTTCTGCTAAAATTCCTGTATGTAATCCTGTACCACTTATACTTGCTTTTGCAGATAGTGTATGTTGTTTTTCTGCATTAAAACTCTTATTCATATAAAAGATATTTTTAAAACACATTATTCAAGCATAATATAAACATTGTTACTTTATGCAATACTATTATTAGAATAATGAACAAAAATAAGTGTTCATTAATTAAGATTGATTATAATAATATCTTTAGCCTAATAAATAGCTAATTAAAACTACTTTTGAGCTTATTTAATATATATTTTATAAGTATCTTTACCGCTTGAATTTTTCATAATTTTTTAAATTATTATTGCTGTATATGAAAATAGCCATTTATAGTAGAGGATTAGATGCTGAACAAGAAGCACATTTTGGCTATTTACTACACGAATTAGCTAAACACCAAATAGAAATTATTGTTTATTACCAACTTTTACATTTAGGCAATTTACCAAACCATATTCGTACATTTCAACATACCGAAGAGTTAGAAAATAATACAGATTGCTTAATAAGCCTTGGTGGCGATGGTACAATGTTAGATGCTGTAGCTTTAGTGAAAAATAAAAATATTCCTATTTTAGGTGTAAACTTTGGCAGACTTGGTTTTTTAGCAAATATTCATAAAGAAGAATTAGCTACTGCTGTAGATGCTATTGTTAATAGAACTTATGTAATTGATAATAGAACCCTAATTCATCTCGACTCTAATATTAATCTTTTTGGCGATAGTCCATTTGCTTTAAATGAATTTTCTATTCATAAAAGAGATATTTCTCCAATGATAAAAATTCATACTTATTTAAATGGCGAATTTTTAAATACTTTTTGGTCTGATGGGTTAATTGTTTCTACACCTACAGGTAGTACAGGGTATAATATGAGTTGTAATGGACCAATTATTTTTCCAGACTGCTCAAGCTTTGTAATTACACCAGTAGCCCCTCATAACTTAAATGTAAGAAGCATTGTAGTACCAGATAATAATATTATATCTTTTGAAATTGAAGGACGTACAGATGAATTTATTTGTGCTTTAGATGCAAGAAGAGAAATTGTACATAAATCGGTACAGTTGGCTGTAAAAAAAGAAAAATTTGCTATTAAAATTATTCGTTTAAATGAGGGTAGCTTTCTTTCTACTTTAAGAAATAAGCTAACTTGGGGTATGGATAAAAGAAATTAAACCCAATTAAAATAGTTTTCAATTTTAAATTAACATTATCAATAAAAGAAAATCGTACATTTTTACGTTTACAATAAAATAAGTGTATTAATTTGCCCCCTATGTTTATTAAAAGATTTGTAGTAGTTATTATTGGCTTTATATTATCACTAAATGCAAAAGCTCAAATTATGGATGCTTTTGTACATGAAGGAGAATTTGGTATTGGCATTGGTACAAGCCAATATTTTGGAGATTTAACTGCAGGAATGAAAGTAACAGATTGGAAACCTAAATTTTCTGCCAGCGTTTTTTTTAGAAAACAATTTAATAATTATATAGGCGTAAAAGTAGCTGCATCTTATGCTTTTTTAGGCTATGCAGATAAATATACCAGCTATAAAACAAATCTTGTAAAGAAAAATAGAAACCTAAGTTTTAATACCAATATTTGGGAGTTAAGTATTAATGGCGAATTTAATTTTTTCCGTTTTCAACCGGGTTTTCCAGACTTTCGTTTTACCCCTTATGTGTCTTTAGGTATTGGTGCATTTGCTTATGATCCTTATGCTTATTTAAATGGTCAAAAATATTTTTTAAGACCATTAGGCACAGAGGGGCAACAAGATAAAATTAATTACCCTAATCTAAAGCCTTATAATTCTATGGCTCTTTGTTTTCCTGTAGGGTTTGGTTTAAAATATAGCCTTACTGAAAAACTCAACATTTATGCAGAAGCTGTTTACAGATTTACCAATACAGATTATATAGATGATGTAAGTGGTAATTATGCACCAGATGCTTTTGCACTTAACCCTAATGGTACACCTTCTACTGCATTTTTATTGCAAGATAGAAGTTATGAATATGGGCAACCCATTGGTATAAAAGGCAGACAAAGAGGTAATAGCAAACAACCAGATAGTTACTTAACTGCACAAATTGGTATTAGTATTAATATTGGCTCTTATAGATGTCCTACTTATTAGTATTAGTAGTTTCTTAAAATTTCTTTTAATAACTTAATTTTAGTTTTAAAGCATAAGCTTTTAATGCAATTTTACAATCAGTAAAAATATTTAAACGTGCAATCTTATTTAAAAATATCAGACGAAGTACAAGAGGCTATAAAACAACATAAACCAATAGTAGCTTTAGAAAGTACCATTATTTCTCATGGTATGCCATATCCTAAAAATGTAGCAACTGCTTTGGCTGTAGAGCAAATTGTAAGAGACAATGGTGCAATACCTGCTACAATTGCAATTATAAATGGCAAATGTTGTGTAGGCTTATCTAAAGAAGAGATAGAAGTTTTTGGAAAAGAAAAAAATGTTTGGAAAGTTAGCCTTAGAGATATGCCCTATGTAATTAGTAAAAAAATTTTTGGAGCTACCACTGTTGCTGCTACTATGCGTATTGCTGCAATGGCTGGTATTAAAGTTTTTGTAACAGGTGGTATTGGTGGTGTACATAGAGGTGCAGAAAAAACAATGGATATTAGTGCAGATCTTACAGAATTATCGCAAACTAATGTAGCTGTAATTTGTGCAGGTGTAAAATCTATTTTAGATATAGGCTTAACACTAGAATATTTAGAAACATTAGGTATTCCTGTAGTTACTTATGGGCAAGATGAGTTTCCAAGTTTTTATTCAAGACAAAGTGGTTACACTTCTCCAATAAGATTAGATGAAATTACTGAAATAGCAGATTTAATAAAAACCAAATGGAGCTTAGGTTTAAATGGTTCTGTACTTATTGCAAACCCAATAGAGCAGAAAGATGAAGTACCTCTAAATACAATGGAACAGTATATTGTACAAGCTATTCAACAAGCAGATGCACAAGGTGTAAAAGGTAAAAATGTAACCCCATTTTTATTACAATATATTGCAGAGCATACACAAGGCGAAAGTTTAGATGCTAATATTGCTTTAATTAAAAATAATGCACAAGTAGGTGCTAAATTGGCTAAAAGCTTATAATTTTTTATATGGAAATATTTACACCATATATTGTAATAGAGCATATTCCAGGTCAAAAAGTAAAACTTACGCTATCTAAATGGCGTAAAAGATTTAACTTTATTACTTATAGAATTTATCCTTTTATATTATTAGCAATAGGCATTAATGCTGCAATTTTTACCTATAAAGAAATGTCTTATTTCAGTATTTTATTTTTTGGTATTGGCATACCCATTCTTTGTTTAATGATGTTTATAAGAAAGTATCTTATTTATATTAATATCAATAATGATTATATAGATGTAACTAGAAAAACAATAACAGGAGAAGATACAGTTAAATATTCAATCAACTCTATAAAAAGAATAACTTGTAAAATAAGGTATGGAAGGGGTGGAGGTACTTATTATTTTTTAGAAACCAGAAATGACCAAAAAGCAGAGTTTTTAACTATACCATATTTAGATATGAATAAAGCAAAAACAACTGCTCTTATAGCCGAATTAGAATCAATTACTAAATTAAAAGTAGCTTTAGTTTAATCTTCTATTAAAATTCCTTCAAATAAATGATTAGAATTTTTTAGTAGCTACACCATCTTTAATAGCTTGTAAAGCTTTTGCTTCACTTAATATAGCAGCCATTTTATTGCCTTTTCCATCATGTCCAGATGCCATATAACCACCTCTGGCAGTTTTTGTAATTACAGCATCTTGCATAGGAACATTTTTTTCTTTGGTTTTTAAACAATAAGCTTTAATCATTTTACTTGTGTCCATAAGAAGTTGTTTTTTTGGTTAAAATTTTAAAAAGTATGGCACAAACTACAATATTTCTTTTAAAAAAATGAAAAAGAATATTCCACTCTATACATATAATGTTAATAAGTATCATTTGTACCAATATTTGCCAATACAATAAAAGCAGTAAACTTTAAAAAATCTTAGCTAATGTGTAGTAAGTAATAACAATAAATCCCCTACTTTTGCCACCCAATTTAAAGTTTCAGCGGGTGTGGTGAAATTGGTAGACACGCCAGACTTAGGATCTGGTGCTGCGAAGCATGGGGGTTCGAGTCCCTTCACCCGCACTAATGTGAAGTTGATAAATGAAGGGGTTGATTATTACTCTTCAACTTCTTTTTTATCAACTTTTTTTATTTATTTTTTAATCACAATTTGCTCTTACAATGGCAACAGTAACTAGAGAAAATATTGGTAATCTTACCGATAAACTTACAGTACAAATTTCTAAAGAAGATTATTTTAATGGCTTTGAACAAAGTTTAAAAAAGTATGCTAAATCTGCTAATATTCCAGGCTTTAGAAAAGGAATGGTACCTGCAGGTTTAGTAAAAAAAATGTATGGTCAAAGTGTTTTTACAGATGAAGTATTAAGAACTGTAGAGACACAGCTTAATGAGTATTTAACCAAAGAACAATTGCAAATTTTTGCTCAGCCATTACCATTAGATAATTTGGCTACAGATTTAAATATGAATAACCCTTCTGATTATTCTTTTGCTTTTGAAGTAGGTTTAAAACCAACTTTTACTATAAATACTAATATACCTGTTACAAAATATAAGGTTACTATTACCGAAGAAATGATTAATGACGAAGCAGACAGATTACAAAGACGCTATGGTAAAATGACAGAACCTGAAACTGTAACAGATGATGAAACAATGCTTAATGTAACTTTTACAGAAGTAGATAATAATGGCAATGTGGTAGAAAATGGTATTAACAAACCTAATAGTGTATTAGTAAAATATTTTGCACCATCTTTTAGAAAAAATTTATTAGGCAAAAAGAAAGATGATGTAATTGATGTACACTTAGCTACTGCTTTTGAAGATAAAGAATTAGAGGTAATTTTAAGCGATTTAGGTTTAGATAAAAATATAGCTGGTATAGCAGATAAAAATTTTAAATTAACCATTACTAAAGTTGGTTTAGTAGAAAAAGCTGCTTTGAACGAAGAGTTTTTTGCAACGGTTTATCCTAATAAAGAAATTACAACAGAAGCCGATTTTCGTAATGCTGTAAAAGAAGATATTGAAGCTTATTTTGCAATGCAAAGTAAAAATCAAATTCACGACCAAATTTATCATCATTTATTAGACCATACAACTATTGAATTTCCTGAAGCATTTTTAAAACGTTGGATGCAACAATCTGAAAAAGATAAAAAATCTGAAGAAACTATTGAACAAGAATTTCCTGCATTTAAAAATAGTTTAAAATGGACATTAATTACATCGCAACTTGCAGATGATAATAAAATTGAAGTACTGCCAGAAGATTTAAGAAATTTTGCTAAGCAACAACTATTTCAATACATGGGCAATCAATTAAACATTTTAGATGAGCAACAACAATGGATAGAAGATTATGCAGATAAAATGCTAAAAGACAAAAAATTTGTAGAAGATAGCTATCATAGAATTAGTACAGAAAAATTATTTACAATTTTAGAAGATAAAGTAGCAGCAAAAGAAGAGAGTATTAGTGCTGAAGATTTTGCAAGCAAATTACATCACCATCATCATTAATAATTTTCAGTTATTTTATTTATTCAATAAAATGAAAACTCCTCAATAATTTTTATTGAGGAGTTTTTTTATGTTAAAAACAAAAAAAATATGATTAACTACAACTTAAATAATAGATTTTAAGGTTTGTACTACAGTATCTATTTCTTGTTTGGTATTGAGTTTGCTAAAACTAAAACGTACAGTAACTATTGCAGGGTTGGTATTAATAGTACTTATTACATGGCTGCCTACATCTGCACCACTTGAGCATGCACTACCACCACTTGTACAAATATTATGTATATCTAAATTAAAAAGTATCATTTCGCTTTTGGCTGTTTTAGGAAAATTTACACTTAATACAGTATATAAACTTTTACCTAAATAATCTCCATTAAAACTAACACCTTCAATTTCTTTTTGTAACTGTTCAATCATATAGTTTTTTAAACCTACTATATAATTACTTTCTGTTTCATAATTATTGGTAGCTAATTCTAATGCTTTTGCAAAGCCAATAATACCATATAAGTTTTCTGTTCCTGCTCTCATATTTCTTTCTTGGCTACCACCATGTACTAAAGGTTTTATTTTTATATTTTCATTTATATATAATAAACCTACACCTTTTGGACCATGAAATTTATGACCTGCACCATTAATAAAATGTACATAGGTATTACTTAAGTCAATAGGAAAATGACCAACAGTTTGTACAGTATCGCTATGAAAAATTGCTTGATATTTTTTACATAATTCACCTACTTGATGAATATCTAATACATTACCAATTTCGTTGTTAGCATGCATTAGAGTAACTAAAGTTTTTTCTTTTGCGGTTGCTAAAAGATTTTCTAAATCTGCTAAATCAATATGTCCTGTAGGTAATAATTTTACATAGCTTAAAGTTACTACACCAGATTTTTGTAAATACTCTACAGTATGCAAAGTTGCATGATGCTCAATAGGCGATGTAATAATATGCTTACAACCCAAATCTTTAATAGATGCTGTAATAGCTGTATTACTACTTTCTGTACCTCCACTAGTAAAAAATATTTCTGAAGGTTTAGCTTTTAAAATTTTAGCTACAGTTTTTCTAGCATTTTCAACTCCTAATCTGCTTTCTCTGCCATAACTATAAATAGAAGAAGGATTACCAAAATGTGTAGTTAAATAAGGCATCATACTATCTAAAACCTCTTTATCTAAAGAGGTTGTAGCAGCATTATCTAAATAAATTCTATCCATGTATCACAATCAATTTCTTAAAAATATTTAGACTAATGATAGTCTGTTTTGGCAGCAAAAGTAATTGTTATAAGTATTTATTAATTTATTAATTCAATAAATAATTCTTGATGGTAGATTAATCAATTCAATTTTTACATTTCTCCACTTATAAATACTGTCTTTTTTAGGCACTACTTTATCTTTTATAATAAAAAATGTGTTAATGCAAAGATTATTTTTATAGTGGTTATTTTAAAATCCAATATCCATTTTAATTGTAAAACCAACGTCCCTGTTAAAATCCAAATTAGAAATCAGCTAAAAATTTCTATGAAAATCCAAATCCAAACGTTTTTTAAGAGCTCTGTACAATTACAGAGCTTTTTTATTTAATAATTAAATATGCTAAATATTAAACCTTTGTCCTTTTTAAGCACTTCTTTATCTTTTATATTTAATTAAAGTAATTAATGTCTGTTACTTTTATATTGTTCTTATAAAAACCCAATAATCTCTATCAACGTCCCTGTTAAAATCCAAGTTAGAAATTAGCTAAAAATTTCTATGAAAATCCAAATGCAAACGTTACTCATTAGCTCTGTAATTGTACAGAGCTTTTTTTATGCCTTTAAAAAATAGCAATTAAAACATTTGTCTTTTTTAAGTACTTCTTTATCTTTTTAATAATTAATAAAGAAAAACTAACTTTTATGTTTGCAATGTGGTTAAAGTAATCCAATGTCCTTGAAGAAATTTTTATCCTATTTAAAATCCAATCCAAAGAAAAACACCAAACCGTATGAAAATAAATTGGTGTAAGGGTTAAAAAAGTCAATAAAAGTTCTACTAACAAGTAGAGCTTTTATTGTTTTATGTACTTGAGAGATAATGTAAACTAGAATTAACCAGGCATTCTAGAAATATATCTTTCTATTTCTTTTACCTGATCTATTACTTGTTGTGTTTTTGGTTTACAAGCTTTTGCTTTTCTAAAAAAATCTTTAGCAGCTCTAAACTCTCTTTTATTGACAAATATTTGGCACATTTGAAGATAGGCTACAGCCTCACTTTCTTTATCAGGAATACCTGCTCTTATTGCAGCTCTTATATAACTTTCGCCTTGTTTTAAATCGCCACGTTGCATAGCCATCATACCTAATTGTAATTTATTAGCACCTTCTGCTTCTGGCATTGCACTACCAATATCACTACTCTTTTTTAAATGTTTTTCAGCAGTTTCAAAATCTTGCTCCATCATTGCTAAATTACCTTTAATAGTATAGTAGGTAGAACGTACAGGCTTATATAATAAATTAGGAAACCATATTGTATTTAAAATCTTTTTAACTTCTTCTACATTACCAGACTCCATTGGTTCTTGAATTAATCTTAATGGTCCAATAAAAAAATGGCTAAACAAACCAATGGCTCCTAAAAAATATAAAGGAAATGATGGCCAAAAACCTGCAGTTTTAGTAACATTTAAAACAATTGCACCCACAATGGCTACAATACTTAACCAAAAACGATATTTAATCAATAAATTATAAAACTTCATAACAGTAATTATTCTTCTTTGTAATGAACGGCAAATGTAAACGATAACTATTTATAAAAGATTATTTTCAACTACAGTATTTTTTAATTTTAAGATTTAACTTTTTAAAATATCTGTATATACTTCTTATTTTTATACAAACATTTCTAAAAATGAATAAGTTAATTATTTTAATGCTTTCATGTTGCTTAATTTTTTCTTGTAAATCAAAAGAAAAAGAAAAAAAATTTGATGAAGATAGTTATGAAACCAGCAAAGAAACTTTAGCTCAGAAAGAAAAAAATAACCCTGCTCGTTTTTTACAAATTACCAATAGAGATAGAAGAAATATTATTGGACAAACAGTAGTAATTGGACATATCAATAATACTGCTACATTATGTACTTATAAAGATGTACAAATAAAACTTTCTTTTTTTAGTAAAACAGGTACACAGTTAGATGAAGGAATAGAAACAATTTATGAAACAATACCACCCGGTAAAAAAGTAAAATTTAAAACCAAATATTTTTCGCCCAAAGGCACAGATAGTGTAGCAATAAAAGTATTATCTGCTATTGGCGATGTAAAAGAATAATTTTTTTACAACAACCATATTTTATTTTCCGTTTATCACTTATTGTTTTGTATGTTTTTATAAAAACAGTAGGTTTGATTTATTCATTAAAACCAAAATTTTTTTGTATGAAAAAGTTACTAATTGCTTTTTGTGCTATTGCCTTTTTATTAAATAATACCAATGCACAACCTGTAAAACCTACAGAAGATACTAATAAATCTGCTAATACAACATCTAATAAAAGTAGTAATACAGATTTAGTTTTTAATGCAGATGCTACAGTAACTACTACACATAATACAACTATTAATGGTAAGCAAGTAGCTTATAAAGCTGTAACAGGTACATTGCCTGTTTGGGACGAAAATGGTAAAACAATTGCTGGTTTATTTTTTATTTATTATGAAAGAACAGATGTAAAAGATAAAAGTACAAGACCATTAGTAATATCTTTTAATGGAGGTCCAGGAACAGCTTCTGTTTGGATGCATATTGGTTATACTGGCCCAGCATTATTAAATATAGATAATGAAGGATATCCTGTACAACCTTATGGCTACACACAAAATCCAAATTCTATTTTAGATGTTGCAGATATACTTTATGTAGATCCTGTAAATACAGGCTATTCAAGAATTGTAGGAAAAGATACACCTAAAGAAAAATTCTTTGGTATTAATGCAGATGTACAATATTTGGGCAACTGGATTAATAGTTTTGTATCTCGTTATGAAAGATGGGCTTCGCCAAAATTTTTAATTGGCGAAAGTTATGGTACAGTTCGTGTATCTGGTTTAGCATTAGAACTTCAACAAACACATTGGATGTATTTAAATGGTGTAATATTAGTTTCTCCAACTGATTTAGGTATAGAACGTGGTGCATCTACAGGTGCTGCATTATTATTGCCTTATTATGCTGCTACTGCATGGTATCATAAAAAATTACCACACGATTTACAACAAAAAGAACTTACTAAAATGCTACCAGAAGTAGAAGCATTTACTATGAACGAATTAATACCTGCATTAAATAAAGGCAGCTATTTAACTAATGAAGAAAAGCAACAATTAGCAGCTAAAATTGCAAGATTTACAGGCATTAATGAAAAAGTTGTAACACAAAATAATTTAATAATTAATACCAATTTATTTTGGAAAGATTTATTAAGAGATGAAGGTTTTACTGTAGGTAGATTAGATTCTAGATATAAAGGAATAGATAAACAAGATGCTGGTGAAAGACCAGATTTTAATGCAGAGCTTACATCTTGGTTGCATGCATTTACACCACCTATTAATATGTATTTAAGAAACGAATTAAATTATAAAACCGATTTTGAATATAAAATGTTTGGCAATGTTTGGCCTTGGGATAATAAAAATAATAGAGTAGGAGAAAATTTAAGAAAAGCAATGGCTATCAATCCTTATTTACATTTATTAGTACAATCTGGTTATTACGATGGTGCTTGCGATTATTTTAATGCTAAATATAATTTATGGCAAATGGACCCTTCTGGTAAATTAAAAGATAGAATGAGTTGGGAAGGTTATAAAAGTGGCCACATGATGTATTTAAGAAAAGACGATTTAAAAACATCTACCGATCATTTAAGAGCATTTATTAAAAAAGCTATTCCAAAAGAAGGCACACCTGCTATGTATTAAGCAAAAAATATTTTCAAAAAAAAGCCAATAAATTTTATTGGCTTTTTTTATGTTGTATAAAAAAATTAAGGCGATAGTCTTTCTATTTTCCAAAGATTTTTTTCTAAAGTATATTGTATTCTATCGTGTAAACGATTAGGTCTTCCTTGCCAAAACTCTACTAAATTTGGCTTTACACAATAACCACCCCAATAATCTGGTCTATCTACATTTCCTTTTTTAAAAATTTCAGTATATCTTTTTACATTTTCATCTAATACTTGCCTATAAGGAATAATAGAACTTTGATGCGATGCCCAAGCACCAATTTTACTGCCTAATGGTCTGCTATTAAAATATTCATCATTATCAGCATCAGAAACTTTTTCTGCAATACCTTCTATTCTTACTTGACGTTCTAATTCTTTCCAAAAAAACACTAATGTTACATGAGGGTTTTGAGCAATTTCTTTTCCTTTATCACTTTGATAATTAGTAAAAAATACAAAACCATTTTCATTAAAATCTTTTAATAAAACAACTCTGGCACTTGGTGTATTATTTGCTGTTACAGTTGCTAAAACCATTGCATTTACATCTTCTATTTGGCTTAGTCTGGCATTCTCCCACCAACGAGAAAATTGGATAAATGGATTTATGGCTGCATCTTTTTCTGAAAAAGAAGCCATTTTATAATCTGTTCTAATATTGGCAATTGAAGAATTCATATCGTTTATTTCTGTATAATTTATATGCAAATTTATTTTAAAAAATTTTATGTTAATATAAGTAGCATCATAAATATTATACAATAGTTATGATTACATAATTATTTTTGGCAAATGAGTGTAAAGAAAAAAGCAGTATTGCATTGGAGTGGTGGTAAAGATGCAGCTTTAGCATTACAAAAAGTTTTAGCCACTAATGAATACGAAATTATTTCTTTACTTACAACATTGCAAGAGCAAACAATTAGTTCATCTGTTCATGCTATACCATTACAAATTTTACAACAACAAGCTAAAAGTTTAAGATTACCACTTTATACAATTGATGTAGCCAATGATTTAAGTAATTATCAAACTAAAATGCAAGAAGTAGTTGCTTATTTTAAACAATTGCATGTTACACATTTTATTTTTGGCGATTTAATGGCATCAAATATTAAAACTTATAGAGAAGCTGTTTTTAACCCTTTAGGAATAAAAGTAGTACAACCACTTTGGCATAAAACATCTGCAGAAATCTTGCAAGAATTTTTAGCAAGTGGTATTAAAGCAACTATTATAGTTACATTAGCAAATAGTTTAAGTAAAAATTTTATAGGAAAAGATTTAGATGAATTAACGATTAAAACTTTTCCTACAACAATAGATGTTTGTGGAGAAAAAGGAGAATATCATACACTTGTTTATGCAGGTGATATTTTTAATGAAAAAATTCATTTTAAAATTACAGACGTTGAAAAAATTGACTATACAATTAAATTAGCATCTGCACAAACAACTACTATTAGCTATTATCAAGCAGTAATAACAGCTTAGTTTTTATTGATAATTTCTGTTAAAAATCGTTCTACAGTTTTTCTGATATTTTTTATTGATGAACGATGGTTATTTACTAGTATTGAGAATACAAGTTCTTTACCTTTTTTAGTAGTAATAAATCCGCTTAAAGAAATATTATTACTCAAAGTGCCAGTTTTAGCAAATATTTTTCCTTTGTATTTTGCAAAATAGCCAGTTAAAGTTCCTTCGTTGCCAGAAGGAAAAATGGCTTCTATTCTTTGTTTACCAAAATCATTTTTCATTTGTGTAAGTATCCATACAAAATCTCTTGGCGATACTAAATTATATCTGCTTAAGCCACTGCCATCTTCCCATCTTGGTGTATCTGGTAAACCTGCAAATAAATCGTTTTGTAAAGTATTAATAATTTCACTTGTTGTAGTAGATTGCATAGTATCGTTGCCAATTAATTGTAATAAATGTTCTGCATAAAAATTATCACTTCTATACATCATTATTTTAAGTACAGAGTCTGTTGCTTGTGTTTTTAATTTTTTCCAAACAAAATCTCCTACAATATCTGCATCTGTATAATCTACCAATTTTAATAAAGTATCTTGTAATAGATCTATAGAAAGTTTTTCATTAGTTTTAAAAGGTATTTCAGCGTTATTAAAATATGTTGAATCATCTTTAAGTATAAACTGGTTAGTAAAATTATCTCTACCAATTGAATAATAACCAGATTGTGTATTACCAAAAATGGTTAATGAGTCTTTAAACCATTGAGGTGTTATAGTAATTTTATTATCGTTTTTAATAAACTTTACAGTATTGCCATAAATAGGTATAGCAGAAATTTCTGGCATATAACCTGCTTCAAAATCGTTCCAAGACCAACCATTACCAAAATACTTATTATGCCAATTAGATTTTAGTACAGTAATATTTTGATGTTGTTTAAAAAAATCAATGATAGGTTGTTCTACAAAATCAGGATGCAAAAAAGTGGGGTCGCCAGAAAATTTTACTAAATAATTACTATCTTCTTCTGTATAAAATAAACCAGTAAGGCTATCTGTTAAATATTTCATAGCTGCATAACAAGTAAAAATTTTCATGTTACTTGCTGGTATAAAATATTTATTGCTTTGATAATCGTACCAATATTTTTTTGTTGCAGGTTCGTAAATACTGATACCAATATGTGCAGCAGAAAAAAGTTGATTATGCTGTAATTTAAAAGGTATATTTTGTGCTGTACTTTTATTTGTACTAATAAATAAACTAAGTATTAAAATAATTAAATAATTAAACTGCTTAAAATTTTTCATCTTAAAATTATTTATAAAAAACATAGATAGAAGACTATGATTAAGATATAATGTAATGCAATAAAAATACAGTAAAGAGTGTAAATGTTATGCTATAATTTCTGTAGCATCTTCATCTTTTTTTGTAATCAGAATTTTATCAATTCTGTGTTTATCCATATCTATAATTTCAAATTCAAAACCACGCCATTGTAATGTATCGCCAGTAGAAGGTATTTCTTGTGTATGATGTAAAATAAAACCAGCTAAAGTATCAAAATCATATTCTTCATCATTTATCCAATCTTCTTTACCTACTTTATGTAAAAATTCTACAAAAGGTATTTGTGCATCTGCCAATAAGCTGCCATCTGCTCTTGTAATAATTTCATAATCGTCTTCATTTACTTCTGGAATATCGCCAACAATTGCTTCTAAAATATCGTTTAAAGTAATCATACCTTCAAGGCTGCCATATTCATTTACAATATAACAATGATGAATTTTTGTTTCTTTAAATTTTTCTAACACTTGATATGCAGTATTATTTTCAGGTACATATAAAGGCTGCTTTAATAAATTAGCTACAGGTGTATTTGCATTATTAATAAATAAATCTTTTACAGATACACTGCCTTTAATATTATCTATATTACCATCGCAAACAGGATAAACTGAGTACACACCATCTTCAAATTTATCTTTTAATTCTTCAATAGTTTTATTAACATCAAGCCAAACAATATCGCTTCTATGTGTCATTAACGAAGTAATATTTCTATCACCTAATCTAAAAACTCTTTCAATAATTTCTTGCTCTGCTTCTTCTATTGCACCTTGCTCTGTACCTTCATTAATAATTGCTTTAATTTCATCTTCTGTTACTTGAGAGCTATTGTCTTTAATATTTAAAAGTTTGGTTAATGAGCTGGTAGATTTATTTAATAACCATATAAAAGGAAAAGTAATTGCAGAAATAATTTTCATGGGCTTTGCCATAAATTTTGCAATAGCTTCTGGACTGCTTAAGCCAATTCTTTTAGGTAATAATTCTCCTAATACCAAAGTTAAATAAGTAATAATAATTACTACAATTAGCATAGCAATTTTATCGCTATGTGGTTGTATGCTATCAAATTGTTGAAGCCAATTATTTACTTGCGATTTTATTTTTTCGCCAGAAAAAATACCTGTTAAAATACCAATTAATGTAATACCAATTTGTACAGTTGATAAAAAGCTATTGGGATGATTAGCTAATTCTAATGCATCTTTTGCATCTTTATCTCCTTTATTTGCTTGAACTTCTAATTTGGCTTTTCTTGCAGATACTAAAGCAATTTCTGCCATAGAAAATAAGCCATTTAAACAAATTAATCCTAGAATAATTAAAACCTCTGTCATACTTTAATAAAGTGCAAGTTATATCTTTTGTTGCATTATTACACTTTTTAAAAACTAATCATCTGCTTTTATACAATTCTTACTGCTTAATTTGCTTTACTTTAGCCAAAAATTTAAATTAAGTTTCGATAATTTTTATTAACTAATGAATGAATAATACCTTAAAGAAAATAGTTATTATTGGTGCAGAAAGTACAGGAAAAAGTACTTTATGTGAGTTATTAGCTCAACATTATAAAACAGAATGGTGTCCAGAATTTGCAAGAGAATATTTATTAACCAATGGCACTAATTATACATTTGATGATTTAGAAATTATAGCAAAAGGACAATTAGCTTTAGAAGCTGAATATGAAAGAAAAGTAAATACACTTTGGCAACCCAGTACTGATGGTGCATTTATTAATAGTCAATCATTAACAGTTATTCATCATTCACCATTACTTTTTATAGATACAAATATGTATGTAATGAAAGTTTGGTGTGAGTATGTTTTTGGTAAATGTCATCAATTTATTTTAGATGAAATAGTCAACAAACCTTACGATTTTTATTTATTATGTAATATAGATTTGCCTTGGGTACAAGATGAGTTAAGAGAATATCCTGATGAAAAACCAAGAAAAGAATTGCACCATATTTATAAAGATATCATGATAAATCAAACTACACCATGGGTAGAAATAAAAGGCAATAATTATGAAGAAAGATTAACTCAGGCTATAGATGCAGTTAATAAAATTATTGGTGTAAAACCATAAAACTTACTTTATCATTTTTATCATCACTTCATCATTATTAACATTTAGACAACATTTCAAACGATTATTTTCGTACATAAACTATTAATTGTATTTAATTAAAATACTTATGCAAAAAATTTTATTCATCATTGCTATTTTTTTATTGGCTACAACTGCTAATGCTCAACAAAATCCTACATTAAAAGGTAAATTAACAGATACAGTTGCAAAGCAATCTTTAAAAGATGCTACAATAACTATATTACATCCTAAAGATTCTACTGTAGAAGCTTTTGGATTAGCTAATAAAGAAGGCAATTTTGAAATTAGAGCTACTTCATTTGGTACTTATTTAATACAAATTAGCTTTAATGGTTACGAACATTTTTTTAAAACTGTATCGTTTAGCAAACAAAATGCAACTGTAGATTTAGGTACTATTTATTTAAAGCCTACAGCTTCTGAATTAGAAGGTGTAGCTGTTGTAGCTGCTCCTGTACAAATAAAAGGCGATACTACAGAGTTTCATGCAAATAGTTTTAAAACAAAACCTAATGCAACCGCAGAAGATTTATTAAAAAAATTACCAGGTGTACAAGTAGATAAAAGTGGAAGTGTAACAGTACAAGGACAAACAGTAAAACGTGTTTTAGTAGATGGTAAAAGATTTTTTGGAGATGACCCAACAACAGCTACAAAAAATTTACCAAGCGATATGATTGAAAAAGTACAAACCTATGATGCTAAAAGCGATCAAAGTACTTTTAGTGGTTTTGATGATGGTAACAGAGAAACTACTATTAATTTTATCACTAAGAAAAACAGAAAAAAAGGATACTTTGGCAAACTAAGTGTTGGTGCAGGTAATAATGAACGATATAGCACTAATGCAAACTTTAATAGGTTTAATGGAAATCAGCAAATATCATTTATAGGTCAAGGTAATAATATTAATCAGCAAAACTTTTCTATTCAAGATTTATTGGGAGTAATGAATCCTTCTGGTGGTGGTGGAATGTTTTCTATGGGAGGAGGCAGAGGTGGTGGAAATTTAGGAAATTTTATGACTGCCAATCAAGCAGGCATTGCTACTACATGGGCTGGTGGTATAAATTACAACGATTATTGGAGCCCTAAAACAAGTGTTAGTGGTAGTTATTTTTATAATAACATGAAAGTAAATAATGATAATGAAAACTATACAGAAACATTTGTAACTAACGACTCATCTCAATTTAATAACAATAAAACTTTTTCTGGAAATACAAATCAAAACCATCGTTTTAATTTTGAGATAGACCAAAAAATAGATTCTAATAATTCTATTTTAATTCGTCCAAACTTTAGCTATCAACAAAATGAAAATAATCAACAAACAATTTCTACTTTAACCAAAGGAAAATCTATTTATTTAAGCCAAGTACAACAATTAATTAATAACAATAGCGATGGTTATAATTTTAGTACTTCAATTTTATTTAGACATAAATTTAAAAAACGTGGTCGTACAATATCTTTAAACTTAACACCAGGCTTAAGCAATAGCGAATCTGATGGTACTAATATTTCTTACAATAATATTAATACTTCTGGTGGTATAGTAATAGATACAGCAAATCAAATTAATAGTACCAACAGAAATGGAAAAACTTTTAGTAGCAATTTATCTTATACTGAGCCAATAGGTAAAAGAGGACAAATTGAATTAAGTTATATTTATAATTACAATAAAAACAACTCAGACCAACAAACATTTTTATACAATAAAAACACAGGCAATTTTGATATTGTAGTGCCTAACCTTACCAATAAATTTGATAATACAAATATCTCTAACAGATTTAATGTACAATATAGAGAGCAAGTAACAAAAGATTGGAGTTATACTTTAGGTATGGGTGTACAATATGCAGAACTTACCAGCAACAATCAAACAAAATCTACGAACTTAAGTAATAAGTTTACTAATTACTTTCCAAGTTTTCAATTAAGATATAGTAAAAGCAGAACAAAAAATTTACGTTTCGATTATAGAGGAAGTACTAATGCACCATCTATTACACAGTTGCAAGATGTAATTGATAATAGCAACCAATTATATATTAAAAATGGTAATCCAGATTTGGCTCAAGAGTTTAGACACAACTTTAGTATCTTTTACTCTAAGTTTAATATGATAACATTTAAAAACTTTTTTGTTAGCTTAAATGGTAGTTTAACACAAAATAAAATTGGAAATAGTATTGTACAAAATGTAGGTGCAAATCCAATTATTGTAGATGGAATGATATTAATACCTGGTGCACAATATTCAAAACCTGTAAATATAAATGGAGCTATGAATATTTCTGGTTTTATCAACTATGGTTTCCCTGTTAAAAAACCAAAATCAAATGTAAACCTTACTACTACTTTAATGTATATGAAAGATATTAACCTTTATAATAACGTAAAAAACTACACACACAATTATGTTATTGGCGAAAGAGTAAGTTATAATATGAATATTAAAGAAATTTTTGACCTTAATTTTTCAAGCTCATCTTCTTATACTATTGCAAGGTATTCTTTAAATAATACACAAGATGGCGATTATTTTACACAAATATTTTCTGTAGAGCCAACTTATAGTTCAAAATCTGGTTGGATTGTTGGTAGCGAATTTGATTTAACAATGTATCGTGGGCAAAGTGCAGGTTATAATCAAACAATACCTATCTGGAATTTTTCTATTGCAAAAACTATCTTTAAAAATAAAGAAGGAGAAATTAAGTTTAGTGTGTATGATTTATTAAATCAGAATAAAAGTATTACACGAACTGTGCAACAAAACTATATACAAGATACACGTACTACAGTATTAACACAATATGTAATGCTTAGCTTTACTTATAACCTTAGAAAGTTTGCAGGTAGTGGACAAAAAATGCCTTCGTTTATGAGAGGTATGATGCGTGGTGGAGGCTCGCCAATGAGAACTATGAGAATAGGCGGATAATTAACTTTCAACTTCATTGAATACTATTTATTTTTGCTTTTTATAAAATAAAAGTATTGGCATTACTATTACATATTGATACAGCATTAGAACATGCTGGTGTTTATTTATCTAATAACCATCAAATATTAGCAGCAGAAAAAAATACTGAACAAAAAAATCATGCATCTTTTTTACAGCCAACCATACAAAAAATATTGCAGCAGCAAAAATTATCTATACAAAGTATAGATGCAGTTGTTGTAGTAAATGGCCCTGGTAGTTATACAGGTTTAAGAGTAGGTCTTGCATCTGCAAAAGGAATTTGTTATGCTTTACAAAAACCATTAATTACATTAAATACTTTGCACTTAATGGCAAATGCCATGCATCAAAATATTACTCAGTTTTTACCAGAAAATAATGAGCAAAAACCTGTGTTATATTGCCCAATGATAGATGCCAGAAGAATGGAAGTATATACTGCTTTATACAATCAGCAAATGCAAGAAATTATACAACCAACTGCAATGATTTTAGATGAGCATAGTTTTTACAATAACTTAAAAGAACATATTATTGTTTTTTTTGGAAATGGACATCATAAATTAAAGCAAATAAATCATCATTCAAATGCTGTATATGTCAATTTTCATTACTTGCCAGAAAGTATTGTAGCACTTGCAGAAGAAGCATTTACTACAAATAATTTTGCCAATTTAGCTTATAGCGAACCTTATTATTTAAAAGATTTTTATACACCTACGAAAGGCAAAATTTAATTTTTTAAGAAAATATAGTTTTATATGGCAAATATTTTCTACATTTATGACTTCTTTAACCCCCAAAGAATCATTTTATGAACCAGTTAAACTTAGTTCTATCAAATGGTGTAACACCTATTGTTATAGAGCCTCTTAAGTTAAAAAAAGCTGCTTTAACACTCAGGTCTTTAAATCACAAGTTACGCCAACAAATTGTAAAGTTAATTGACGAAAAAAAATCAATTACTGTTACTGAATTGTATGTTAAGATGCGTATTGAGCAATCTGTAGCATCGCAACATTTAGCTATTTTAAGAAGAGCAGGAATAGTTAATACTAAAAGAGATGGAAAAAGTATTCATTATTCTGTAAACTATTCAAGAATAGAACAAGTGCTAATAATAGCAGAAAGCTTGTTAAACTAATTATCAGCCTACAATTACTAAAAATATGTTGTAGGCTTTTTTATTTATTTTCCTCAAAACAACTTTGTATAAAAGTTAATAACTCCTCCCTACCTATTTTTTTCTCTGCACTGGTAATAAAACTTTGAGGTAAAAACTGCCAGGTTTCTTTCATTTTATTTAAAAAACTTTGCTCATTTCTTTTTACTGCATTAGGTTTTTCTTTATCTGCTTTGGTAAAAACTAAAACAAAAGGTACTTGCCATTCTCCTAATTTATTAATAAAGGCTAAATCATTTTGTTGTGGCGAGTGCCTTACATCTATTAATACAAAAACATTAATAAGGTTTTCTCTTTTTCTTAAATAATTTTCTATCATTTGCTCCCATCTGTTTCTATCTTTTTGAGAGCGTTTAGCATATCCATAACCTGGCAAATCCACTAAATACCAACTATTATTAATAATAAAATGATTGATTAATTGAGTTTTACCAGGTGTTGCAGATGTTTTGGCTAAATTTTTTTGATTTACCAACATATTTATTAAAGAAGATTTACCAACATTACTTCTTCCTATAAAAGCAAATTCTGGCTTATCGGGTGTTGGACATTTTTCAAAACTTGGTGATGAAATTAGGTATTGAGCAGTTTTAATTTGCATATTGTAAAGATAATTTGATAGTTAGTATCATCAAAAATTAAACTGTTATTTTATTAATTCTTAATAATACAATTCTGTAAGTATAAATGTAATTGCCACTATTAAACTGTATTTTTGCTTTCATTAAAGAAAATAGTTACGTTGTATATTTTTATGAGTAGCAAAAAACAAGTTTTAGCCATTAATTCAAAAAAAACTGCCACCAGAAAAGATAGTCATATTGCATTAGCATTATTATCTCAAAACTCACTGATTGATGCACGTTTTTATTATGAACCAATGTTGGCAGCACATCCTAATAAAAATGATGAATGGCCAATAAGTATTGGTAATAGAAAAATGAAATATCCAATTTGGATTTCTAGCATGACAGGCGGCACTACTAAAACAAATGAAATAAATAATAGATTAGCAATTGCAGCAGCAAAATTTGGTTTAGGTATGGGTGTTGGTTCTGCAAGAATTGCTTTAGAAAATAAAGAAAAAATAAACGACTTTAATTTAAGACCCATATTAGGCAATCAAACTCCTTTTTATTTAAACTTTGGTATTGCACAAATAGAAAAAATGATTGCTGCAAAATCATTAAATGCAATTAATAAATTAGTAGAAAAGTTAAAAGCAGATGGCGTAATTATTCATGTAAATCCTTTACAAGAATGGATGCAACCAGAAGGAGATTTTATAAAACATGCACCACTACAAACCATTGAAACATTTTTACAACAAGTAAAATTACCACTCATTGTAAAAGAAGTAGGGCAAGGCTTTGGCTATCAAAGCATGAAAAAATTATTACAATTACCTTTAACTGCAATAGAGTTTGCTGCTAATGGTGGTACTAATTTTTCTAAATTAGAATTATTAAGAAATAAAACAAAAGCAAAATATTTAAAACCCTTTGAGCAAGTAGGTCATTCAGCAGAAGAAATGGTAGCTTTCAATAATCAACTAATAAAAGAATTAGGCAACAAAAGAAAATGTAATACCATTATTATAAGTGGAGGAATTAAAAACTTTTTAGACGGATATTATTTAATACAAAAATCTACTGCAAATGCTATGTTTGGTATGGCTTCAGAAATATTGAAACATGCCAAAGAATCTCAAGCAGCTTTAGATGAGTTTATCCAATATCAAATAGAAGGTATTTTATTAGCACGTACTTTTTTAACTATTAAAGAAAATTAACAATGAAGAAAGAACATAAAATTGTTCATGGCTTTTCTAAAAAAAGTAGAGACGAAAAATTAACTATTGTAACAGAAAAAAATATTGATGCAGCAAATGCATTAGCAATTTTTAAAAGCTTTCATCATGCAGATAGTAAAATGCAAAACTTATTAGAAGAGTTTAGCGAAAATACTATTTCTAATTTTCCATTACCATTTTGTATTTGCCCTAATATGCTTATTAATAATAAAGCATACATGGTACCAATGGTTATAGAAGAAAGCTCTGTAGTAGCTGCTGCAGCTAATAGTGCAAAATTTTGGTTTACCAGAGGTGGTTTTAAAACAACCATTATTAATACAGAAAAAATTGGACAAGTTCATTTTCTATGGAAAGATGATAAAGCATTACTTGTACAAAAATTTGCTGATTTAAAAGAAAAATTAGTAAAAGATTGTTTTGATATTACAGAAAATATGGTAAAACGTGGTGGTGGTATTTTAAATATTGAGCTAAGAGATTTAAGCGATAAAGAACCACACTTAATGCAACTTTATGCAACATTTGAAACCATAGATTCTATGGGTGCAAATTTTATTAACTCTTGTTTAGAGCAGTTTGCAAATACCTTTAAACAATGGCATGCAGCACAAAAAGAATTTACAAAAGATGGATTAGAAATTATTATGTGTATTCTCTCTAACTATACACCAAATTGCAGAGTAAAATGTTATGTAGAAACTTCTATTAATGAGTTAGATAATATTGTAGCAGGTATGAGTGGTAAAGAGTTTGCCAGAAGATTTCGTTTAGGTGTACGTATTGCAGAGTTAGACCCTCATAGAGCTACTACACATAATAAAGGAATTATGAATGGTGTAGATGCTGTAGTATTAGCAACAGGCAACGATTTTAGAGCAGTAGAAGCATGTAGCCATACTTATGCAGCACAATCGGGTAGTTATACTTCATTAAGTCATGTTGATATTGATGAAAATACTTTTCGTTTTACTGTAGAAATTCCTTTTGCTTTAGGCGTTGTTGGTGGTTTAACTACTTTACATCCTTTAGTAAAATTAAGTTTAGAATTGTTAGATAATCCTTCTGCAACAGAATTAATGAGTATTGCTGCAGCTACTGGTTTAGCTAATAATTTTTCTGCTGTAAAAAATTTAGTTACAGTTGGTATTCAGCAAGGGCACATGAAAATGCACTTACTAAATATTTTAAAACAACTAAAAGTACCAGAAAGCAGAAAACAAGAAGTGATAGAATATTTTAAAGATAAAGTAGTAAGCGTATCTGCTGTAAGAAATTTAGCAGAAAGATGGAGTTTAATAGAAACTACACATTAATATTTTAAAGAGAGCTGTTATAAATGGAAGTATTAAAATATGAAGCATCAGGAAAATTATTATTATTTGGAGAATACTTTGTTTTAAGGGGCTCTAAATGCTTAGCTATTCCACTTAATGTAGGTCAGGCTGTTACTATTACACAACATACTAATCAACATATTTTTTGGCAATGTTTTGATGAGCAAAATAATTGTTGGCTTACAATAGAGTTTTCTACTGCATTAGAAATTGTACAAACAAACGATCTAGAAAAAGCAAAAATTGTACAACAGCTTTTACAATACATCAAACAAAAAAATAAAAATATTTTATTAGAGCAACTAAATTTTCAATTTACACTTTCTTTTAATAGAGCATTTGGTTTTGGTACAAGTGCTACACTTATTTCATTATTAAGTCAGTGGTCTGGTGTAAATGCTTATGATTTATTAGCAAATACATTTGAAGGCTCAGGCTACGATATTGCTACAGCTACTGCAAGCAAACCTATTGTTTATATTATTCAGCAAAAAACAATTACAACATTTACTTTAGCTAAAAATATTACACCTTATATATTATTTATTTATTTAGGTAAAAAACAAATTAGCTCTAAAGAAATTAATGCATTTAAAAATAAAATAATTACACCACAACAATTAGAGCAAATGAATAATATAGTGTTAAGTGCTACTAATTGTACTGAAATAGAAGCTTGGGAAAATCTTATGCAACAAAGTGAAACATTAGTGGCATCTGTTTTAAATACATTGCCTATTAAAGAACAAATGTTTCAAGATTATCCATTTGCAATAAAATCTTTAGGAGCTTGGGGAGGAGATTTTATTATGGCAACATGTAGAGATATAAATACTGCTAAAAACTATTTTCTGCAAAAAAATATGACAACATTTTTTACTTACAACGAATTGATAAAATAAAATGACACAAGAAATTATTGCTAAATATCCATCAAATATTGCATTAGTAAAATATTGGGGAAAGCATGGAAATCAATTACCCTGCAATGCTTCTTTAAGTATGACATTAACCCATGCATTTACAGAAGTAAAATTACAATGCACACCTAAAAATAATGCTGCAATTGAGTTAGCATATTTTTTTGAAGGCAAACCAAAAGATAGTTTTAAAGAAAGAATTATTAAATATGCAAGTCAGCAAAAAGAGTTTGCTACTTTGTTACAACAATATGCAATAACAATTCATTCAACTAATAGTTTTCCTCACTCTACAGGTATTGCATCTTCAGCATCTGCCTTTGCTGCAATTGCTGCTGCATTATTAAAAGCTACCAATACATTTACAGATACTAACTTTAAAAATCAAGCAAGTAGTTTAGCAAGATTAGGAAGTGGTAGTGCTTGTCGTTCTTTTTTTGGTCCTTTTGCATTGTGGGGAAATTTAGAAAATGTTGAAAATGCTACTAATGAATTTGCAATTCCTATTAATACTGTTCATGAAAATTTTAGTAGTATGAAAGATGCAATTTTAATTGTAGAAGATACACCTAAAAAAGTTTCAAGCAGTGTTGGCCATGCATTAATGAATAATCATCCTTATGCAAATGCAAGGTTTTTAGATGCCAATAATAACTGTAAAACCATGCTATCTGTACTAAAAAATGGCGATTTTGAAACTTTCATAGCTATAACAGAAAGAGAAGCTTTAACTTTGCATGCCATGATGATGACGTCTCAGGATTATTACATGTTAATGAAGCCTGAAACAGTTTTTATCATAGAACAGATTTTTAATTTTAGAGAAGAAACTAAACTACCCGTTTGCTTTACTTTAGATGCAGGTCCTAATATTCATTTATTATATCCTGCAAGTATTGAAAAAAATGTAAACGAGTTGATAGAACAACGATTAAAAAATAAATTAAAATCTGTTTTATACGACCAAGCAGGGTTAGGTGGTGTGGTTAATTAAACAAAATTCATGGAGCAACTAAACTCAAAAATTTTATTATTTGGTGAATATGCTGTTTTGCATGATGGTATGGCATTGGTAATTCCATGTAATAAGTATTATGGTAAGTTTGAGTTTTCTACTAATGCAGAAGATAAAAAACATGCTCTACAATCTAATGAATATCTAAGAAAGTTTTGTGCATTCATATCAAGCCACATGGATGAAAAATTTGTGTTGGAGGTAAAAAAGTTTGAGCACGAATTAGAACAAGGGTTATTTTTTAAAAGTAATATTCCACAAGGTTATGGCTTAGGCAGCTCTGGTGCTTTAGTTGCTGCAATTGTTTTAAGATATTTGGTAAAAGCCAAATTATTTAAAGACGAACTAAAAGAAATTACCTTTCATAAAATTAAAGAATTAAAAAAGGGTTTAGGAAATTATGAATCTTATTTTCATGGTGTAAGTTCTGGTTTAGACCCTTTAAGCAGTATATTAAACGAACCTATTTTATATAAAGGCTCTCACGATATTATTACTACAAAACTTCCTATACCATCTGTAGATAAAAAGAATGTAATCTTTTTATTAGATACTACTTTTCCTAGAACTACTTCTAAAATGATGGGAATGTTTAATCATTTGTATAGCCAAGATGAGTTTAAAGAAAAATTTAAACAACACATAATTCAAAATAATAATACTGCCATTCAGCATTTTTTAGATAATAAAACAACTGATTTTTATCAATCTATGTATAATCTAAGCTCTTTTCAATTGCAGTATATGAAAGATTTTTTTCCAGAAAACTTGCAAAAAGAAGTTGCTAAAGGGTTAGATAATGGCGATTACTTTTTAAAACTTTGTGGTGCTGGTGGTGGTGGTTTTATTTTAGGTTTTACTAATAATTGGGCTGCTACACAACAACAATTAAAAGACTATACTTTAGAAGAAGTGTATAGTTATTAATATTTATTTTTACTTTCTACTTTCAATTTAAAAATTATTTTAGCTTTATTAAATTCATTTAAAAATGAAAAATGTAATTATTTGTTTAATGCTTTTGTTGGTAATTAAAACAAATGCACAAAGTATAGATGAAAAACAAATTACCCATATTTTACAACTACAAGAAGCAGCATGGAATAATGGCAATTTAGAAAAATTTATGCATGGTTATTGGCAAAATGATAGTTTAATGTTTATTGGTAAAAATGGTATTACTTATGGTTATCATGCTACATTAAATAATTATAAAAAAAATTATCCAGATACTGCTTATATGGGTAAGTTTACTTCTACAATTCTGCAAATAAAAAAATTATCTAAAGAATATTATTTTGTAGTGGGTAAATGGTTTTTGCAAAGAAGTGTAGGTAATATTCAAGGCCACTATACATTATTGTTTAGAAAAATAAAAGGAGAGTGGGTAATCATTGCAGATCATAGCAGTTAATATAATTATTCATCTGCATCCCATCTATCATCATCTGCAATATTTTCTTTAGGTTGCTTATACATTGCTTTGGTTTTTTTCTTCTCTGCTATACGTTCAATAATAGCTTCTGCAATAAGTGTTGCTTGATGAGTATTAGTACTGCTAATAAGTTGTTTTACTTTATGTTCATTAACATCAACATTATATAAAAGAAAAACTAATTTTTCAAAATGGGTATTCATTAAATGCTCTACAAACTTTACTAAATCTTCTTTAGTATATTTTTCTATTGTAGTAATATCAACTGAACTATTCATTTTATTGATATGAAGAAAGTGGTCTCACCAAGAATCGAACTTGGATCTAGAGTTTAGGAAACTCCTATTCTATCCATTGAACTATGAGACCTTTTTTAATGTAGGCAAAAACAAATTTAATAGTTTTATTACCTAATAATTAATACTGTTCCTTTTTTATGAATGATAGGTTTATTATTGATAGAGTAAGATGCCATCCAAACATAAGAACCCATATCTACATCAATTCCATTCATTTTTCCATTCCATTTTATATAAGGATTATTTGTACTAAAAATTAATTGTCCCCAACGTCCATAAATATTCATTGTAAAATTGGTTAATGCACCAATATTTCCAATGGGTCCAAAATTATCGTTTAAGCCATCGTTGTTAGGTGTAAATGCAGAAGGAAAATAAACATCGCTACAATCTACAATAACTTTAATTGTATCGCTTTTTGTACAACCATCATTATATGTAACTTTTACAAAATAAGTGCCTGTGCTTGATACAGTATAAGTAGCATTAGTAGAACCATTTTGCCATAAATAATTTGCAAAATTTCCTGGTTGTAAGGTTAATTGATTATTGGGGCAAAATGAAGTATCGTTACCCAAACTCATGTTTATTTTATTAGTAGAATCTGTAACAATTGCTGTCATTTGTAAAGTACATAAATTATCATCTGTAACTACAACAGTATAACTATTAGCAGCTAAGTTTTGAATATTGTTGGTTGTAGCATTATTACTCCATAAATAAGTATAAGGAGATGAACCACCATTAACTTGTATAGTTGCAGAACCATTATGTTGTTGACACAAATCTTTTTGTATTTGTAAATTTCCAACAAGTTGGGTAGGCGATGCTAATGTAACAGTTGATGTAACAGTACAAGCATTTGTATCGCTAACAGTAACACTATAATTTCCTGCTTTTAAATTATTAATTGTTTCAGTTGTTTGTACAGGTGTAGTATTCCATGTGTAAATATAACTACCATTACCACCTGTTACATTTGCTTTAATTATTCCATTACTATCGTTAAAACAATAGATAGGTTTTACAATGGTAGTTTGTACATTTAATACAGTAATTGTTTTTGTTTTTGTAATGGTAATATTTCCTGGAAAAGTTACTGTTAAAGAAACTTGATAAGTACCAGGTGCTGTAAAAATATGTGTAGGATTTTCTGCATTACTAATATTATTTGGAGATAAAGGGTCATCAAAATTCCAAATAAAATTAGCTCCACAAATAGAAGATGTATTAGTAAAAGCAACAGTATTATTAGTACTACAAGTAAAAAGAAAATCTGTAGTATTAGCAGGTGCTTCTGTAATAGCAATATCATCTACTGCTATGCCATTAAAATTATTACAGGTAGTACCTGCACCAAACACAAATCTAAAACGTACATTACTTTGCCCTGCAAGTGCAGTAATATTATGTTTTGCATTTACCCAACCATTACTACCTCCTGTACCTTGACAACTACCTGAGGTAGCTAATTTTGTTCCAGACCAACCATCAACACCAATAGAAGTTATTGGAGAATAATTAAACCAATTTACACCTAAGCAATTACTGTTAGAGCTTGCATTGCCCAATGTTTGCCAAGTATTTCCTCCATTAGTAGAATATTGAAAAGTAGCACCATCATATTTTCTTTCTGTTTCCCAAAAAATATTAAAAGAAATTTGTGGATTAGTAAGGTTAGTAAAATCAAAACAAGGACTCATTAACCAAGCATTTTCTCCAAGGTTATAAAAATTACCAGTTAGTGTACCTGTTATCCAACATTTAGTACCACTTGCTGCACTTTTTATAATTGTTTTATTAGGTGTACCATAAGTCCAATCATTATTTGTGCCACCAGTTGTCCAATTTCCTTGTCCTGTTTCAAAACTTTCTTGATAAGGAAAACTATTAATAGTAGTACCACATTGAGCATTCAATTGTTGACAACAATTCATTACCAAAAATATCCCTACAAAAAAAAATAATCTATTCATTATGCTTCAATAAATTCTTCTATGAAAGAAACGGCAAAATAAACAACTTAATGCAGAACTATTTTATTTTTATACTAACTTTCCGCTTTTGTAAAGAAAACTTTTTTAAAATATTAAAATTATTGCATGTTGTTAAAATTACCCTTGTCGTTTATTTTCTTTTTATGCTCAACAATATTTGTGTATGCACAAGAAAATAAAGACACATTAATTACTGCAGAAGCTACTGAAACAAAAGAACCTAAGAAAAAAGAAATTAAAAAACTTGAAGACCCATTATTGGCATTACCAGCAGATTTAGTTTATAAAGTAAAAAGGATGAAGCCTAATCAATTATTATTAATTGATGAAAAATTTGTAAGAAATGAAAAGAGAGAAGATATATATGGTGTACCTTATGAAGTAACAGTTACTGTACGTTTAGGCTTTAGTCAGGATATGATTACTGGCATTGTAAAAGAAGTACCATTATATAATACAGCAGGTAGAGAAACTAATATTATACCTGTAAGAATACCTGTAAAATTTTGTTGTACTACACCTATTGATACATTACATAAAAAAAAGCATTGTGGTTTAATGAGTGAATTAAACGATTTAGAAGATAATGAAGGATGTAAGGATTGGATTCAAGTAGAAGGAAGTAAAAAATCTTCAGGAGTAAAACCTGGTGGAAAAATTACTAAAAAAGGTGGTGGCATTTCTGGTGAAACAAGTGTAGTAGGTGATGATGATGAAGATGATGATGAAACAGACAAATTTGGCAAACCTATTTCTAAGAAAAAGAAGAAGAAAGGTAAAAAAGGTAAATCGCAAGTAGATGATGAAGGTGAAATTACAGATAGTACACAAGTAGCTAATGAAGATTCTGTAGTAGTTGGTAAAGGAAAAAATATAAAAGGAGACAAGAAAAAAAGTTCTAAAAAAATTAAGAAGAGTAATAAAAAATCAAAACAAGATGCTGATGAAGAAGAAAAAGCAGAAGCAACAACAAAAGAAGAAAAGCCTGTAAAAGACAGTACTACAACAGAAAAGCAAGAAGAGAAAAAAGAAGAAACTGATTTTGGTAAAAAGCCAAGTAAAGAAAAACAGAAAAAAGAAAAGAAAAGTAAGAAAGATAAAGAAGAGCAACCAGCTAAACAAGAAGAAACAACAACAGAAGAAAAACCTGTAAAAGACAGTACTACAACAGAAAAGCAAGAAGAGAAAAAAGAAGAAGCTGATTTTGGTAAAAAACCAAGTAAAGAAAAAAAGAAGAAAGACAAGAAAAGTAAAAAAGAAAAAGAAGAAGAGCCTGTAAAACAAGAAGAAACAACAACAGAAGAAAAGGCTGTAAAAGACAGTACTATCACAGAAAAGCAAGAAGAGAAAAAAGAAGAAGTTGAAAGTGATGCTGGTAAAAAATCAACAAAGGAAAAAAAGAAGAAAGACAAGAAAAATAAAAAAGAAAAAGAAGAAGAGCCTGTAAAACAAGAAACAACAACAACAGAAGAAAAGCCTGTAAAAGATAGTACTACCACAGAAAAGCAAGAAGAGAAAAAAGAAGAAGTTGAAAGTGATGCTGGTAAAAAATCAACAAAGGAAAAAAAGAAGAAAGACAAGAAAAATAAAAAAGAGAAAGAAGAAGAGCCTGTAAAACAAGAAACAACAACAACAGAAGAAAAGCCTGTAAAAGATAGTACTACCACAGAAAAGCAAGAAGAGAAAAAAGAAGAAGCTGAAAGCGATGCTGGTAAAAAATCAACAAAGGAAAAAAAGAAGAAAGACAAGAAAAATAAAAAAGAAAAAGAAGAGCAACCAGAAAAGAAAGAAGAATCTTCAGACAATAAAGAGTTTTAAATAAGTAAATGAAAAGAAAAAATCAGTTCATTTAAGCCTAAGTTTATAAAACATCACTTTTTTAAACAGTATCTTTGCCTAAAATAAAAGCTACAAGCTTTATGGTAAAAATAGGTGATAGAATTGTGTTAGAAGATTTTCCATTATTACTTGCACCAATGGAAGATGTAAGTGATCCTCCATTTCGTGCAGTGTGTAAAGAAAATGGTGCAGACCTTATGTACACTGAGTTTATCAGTAGTGAAGGTTTAATAAGAAATGCCATTAAAAGCAGAAAAAAGTTAGATATTTTTGATTATGAACGACCAATTGGTATTCAAATTTTTGGAGGCGATGAAGATGCAATGTCATTAAGTGCCAAAATTGTTGATGCTGTAAATCCAGATTTGTTAGATATTAATTTTGGTTGTCCTGTTAAAAAAATTGTTACTAAAGGTGCTGGTGCAGGTGTATTAAAAGATGTAGATTTAATGGTAAAACTAACTGAGGCTGTTGTAAAAAGTACACAACTACCAGTAACAGTTAAAACACGTTTAGGTTGGGATGATGAAAATAAAAATATAGAAGAAGTAGCAGAACGTTTGCAAGATGTAGGCATTAAAGCACTTGCCATACATGGAAGAACCAGAAACCAAATGTATAAAGGAGAAGCAGATTGGTCGCTAATAGCAAAAGTTAAAAACAATAGCAGAATACATATTCCTATTTTTGGTAATGGAGATATTAATAGTCCACAAAAAGCTAAACTTTATAAAGATAAATATGGTGTAGATGGCATGATGATAGGTAGAGCAGCTATTGGCTATCCTTGGATATTTAGAGAAATAAAACATTATTTAACAACAGGAGAAGAATTACCACCACCAACATTAAAAGAAAGAGTTGATGTGTGTAAAAAACATTTACAAAAATCTATAGAATGGAAAGGAAATAATTTAGGCATTTTAGAAATGAGAAAACATTATGCTAATTATTTAAAAGGCTTACCAAATATTAAAGAGTTTAGAAGTAAATTAGTAACAACCTTAGATGCAGCAGTAATTGTACAAACATTAGATGAATTATATCAATATTATCAAGGGTTTGAGATAGAAAGAACAGCTATAGAAATTGTAGATTATCATCAAAAATGTTCAGTATAAATTAATCATCCATTTTACCAAAAGGTTTTTTCATCAGTAATAAAAAATCTTCATCTTTATCGTTAGGATATTTTTTATCTAATCCATATTTTATTTGTGTATGAGGTAAGTGAGAAAAAGTGCCTAATAATCTATCCCAAATACTTAATACAGCACCATAGTTAGAATCGGTATAAGGCTGTTTCCAATGATGATGTACTTTGTGCATATTGGGCGATACAAGAACATAACTTAAAAACTTATCAAACCAAAAAGGCAATTTAATATTTGCATGTGTAAATGCTGTTGCTAAAACTAATATTGTTTGAAAAATCATAACAGCATACATAGGTGCACCACTTACAATAATACCTGCAAAAAAGAAAAATCCACGAACAATACTTTCTATAGGATGATGTCTTAAACCTGTTGTTACATCTACATTATTATCTGCATGATGTACTATATGAAACCTCCATAATACAGGCACTTTATGTTCTATAATATGTACTAACCAACCACCAAAAAAATCTAACACTAAAAAAGAAATAAGTATTGTACCAATAATAGAAGCATTGAACCAATACACAAAACCAATATGATTATTTAAACACCAATCACTTAATTTAATAATAATAATTGCTAAAAAAGTATGAATAATTAAATGAATAATTGTAAAGCCAAAATTAACAGCAGCATGTTGCCATTTATTTTTTTTATAATTCATTTGTATAAGTGGTATAGAGCCTTCTATTATCCAAAAAAATAATAAACCACCAACTAACAAAGCCATTCTTTCTAAAGGGCGTTGTTCTAAAGTAGAAAAATAATTAATTATATTTTCAAGCATATAATGAAGTTAAGAAAATGAATTTATTTTAAAAAGCTCCATTTATTCTTAAACCAAAAACTTTATCGCCTACATTATTTACACCATACTCTATTCTAAAAACAAAATCGTAAATAGTAGTAATATCTAAGCCTATACCTGCAGCACTTAAAAGAATATTGGCTAATGCTTTATTACCTGTAGCATATTGATTGTAAGCATAACCAATATCGCCATAAAGTTTTGCATAAAAACCAAAAGGAATAGTTTCGTAATTTTTTATTTTTATTGGATTCTTAAAATTAAAATCAAAAAGTTTATGATAAAAAGTATTATTACTTACAAAACCAGCCATGCCATCAATTACATAAGGCTCCATACCTCTTAAATACATTTCGTTATAACCCATTAATGATTGATTAAAGTAAGATTTGCTTTTACCAAATTTAATGGTACTATTTGTATGAAATTGTAAAAAACTATTATCATCTAAACTAACTGCATTGGTAGTAATTACTGTTGCTTGTAACATATTTACATCTTGCTGTAAACCTCTGCCATAAAGCGTAGTACTAAACATAAAACCTTTTTTAGGAAAAGGAATATAGTCTAATGCAAAGTATTGTAATGTAGCAGATAAAGAAGCATAATTAAGTTGATTACTTTTTGTATTAACAGGTAAATAATGAGGATTTAATTGTAATACAGTATCTGCAATATTTAAATGATAAATACCCAATGTTGTTAAAAAACGAAATTTAGAATCAGGACGATAAGAATAAGTAAATAAACCCATTGCACTTTCTCTAATAAAATCATCAGATTTTACAAACACTTGTTTATGATTGATGGTAGCATAGTTCATTTCTTTTTGTCTTAAATAATTTAAAACAACAGAAAATCCATGCTTAAGTTTTTTATCTAAGAAAGGATTAGCATAACCCAATTGTACTTGCTGACTATAGCCTGTAATTAAATTAACTGTAAGCTTATCATTACGACCACTAATATTATTATGAAAAAATTTTAAACCATAATTTACTCTATTTAAACTTGCTTTATGATCGTACCACCATTGGCTAAAATTTCTATCAGCCAGTTTAAAATAAGGCAAAGGAAAAATATACCATCTTTCTTTTACATTAATTTGAATAGTAGCTACATTATTAATTATGTTACTTACATAAACAGTAACATCTAAAAATAATGAGGTATTCATTATTTGATTTTTAGCTAATACTAAATGTTCAGTTAATTGTTTGGCACTTAATTTATCTCCTTGTTTAAAAGGTACTTCTCTATAGATGGTATAAGATTTAGTTGTTTTATTTCCTTTTAAAAGAATTTCGCCAATAGTATAAATAGTAGAGTCGTTATTGAAAAAAGTAGTATCAGCTGTAGAAGCATTTAAAATATTAATGGTACTATTTTGTGCTATTGCAAAATTTACACAGCCAATAAAAAGATACACTAAAAGTAAAAACCAATGCTTCATCAAGTAACAAAATTTTTAATGGCTATAAATGTATGCTTTTGCTAAACAGTAAAAGTATTTTTAATAAAATTATTTGGGAGAAAAATGAAATAATTAGTGTAAGAATATCCATCCTACATATTCAAATAAAACATTAATTGGTTAAAATTATCTTTTAGTTCATTGGCAAATTGTTCTTCGCCAAAGTAGTAACGAACTGCATAATCATATCGTTGAAGGGTAGCTATAATATCGCTAATTTCTGTAGTATTTACTTTTATTGTTACAATAATTAATCCTGTTTCTGCTTCTACACTTGTATTTAATTGTGTAATATATGCATCATTTGTTTCTACTAATCTGCAAATTTCGCCAAAAGAAAAATGGCGTTTTTCTGTTTCTAAAACTATTAAACCACCAGGTTCGTTACAGCTTAAATAATTTGCTAAAGCTTGTGTTAATTCTGGTAAGGTAATAATACCTTGCATTTCTAATTGCTCATTTACTACAGCAATAATAGATACATGGTGTTGTGCTATAAGTTTAAGTGCTGTTATAAAATGTTCATCTGTTTTTACAGCAATAACAGTAAATAGGTTTTGTAAAGAAGCAATTGGTGCAGCTTCATCAATATCTAATAAATCATCTTTACTAACAATACCAGTAAATTTATCTTCATTAGTTACAGGTATATGTTGTAAGTCGTAATCTTCCATTAAGCTTAATGCAAAAGATACTTTATCTGTAAGATGTACTGATGGAAAATTTGATTGTATTAATTGCTTTGCTAACATGTATAATATATGACAATTGTTATGCCAAATAAGATGCAGTAACTATTTATTTTTATTTAAAAAAA